>JADCHE010000118.1 GCA_020248665.1 Burkholderiales bacterium | reverse complement strand
TGTGCTCTTCCGATCTCACGAGCGCCTGCGTCGCGACCACCGCGGTCGCGAACGCGAACAGCCACACCGTCAGCTTGCCGCCCGGATGCCCGCGCGCGAACTCGATGACCGCCGAGCGCAGGCAGAAGCGCGAGCGCTGCGCGAAGAAGCCGAACCCGATGCCGACGGCGAGGCCCGCCGCGGCGAGCGCGCCGTTCTCTCCGAGGGCCTCGACGATCGCTTCCACGACGACGCTCCGTGCGGGGGCGGCCGGGTTCTCAGGGCTTGATGTACGCGGCGCCCTGCTTCTGCAGCTTGGCGATCCGCGCCACGCCCGACGGCGTGAAGTCGGCTTCCTGGATGAACTGCTCCTTCTTCAGGTTGCGGTTCTTCAGCGTGAACTCGCAGACCTCGAACTTCACGCCGCGAGCGACGAGCGCGGCAACCGTCGCCGAGAACGGGTTCTCGTTGCGGTCCTTCATGCCTTCCATCAGGAAGTCGACGCCGAACGCATGGGTCACCACGGTGATCTTCGCGCCCGGATCGGCCTCGAGGTGGTTGCGGATGTTGCGCAGCCCGGCGAGCGCCTGCGTCGCGGTGTCGTTGACGTGGTAGACGACGGCGTCCTGCGCCGACGCGGTCGCGGCGGCGACGGCGAACAGCGTGCCGACGACGATCGAACGGATGGTCCGCTTCATGGTGTGCCTCCCCTTCGTGTGCTTCGGTGACCGGCCCGTCCGCTCACGCGGCGGCGATGCCGGGATTGCCCTGCACGCCGATCAGCCGCGGCGTGTTCAGCGTGCGCGCGGGCACCCGGCCGCCGCGTCCCTTCAGCCAGGTCTCGACGACGTCCCACACGGGCTTGACGCCCGGTGCGTTCTTCGCCTCCTCCGAGACCGGCGCCCAACCGGCGACCTTGTAGCGCTTGCCCGCCTCGATCGGCCGGCCCGCGAGTCGCATGTCCGTGATGCGGCCGCCCATCGCCGCGCCCGGCGTGATCGCGTACTCGAGGCCGCCGACGCGGACCATGTCTCCACCCTGCTGGTAGTACGGGTCCGGGTTGAACAGGTTGTCGGCGACGTCCTCGAGCACCGTCTTGATCATCTCGCCGGTCATCTCGGTGAGCGTCGCGTACGGATACGTGATCGCCACCTGGTCCATCAGCAGCTCGCGGGTGATCGCGTCTCCCGGCAGCAGGCTGGTTCCCCAGCGGAAGCCCGGCGAGAAGGCGAGGTCCGCCCCCTGCACGTCGATCAGCGCATCGACGATGAGCTGGTCCCAGGTGCCGTTGAAGTTGCCGCGACGGTAGAGCACGCCGTCGGTGACCGCGAGCGTCTCGGCGAGCTTCGACTCGTAGGGGGCTCGGACCTTCCGGATCAGCGCGTCCATCGCAGGGTCGGGCTTCAGCATGTTCGAGAACACCGGCAGCAGCCGGTAGCGGAAGTCGACGACCTTGCCGCCCTTCACGTCGAAGTCCATCACGCCGAGGAACTTGCCGTTGCTGCCTGCATTGGTGACCAGCGTCGTGCCGCCGGCGTTCTTCACCGGCACCGCGACCGGCACGCCGTCGTGGGTGTGGCCGCCGAAGATGGCATCGACGCCGCGTACGCGCGAGGCCATCTTCAGGTCGACGTCCATGCCGTTGTGCGAGACGACGACGACGAGTTGCGCGCCCTTGCCGCGCGCCTCGTCGACGACCTTCTGCATGTTGTCGTCCTGGATGCCGAAGCTCCAGTCCGCCACCTGGTAGCGCGGGTTCGCGATCGGGGTGTACGGGAAGGCCTGGCCGACGATCGCGACCGGCACGCCGTTGATCGGGCGGATCACGTAGGGCTTGAAGACCGGGTCCTCGAAGTCGGTCGTCCTGACGTTCTGCGCGACGAAGTCGATCGCGCCCTTGAAGTCCTTCTCGACGATCTCCTTGACGCGATCCATCCCGTAGGTGAACTCCCAGTGGCCGGTCATCACGTCGACGCCGAGCGCCTTGCACGCGTCGACCATGTCCTGCGCGTTCGTCCACAGCGAGGTCGCCGAGCCCTGCCAGGTGTCGCCGCCGTCGAGCAGCAGCGCGCCCGGGCGGCTCGCCCTCAGCTGCTTCACGAGCGTCGCGAGGTGGGCGAAGCCGCCGACCTTGCCGTAGCGGCGCGAGGCCCGCTCGAAGTCGAGGTAGGTGAACGCGTGCGCCTGCGGAGTGCCGGCTGGGATCTTCGCCGCCTTCAGCAGGTGCTCGCCCACCAGGTGCGGCAGCTGGCCGGCCATCCCGCCGACCCCGAGGTTCACGCTCGGCTCGCGGAAACGGATCGGCAACAGCTGCGCGTGGCAGTCGGTCATGTGCAGCAGCGACACGTTGCCGAACGACGGGAGGTCGTACAGGCCCTGCTGCGCCGCCTGCGCGTCGGCCTCGGCGTGACGGCCGAGTGCCATGCCCGCGGCCGAGGCCGCGGCCAGCACCTGGAGGAATTCGCGCCTCGAAAGATTCATGATTCGGCAACCACTGATGGAGGGAACGGACCCCGCCTGAGCGGGGCGCGCGACGCTACTGGTTCACGGGAGACTTCGGGTCGAGCAGCAGCGCCATCAGGTCCTTGAGCTGCTGCTCGTTCAACAGGCCTGCGTGGCCGAAGCGGGGCATGTTCGAGCACGCGTTGTAGGCGCGCGTGTTCCACAGCTTGCCCCAGGTGTACTCGATCATCGCCTTCGCCGACGGGCTGTTCGGATCGGTGACGCCGCGCAGCTTGCCGTAGTTGTAGAGGCTCGGGCCGATCGTGCCGTACGAGATCTCGGCGTTCGACAGCTTGTGGCAGTTGTAGCAGTTGCCGCCGTTGGCCGCGGGGTCTGCGGTCGCGTCGGTCCAGGTCATGCCTCGGCCACTCTGGGCGATGGTCTCGCCGCGCTTGAAGTCGCCGAGGTAGCGGCCGTCGGACGGGGCCCTGACCGTCTTCATGTTCTCGGCCTCGATGCGCTTGGCGACCGCCTCGGGCAGGTCCTTGCCGGTCACCGCCGCGTCGGAGCAGGCGTCGTTGGCCAGGTCCTGGTCCAGCCGGTCCACCTTTGCGATGCCCTGGTCGCGGAAGGAGGCCTTGATCATGCGGTCGGCGCGGGCATCGAGCTCGGCGGCCGACGGTCCGGTGAGCGACGACCAGGTCGAGGAGACGGTCGCGCAGCCGGCGACCAGGCCGACGGCGCCGAGCGCGACGACGATCGTGCGGAGCGTGCGTGTTCGGTTCATGCGTCCTCCCTCAGCGCTTGATCGACGGCGCGATCGATTCCGCGCCCTTCGCATTGACACCCATGTACGTCCCGAGGGCGATGGTCACGTCCGATCCGTAGCCGGGGAACGGGAAGCGCTGCTGGCGGAAGCAGTCGTTGAGCCGCCGCTGCATGCCCCAGAGCTCGCCGCTGCTGACGCGATAGGCCGGCCACGCGGCGAAGCCCACGCCGTCGCCCGGGTTCTTGGTGAGCAACGGCAGGTCCTGCAGGCGGATGCGCTTGCCCTCCTCGCCGTGGCAGGACGCGCACGAGAAGTCGTGCGTGCCGGCGCGGTAGAAGAACGCGCGCTTGCCGAGCTCGTACATCTCGCGCTCTGCGGGGTGCGACTGCGGCAGGTCGAACTTCATGCCGCGCGACTCGGCCGAGATCCAGGCGACCAGCCCCTCCATGTTCTGCTGCTCGCCCCGGCCGAACGGGGTCTTCGCGACGTCCGCGGCGGGGATGCCCTGCAGCGTCTCCATGCAGGTCATCAGCCGCGACTCGAGGTCCTGGACGCGCTTCGTGTCGGGGAAGTAGCGCGGGAGCGTGACGAACACGCCCTTGATCACGCCCGGGCCGCGGCCCAGGTCGCACTGCTCGAGCGAGGCGTTCTTCGGGCCGCGCTTGCGCTTCCACAGGGCCTCGCCCCTGGCCTCGAACAGCTCGGCCGGATTGCCGTCCTCGAGCATCTTGCGGTACTCGGCGATGCCGTCGGCCGTGGACTTGCCCTGCGCGTGCGCGCCACCCGTCACGGCGACGGCGAGCGCCGCCGCGAACACGGATCCTTTCATCGAGATCTCCTCCTTGTCGTTATCGCGGGGGCTGACCATCCCCCGGCAGTCCAGCGCACTCAAGCCCGACGGCCGGTCGACGGCCGACCGTGCCTTGACAGTCCACCGGACTGTCAGGAGACCGTCGCCTCGTCGGTGCGCTTGTCGCCCTTGTTGTCGACCCAGGTCACCGAGATCTTGTCGCCGGCCTTCGCGCCCTTGACGACGAACTGCAGGAACGGGTTCTTGGAGACGGCCGGGCCCCACTGGGCGGTCATCACCGGCTTGCCGTTGTGCTGCGCGCTGACCTCGGTGATGAACCAGGCCGGCACCAGCTTGCCGGACGCGTCCTTGCGCTGCCCGGTCTCCATCTCGTGACTCATCAGCACGCGCACGGTCGCCTTGTCGCCGGACGCCTGCGCGCGGATGCGCATCGGATCTGCCATGTCGATCTCCTTCGGTTCGTGTGCCGTCAGCCGCCGCAGCCGCCGAGCGTGACCTTGACTTCCTTCTTCGCGAACAGCGCCTTGCCGTCGCCGGTGATCGCGACCGCGTAGACGTCCGACGACTGGCCCATCTTCACGCGGGTGCTGAAGCTGGGCTCGACGGCGTCGGTGACGTCGAAGTACGCGGCCAGGGTGTTCGGGTTCTTCTCGACGAGCACCAGCAGCTGCTTGACGCCGGCCGCGGTGGTCGCGACGCCGATCGGCACGACCGCGCCGTTCTCCGCGATGTCGGGAGCGGTCAGCGTCACGTCCTTGCTCTCGGCCGGGGCGGACGCACCCATCGCCTTCATGAGGTCGGCCATGGTCTTGGCCTCGAAGGCGGCCTTGTTCCACGCGCCCGCCGACTGGGCGAACGCGACGTTGGGCAGCCAACCGGCCGCCGCGAGCGCCGCCGCCACGCGGGCGGAGTCGCTCAGCATCTTCCTGCGGGTGTTCACGGACGAGGTCTCCTGTTCGGGGTGAAGCGGTGACGGAACTGAACCGGACATGTTACTTCCTGGCTCCGGCGGCCAGCCATTGCGCGATGGATCGGGCATCGTCGTTGCCGAGCGCCTGGGGCGGCATCGGGATCGGGCCCCAGACGCCCGACCCGCCCGCCTTGATCCTGCCGGCGAGGTAGTCGACAGCGTCGCCGCGCCCGCCGTGCTTCTTCGCGATGTCGCGAAAGCTCGGCCCGACCAGCTTCGAGTCGAGGCCGTGGCAGGCCATGCATGCGTGCTTCTGGGCGAGCGCGAGCGCCGAGCCCGAGCCAGGCGCCGCCGCGGGCGGGGCCGCTGCCGCCGCGGCGGGTGCCGCCGCGGCGAGCGTCGCGACCCCCGCCCGCGCGGCGGACTCCGACAGCGACGCGGGCGCCGGCCGCGTCGTGTCCGCGCCGCGCTGCGGGCCGACGACGCGGTTCTGCTCGGCGAGGTTGCCGTGCTGGTTGCGCGCGAAGTCGGGCAGCAGCGAGGCGACCTTCGGCTCGCTCGCGCAGTCCTTCACGCACGCGACCGCGGCGACGTCGGGCTTGCGCGTGCCGAAGCCGGCACCGGGCCACATCGCGTGCTCGGTCGTCATGCCGTTGCGGTTGGGCAGCCGCTGCTGGACCTCGCGCACGTTCGCGTCCGACAGCGTGAAGTCGTCGGGCACGACGCCGCCCAGGTTGAGGATGTAGGCGGTGACCGCGTACACCTCCTCGACGGTCAGCGACTTCGGCGCGTTCCAGGGCATCGCACGGTTGATGTAGTCCCACAGCGTCGACAGGTTCGACAGCTTCATCATCGTCGTGCGGCCCGGGAACGAGGAATCGGTCAGCCGCGCGACGCGGCCGGTCCGGACGTCCTCCTTCGTGGTGCCCCCGACGATCGGCGAGAACACCTCGTTGCTCTCGCCGAAGATGCCGTGGCACGAGGCGCACTTCGCCTCCCAGACGTCCTGGCCCTTCGCGACGCTGCCGGAGCCCTTCGGCAGGCCCCTGAAGTCGGGCCGCACGTCGATGTCCCAGGCGGCGAGCTCCTTGGGCGTGGCGGGCCGCCCGATGCCGGGGAACGCGGACGACTGGGCGAGCGCGGCGCCCGCCGCGAGCGCGAGCGCGACGGCGGCGACGCCGCGCACGAGGTCACGACAGCTGGACATTCCTGACCTCCCCGCTCTCGGTGACCTGCCAGGTCTGCACCGCGTTGTTGTGGTAGATCGAGCGTGAGCCGCGGACCGCGCGCAGCTGGCGGTAGGTCGGCTGCACGTAGCCCGTCTCGTCCGTGGCACGGCTCTGCACGAGGGCGGGCTTGCCGTCCCAGGTCCAGTCGAGGTTGAAGCGCGTCAGGCACTTCGACAGCACCGGCGTCTCGAGCCGTGCGGGCCGCCAGCTGCGCCCGCCATCGACCGAGACGTCGACCTTCCTCACCTTGCCGCGGCCGGACCACGCGAGGCCGCTGATCGCGTAGTAGCCGCGCTCGAGCAGCACCTGGCCGCCCGACGGGGTCGTGACGACGCTCTTGCACTCCTGCAGGCTGGTGTACTGGCGGTGCAGGCCGTCGGGCATCAGGTCGACGTAGTGCAGCGTCTCGTCCTTCGCGCCATAGGGCTGGTCGCCCACCTCGATGCGGCGCAGGTACTTGACCCAGCTCACGCCCTGCACGCCGGGCACGACGAGGCGCAGCGGGTAGCCGTTCTCGGGCCGCAGCATCTCTCCGTTCTGGCCGTAGGCGACGATCACCTCGCCGCGCTCGACGAGCTCCATCGGCACCGTGCGCGTCATCGACGAGCCGTCGGCGCCCTCGGCGAGCACATAGCGGCCTCGCCTGTAGTCGACGCCGGCCAGGTCGAGCAGCAGCTTGAGCGGCACGCCGGTGAACTCGCTGCAGCTCAGCATGCCGTGGGTGTACTGGCAGGTCGGCACCGCGACGTTGCCCCACTCCATGCCGCTGTTGGCGCCGCACTCGATGAAGTGGAAGCGGCTGACCGAGGGCAGCCGCATCAGCTCGTCCATCGTGAAGACCATCGGCGTGCGCACGATCTTCTCGTCCGAGCCGTTGATCATCAGCCGGTGCTTCGACGGGTCGACGTCCCACCAGCCCTGGTGGTGGCGCTCGAAGTGCAGGCCGCTCGGGGTCACGATGCCGAACAGGCTCTGCAGCGGCGCGAACGACACCGACGCCTGGTTGGTCTGCGTCAGGCCCGGGCTCTGGCGGCGCTGGACGTTCGCCTCGTGCTTCGAGGGCCGGCCGTAGCCGTCGGTGACGACCGCCTGGCCGAGGCCCCGGGTGTGCTCGGGCAGCTCGAGGATGGCCGGATCGTCGCCGCCGGCGGGCACCGGGTTCGACGTCGCCCGCGCCGCGCCCGCGGCGAGCGCACCGCCACCGGCCGCGGCCGCCGCGAACGCGCGGCGGATGAAGTCGCGCCGGCCGTGCTTCGCCTCGTCGAACACCCGGCGGATCCCGGTGGCGTCCAGGAAGCTCTCCGGCGCCTTGATCAGTCGCCCCGCGGGGCCCTCGCGTCCGTCCACGTCACCTCCAGGCATCGGGGCCGGCGCGCTCGGCGGCCCCTCGGCGATCGATCGGCGATCCCACCGATATATCCTTATTTGCTTATATTACGCTCGGCTTACGCAGAACGGAAGCCCCGGCACCGACGCGCCACGGCACGCGACCGGGCATCGCGGCCCCGCCCATCCGGTCGGGCGAGCACCGGGGGCACGGCACCGGCCGTCCCGTCGGCGGGACCGTCCGGTCGATCGCGGCGAGAGAAGGCCGGTGCGCACGCCGATATTCGTTGCGTCGTCGCGCGACCCCGCTGACACCATGGACGCAATCCGACGTCCCGGACCCGTCCCGTGCCCACGCCCGAGCCCCTGCTCCGTATACGCGACGCCCTGCGCGAGGACGCCGCGCTGCCGGCGCTCGGCCAGTCGGTGGCGACGGTCTCGAAGATGGCCTCGGGGGACTCCGACACCGTCGACCAGCTCGCGCGGGCGATCCTGTCGGACGTCTCGCTGACGCAGCGGCTGCTGCGCTGCGCGAACTCGCCGCTCTACCGCACCCGCGACGCCGCCCCGGTCACCACCGTGTCGCGCGCGCTGGTGCTGCTCGGCTTCGACCAGATCCGCACCCTGGCGCTGTCGATGCTGCTGGTCGACTCGCTGGTCGAGGGCCGGCGCGCGCGCTCGGTGATGCGCGACTTCGGCCAGGCGCTCGGCGCCTCGTCGGTCGCGCGCTGCACGCTGCAGCGGCGCTGGCCGGCCTGCGCCGAGGAAGCCGCGATCGGGGCGATGTTCCGCAACGTCGGACGACTGATCGCGGCGATCCACGCGCCCGAGGCGGTCGCGCAGGTCCGGGAGGAGGTGGCGATGGGCCACGCCGAGGCCGGCGTCGCGAAGCGGCTGATCGGCCGCGCGTACGACGAGCTCGCGCTCGAGGTGGTGTCGGGCTGGGGCCTGCCGCCGCGGATCCAGCAGGCGTTGCATGCGGTCCCGGCGCGAGCGGTCGCGCCGCGCGCATCGATCGACTGGGTGACCCTCGGCGCCGCGTTCGGCGACGAGTCGGCGATCCTCGAACGCCGCAACGGCCTCGGCGGGCGCGACCGCACGGTGGCGGCGCTCGCGCGCCGCTTCGGCGACGCGCTCGACATGGCGGCCGACGACATCGGCGACGTGCTGCGCGAGGCGCACGACCAGACGAAGCTGCTGGCGCAGGGCCTCGGGCTGCCGTCGTCGCTGGCGGACGCGCCGTCGGCGCCGGGTGCGGCCGGGCGGGCCACCCTCGACGACGACCATGCGGCCGACGCGGAGGCGGCCGCAGCCGAGCGCACGACCGGCGGCGGCGCGCCCCGCGACGTCGAGCCCGACCGCAGGCTGCTGTCGACGCTGTCGAAGATCTCGGAGGCGCTGTCGGACTCGCACGGCACCGGCCGCGTCGTGCAGATCGCCACCGAGGCGCTGCGCGAGGTGCTGGGCGCCGCGCGCGCGGTGTACTTCGCGCGCGACGACGCGGCCGCCGCGTTCCGCCCGCGGGCCTCGGCGGGCTGCGAACTCGCGCCGCTGCGCGCGCGGATCGTGATGCCGGTCCAGTTCGCGCCCGACCTGTTCCATGCGGCGCTCGCTCGCGGCGCGGACCTGCACATCGCCGACATCGGCGTCCAGTCGGTGCGCACGCGGCTGCCGGCCTGGCTGCCGCTCGCGTTCCCGACGACGCGCGGCTTCGTGCTGCTGCCGCTGATGGTCGGCGGCAAGCCGATGGGCTTCTTCTTCGCCGACCGCGAGGTGGTCGGCGCGCCGCCGCCCGCCTCCGACCAGGTCGAGGCGGTGCGCCTGCTGCGCAACCAGGTGGCGCTCGCGCTGCGGACCGAGCCGGTCGCACGCTGAGCCGCGCGGCACGCGGCCGCGCCGCGTCAGTGGAAGTGAGTGCCCTCGGGCTCGGCGTCCTCGGGCATCTCCGCGTGGACGACCTCGCCGACGTGGTTCGGGTACAGCGGCACGCCGCAGTCCTCGCAGTACTCGGGCTCGGTCAGCTCCGCCCAGGTGCGCATCTCGGTCACGCCCGCCTCACGCAGCGTCTCGCGGATCCGGTCGAGCGGCGACGGGTCGTCGGTCTCGCTCTCGGCGCCGAGCAGCGGCCAGACCACGCCCTGCGCGACGTCCTCGTCGTCGCCGACCGACAGCCCGATCCGGTACTCGTCGACGCGATCGTCGCCGAACGCGGCCACCGTCGCCTTGATGCCCTCGGGCTCGAGGTCGAGCGCGTGGGTGAGGAAGTGCACCGCGGCCTTGATCGCATACGGGCGCACCCGCCGGTCGGCTTCGCGCAGGTTGATGTGGAACGCGTCGGGCAGCAGGCACTCGAAGCCGCAGCCGGGCAGCAGCGCCTCGATCGACGACCGCGCCTGCGCGATCCAGTGCTCGAGGCAGGCGACGCGCGAGGCGTGCTCGCTCGAGTCGGGCTGCTGCCAGCGGAACAGCGGCGCGTCCTGCGGCGCGGCGATCGCGGCGACCAGGAAGCGTCCGTCGGCGAGCATCTCGGCCGCCTCGGGCAGCGACTTCAGGTCGAGCCGGGGGGCCGCGGCGGGCGGCGCGACCGCTGCGGTGCCGAGCTTGCGCGTCAGGCGCCGCAGCTCGCCGAAGTCGCGAGGCAGCTGGTCGACGCTGTAGAGGAACGGCGCCATCCGGAAGCGGACGTCGCGCGCCAGCACGTGCGCCTGCCAGTGTGCCGACAGCGCGAGCACGGCGTCCGGCGGGATCGGGCCCGAGGGGATCCGGAAGCGGGTCCAGGCGACCACCGGAGCGGCGACCAGCAGCACGTCCCAGCGCGCGCCCTCGTGCTCGACGACGACCGACTCGGCCGCGGTCTCGACCGCCTCGATCAGCGCGCCGTAGGCCTCACCGTCGGTCTGGTTGAGCCGGTCGAGCGCGTCGTGGATCGACTGCGGGTGGCCGGTGTCGAGCAGCCGTTCGATGCGCTGCGCCAGCTGCGCGTCCCAGTAGCGGTCCTCCAACCGGCTGCCGGAGTTGGACAGCCCGAGCGCGGCCGCGACGAGCCGCTCGGCGTCGGCCGACAGGTGGGCCTTTCGGTCGCGCCCGGTGCGCGCGTGACGGGTTTCTTTCAAGGGGCGTTCCTGGCGGCCCCGGCGCCGAGACGGCCAGGGCAAACCGGGATTTTACCGGAACGCCCGGCGCCCGGCCGACGGGCGGACTGGCACGGCCCGGACGCACCGCGCTAGGCTGGTGCGCGATGCTTGCCCCGCCCTGCCCCGATGCCCGCCGCCGTCCGCCGCGCCGCCCGGCGATCACCGGCCGCGGGGCGG
>JADCHE010000117.1 GCA_020248665.1 Burkholderiales bacterium | reverse complement strand
GTCGACGCGGCGCCCGCGCGCCCCGCGCCGGCCGATGCTCGCTCGCCGGGCCGGGCCGCCGCGACCGCCGCGGCGCCCGCGGTCGCGGCGCGCACCGGCTGGGCGTTGGTCACGCTCGCCGTGCTGGCCGTCGCGGCCGCCGGCTGGTTCGTGCAGGACCGCCTCTCGCGCGTCGAGCGCGACCTCGCCCGCCGCCTGCAGGACGCGGAGCTGCGCGACCAGCAACGCGACCAGCAGCTGAAGCTGCTCGCCGACACGCTGCGCGAGACCCAGGCCAAGGGGGCGGTGCTGGAGGCGAAGCTCGCCGACACGCTCGGCCAGCAGGCGCAGCTGCGCCAGCTCTACGACGAGATGGCGCGTAACCGCGGCGACCTGATGCTCGCCGACGTCGAGAACTCCATCATGATCGCCGCGCAGCAGCTGCAGCTCGGCGGCAACGTGCAGAGTGCGCTGCTCGCGATGCAGGACGCCGAGCAGGTGCTCGCCCGCTCCAACCAGCCGGCGATGATCGGCCTGCGCCGGGTTCTGACCCGGGACATCGAGCGGCTGAAGTCGGTGCCGCTCGCCGACTTCGCGGCGGCGGTGAACCGGCTCGACGCGGTGATCGGCGTGGTCGAGCAGATGCCGCTCCTCGCCGACCTGCAGCCGGCGGGGACCGGTGCGCCCACGGCCCGCGGCGGCGAGCCGCCGGCCACAGGTCTGCGCGGCCTGCCCGAGCGCGTCGCGCGTACCGGGCTGCAGGGCTGGGATGCGTTCGTCGCCGAGCTGCGTTCGCTGTTCCGGGTGCAGCGCGTCGACCAGCCCGAAGCGCTGCTGCTGTCACCCGACCAGCGCTTCCTCGCGCGCGAGACGCTGCGGCTGCAGCTGCTCAACGCGCGGCTCAACCTGCTGGCCCGCAACGACGCCCTGTTCCGCAGCGACCTCGCGCGGGCCACCGGCGCGATCGACAAGTGGTTCGATCCGCAGCACAAGACGGTGGTGGCCGCGCAGGCGGCGCTGCGCCAGTTGCAGGCGACCCGGCTCGCGATCGACCTGCCGTCGCTCGCCGAGAGCATCGGCGCGGTCCGCGCGGCGCGCGCCGCGTCGGACGCGAGGTAGCGGCGTGCGCTGGATGGTCTGGCTGCTCGTCGCGTTCGCGGCCGCCGTCGGTCTGGCGCTGCTGATGCGCTTCAATCACGGCAACGTCGCGATCCTGTGGCCGCCGTACCGGGTCGAGGTGTCGGTCAACCTCGCGCTCGTACTGCTCGCGGCGGGCTTCGTGGCGCTTCACCTGGTGCTGGTCGGTACCGCGCGTGCGTTGCGCCTGCCGCAGCGCGTGCGCGAGTACCGCGCACGCCGACAGCAGGAACAGGCGGTCGGCGCATTGCGCGACAGCGTGCTGGCGTTCTTCGAGGGCCGGCTGGCGAGGGTCGAACGCTTCGCGCAGGTCGCGCAGGCGAACCCCTCCACCGCCGGGCCGGCCGCGCTGATCGCCGCGCGCTCGGCGCAGCGGATGCAGGAAGCCGCGCGCCGCGACCGCTGGCTCGCCGACGCGCAGGCCGATCCCGGCACCGCCAACGCGCTGCTGATGACGCAGGCCGAGCTCGCGGTCGAGGACCGGCGCACGCAGGAGGCGCTCGAGATCGTGGAGCGGCTGCACGCGAAGGGCGCGCGGCACATCGTGTCGCTGCGTACCGCGCTGCGCGCCTACGAGCAGGCCGAGCGCTGGGACGAGGTACTGCGCACGCTGCGGCTCGTCGAGAAGCGCGACGCGCTGCACCCGGCTGCGGTGCGCCGGCTGCGCGACCGCGCATACGGCGAGCTGGTGGTGCGCAAGGCCGGCGACGCCACGGCGCTCCGCGGGTTGTGGCGCTCGATGCGCCCCGACGAGCGCGCGCTGCCCGAGCTCGCCGCGCTGACCGCGAAGGCGCTCGCCGAGGCGGGCGCCGCCGACGAAGGCCGGAAGATCGTCGAGCAGGCGCTCGACGCGGGCTGGGACGATGCGCCGGCCGACGCATACGCGCGGATCGGCGGGCTGCCGCTGCGCGACCGGCTCGAGCGGCTGGAGGGATGGCGCAAGCGCTACGGCGACGAGCCCGGGCTGCTGGTCGCGCTCGGGCGAGTGTGCGCGAGCGAGAAGCTGTGGGGGAAGGCGGAGGAGTACCTGCGGCTCGCGGTCAAGAACCAGCCGTCGGTGGCGGTCCACGCGGCGCTGGGGGAACTGTACGAGGGGCTGGGCAGGAAGGAGGAGGCGGGGGCGCAGTTCAGGGAGGCGGCGCGGTTGGCGGTGGGGGGGTAGAGCAGTGCGCCGCAAGCATGCGGCGCCCGTTCGGAGGGCGGCGAGCAGTGCCCGCCGAAACCCCGTCCTCACCCATGCCGGATCGCGACGGTCTTCAACGTCGTGAACCCGTAGAGCGCCTCGAACCCCTTCTCGCGCCCGTAGCCGCTCGCCTTCACGCCGCCGAAGGGCAGTTCGACGCCGCCGCCGGCGCCGTAGTTGTTGATGAACACCTGGCCCGACTGCAGCCGGCGCGCGAGGCGCATCTGGCGGCCGCCATCGCGGGTCCAGACGCCTGCGACCAGCCCGTACTGGGTGCCGTTGGCGAGCGCGAGCGCCTCGTCCTCGTCCTCGAAGGCCTGCACCGCGAGCACCGGGCCGAAGACCTCGTCCTGCCACAGCCGGTGCGTGGACGGTACGTCTCGCAGCAGCACCGGCGCCTGGTAGAAGCCCTCCGAGGGCGCGTCGTCGACGATCTCGCCCTGCGCCATCAGCGGAATGCCGCCAGCCTGCGCGTCGGACAGGAAATCCCAGACGCGCTGCTGCTGCTTGCGGTTGACCAGCGGGCCGAGGTCGAGGTCCATCGACGCCGGCCCTGCTCTCAGTGTGCCGAAGCGTTCGGCGAGGCGCTCGAGCAGCGGCTCGTAGAGCGGGCGCTCGACGAGTACGCGGCTGCCGGCCGAGCAGGTCTGGCCGCAGTTCTGGATGATCGCGTTGACCAGCACCGGCAGCGCAGTCTCGACGTCGGCGTCGGCGAACACGATCTGCGGCGACTTGCCGCCGAGCTCGAGCGTCACCGCGCAGTGATGGCCGGCGCCGGCGATGGCCACGCGCCGGCCGGTCTCCGTCGAGCCGGTGAACGAGATGTGGTCGATGCCCGGATGCTCGGCGAGCGCCTGGCCGGCCTCGGGCCCGAGGCCGGTCACGATGTTCAGCGAGCCTGCGGGGAAGCCGACCGCCGCGGCGAGCGAGGCCACGCGCAGCAGCGACAGGCAGGCATCCTCGGCGGGCTTCACCACGCAGGCGTTGCCGGCGGCGAGCGCGGCACCCACCGAGCGGCCGAAGATCTGCATCGGATAGTTCCACGGCACGATGTGTCCGGTCACGCCGTGCGGCTCACGGATCGTCAGGACGGTGTAGCCGTCCTGGTAGGGGATCGTCTGGCCATGGAGCTTGTCGGCCGCGCCGGAGTAGAACTCGAAGTAGCGGGCGAGCGCGAGCGCGTCGGCGCGTGCCTGCTTGAGCGGCTTGCCGGTGTCCTGCGACTCGAGTTGCGCGAGCTCGTCGGCGTGCGCCTCGACCGCGTCGGCCCAGCGTCGCAGCAGCCGTCCGCGATCGACGGCGGACAGCCGGCCCCACGGGCCCTGGAACGCGGCCCGGGCGGCGCGCACCGCACGGTCGACGTCCGCGGCGCCACCGCGGGCGATCTGCGCGAAGACCGCGCCGGTGGACGGGTCGACGACCGGCAGCGATTCGCCGCCGTCGGCCGGGACCGACTCGTTGTCGATGAAATGGACGAAGCGCATGGGGTTGTGAAGCATCGGGAGGCTCCGGCGGGCGGAGAGGCCGCGCCGTGCGGCCCCGGAATGGTCATGTGCCGCCCGATTATCCGCGATGATTCGGGCGACATCCGGCATGCTGCAGTGCAGCATGGGCTGGTACAATGCCGGAAACGAATTCGAACTCCACTCCTCGAGACACCACCATGAACCTCGACCGCGTCGACTCAGGCCGCGACATCCCCAACGACTTCAACGTGATCATCGAGATCCCGATGAACGCGGATCCGATCAAGTACGAGGTCGACAAGACCACCGGCGCGCTGTTCGTCGACCGCTTCATGATGACCGCGATGCACTACCCGTGTAACTACGGGTACATCCCGCACACCATCGCCGACGACGGCGACCCGGTCGACGTGCTGGTGATCACGCCGTACCCGATCACCGTGGGTGCCGTGGTCCGCTGCCGCCCGCTCGGCGTGCTGAAGATGGATGACGAGGCGGGCGGCGACTCGAAGCTGCTCGCGGTGCCGATCGACAAGGTGCTGCCGATCTATTCGCACTGGAAGAAATACGACGACATCAACCCGATCCGCCTGCAGCAGATCCAGCACTTCTTCGAGCACTACAAGGACCTGGAGAAGGGCAAGTGGGTCAAGGTGATCGGCTGGGGCGGCCCGGAGGAGGCGGCCACCGAGATCGTCGACGGCCTGGACCGCTTCAAGTCGGCCAAGGACAAGCCGCAGTTCTGATCGCCGCCGGACGCGTCGGCACGCGCGCTCAGGCCGGCGCCACGCCCTCGCGAGACGCGTCGTCGGCCTCGCTCTCGTCGGCGCGCATGCGCATCGGCGAGCGCTCGTCGAGCTCGTCGAGGTACGCGTCGACGCCGTCGGTCTCCCGCTCGAGGAACCGCTCGACCGCGTCGGCGAACGCCGGGTGCGCGAGCCGGTGGAACGAGCAGGTCCGCACCGGCAGGAAGCCGCGCGCCATCTTGTGCTCGCCCTGCGCGCCGCCCTCGAAGCGCTCGATGCCGTTCGCGATCGCCCACTCGATCGGCGCGTAGTAGCTCGCCTCGAAGTGCAGGCAGGGTACGTGCTCGACCGCGCCCCAGTAACGGCCGTAGATCGCCTGCGCGTCGCGCATCAGCAGCGCGCTCGCGACCGGCCTGCCGGCGCGCGTCGCGCGCGCCATCAGCAGCGCCTCGGGCATCGTGCGCGCGAGCTCCGTGAAGAACCCGCGGTTCAGGTAAGGGGTCGAGTGGTGCTGCGCGTAGGTCGTGCGGTAGCAGCGCGAGAAGAACGCCCAGTCGGCCTCGCCGATTTCGTCGCCGGTGAGCATCCGCACCTCGACCCCGGCCTCGGCGACCTTGCGCCGCTCGGCGCGGATCTTCTTGCGCTTGGGCTGCGACAGCGCGGCGAGGTAGTCGTCGAAATCGCACCAGCCCGGGTTGCGCCAGTGGAACTGCACCCCGTGGCGCTGCATCAGGCCGGCCCGCGCGAGCGCAGCCGCATCGACGTCGCGGGGGAACAGCACGTGCAGCGACGACAGGCCGAGCGCGTCGCACTCGTCGCACAGTGCGCGCACGAGCGCGTCGCGCGCCGCGTCGTCGCGCGCGAGCAGCCGTGCGCCCGGCACCGGCGTGAACGGCACCGCGACCAGGCCCTTCGGGTAGTACGCCAGCCCGTGGCGCCGGTACGCGTCGGCCCAGGCCCAGTCGAACACGTACTCGCCGTACGAGTGGCCCTTCAGGTACAGCGGCGCCGCGGCCACGAGCGCGCCCGACACGTCCTCGAGCACGACGAACCGCGGTAGCCAGCCGCTGTCCTCGCCGACGCATCCGGTGGCCTGCAGCGCGGCGAGGAAGGCGTGTCGCACGAACGGTCCGGGGCCGGCCAAGCCGGCCAGCGAATCCCATTGACCGGCGTCCAGCGTGCGGACGTCAGCCACGACTCGCATGCGATAATCACCGGCTCGCGCCGCATTGACCTTGCCGCTCATGCCCATCCGGATCGCCAGTGCTCAGCTGAACCAGGTCGTCGGTGATTTCGAAGGCAACCGCGACCGGATCGCCTCGGCCGCGCAGCGCGCCCACGAGGCCTGCGCGCAGGTGCTGGTGACGCCGGAGCTGTCACTGACCGGCTATCCGCCCGAGGACCTGCTGCTGCGCGGCTCATTCTATGACAGGACGCGCGCGGTGCTCGGCGCGCTGGTCGAGCAGTCGCGGCAATGGCCGTCGCTTCGCCTCGTCGTCGGGCATCCGAGCGAGGAGGCGGGGCGACGCCACAACGCGGCGAGCGTCGTGCACGCGGGCCGCGTGCTCGGCGTGTACCGCAAGCGCGAGCTCCCCAACTACGGCGTGTTCGACGAGCAGCGCTACTTCGAGCCCGGCGATGCGCCGCTGGTCGTCGACGTCGACGGCGTGCCGGTCGGCGTGGTGATCTGCGAGGACTTCTGGTTCCCGAACGCGCCGGCTGCCGCGAAGGCCGCGGGCGCGCGCGTGCTGGTCGCGCCGAACGCGAGCCCGTACCACCTCGACAAGCAGGGCGAGCGGATGGACACGGTCCGCCGAAACGTCTGTGCGCAGGGATTGTCGATCGTGCTCGCGAGCCTGGTCGGCGGCCAGGACGAGCTGGTTTTCGACGGCATGGGCTTCGCGCTGAACGCTGACGGCTCGCTCGCTGCGCAGGCGCCGGCCTTCGTCGAGGACCTGCTGCTGGTCGACGTCGCAGACGACGGCACGCTGACGGGCCCGATCGCGCCGGCCGCCTCGCTGGAGGCGCAGGTCTACGCGGCGCTGGTGCTGGGCGTGCGCGACTACCTCGGCAAGAACGGCTTTCCCGGCGCGATCATCGGGCTGTCGGGTGGCGTCGACTCGGCGCTCACGCTCGCGATCGCGGTCGACGCGCTCGGGCGCGACAAGGTGCGCGCGGTGATGATGCCCTCGCGCTACACCGCCGACATCAGCTGGATCGATGCGCGCGACATGGCCGCGCGGCTCGGCGTGCGCTACGACGAGATCCCGATCGCGACCTGCTTCGACGCGTTCCTCTCGACGCTCGCCGGCGAGTTCGAGGGCACGAAGCCCGACACCACCGAGGAGAATCTGCAGGCGCGTATCCGCGGCACGATCCTGATGGCGCTGTCGAACAAGTTCGGCTCGATCGTGCTGACCACCGGCAACAAGTCGGAGATGGCGGTCGGCTACTCGACGCTCTACGGCGACCTCGCCGGCGGCTTCGCGGTCATCAAGGACATCGCCAAGACGCTTGTCTACCGGCTCTGCGCGTACCGCAACGAGGTGTCCGAGGTGATCCCCGAGCGGATCATCACGCGCCCGCCCAGCGCCGAGCTTCGGCCCGACCAGAAGGACCAGGACTCTCTGCCGCCGTACGACCAGCTCGACGGCATCGTCCAGATGTACATGGAGGAGGACCGGCGCGTCGACGACATCGTCGCGGCCGGATATCCGCGCGACGCGGTCGAGAAGGTCGTGCGGTTGATGCGGATCAGCGAGTACAAGCGCCGGCAGGCGCCGGTGGGCATCCGGGTCACGCCGCGAGCGTTCGGGCGCGACTGGCGATACCCGATCACCTCGAAGTTCCGCGACTGATCACCATCGAACGGGCCGCGTGCCCCAGGAGAGCGCCATGAAACGCATCACCGCGATCATCAAGCCGTTCAAGCTGGACGAGGTCCGCGAGGCGCTCGCTGAGGTCGGCGTCACCGGCCTCACCGTGACCGAGGTCAAGGGATTCGGCCGGCAGAAGGGGCACACCGAGCTGTACCGGGGGGCCGAGTACGTCGTCGACTTCCTGCCGAAGGTGAAGGTCGAGGTGGTGGTGCCCGATGCGTCGCTCGACGGCGCGATCGACGCAGTGGTGCGCGCCGCGCGCACCGGCCGGATCGGCGACGGCAAGATCTTCGTCACCGCGATCGAGCAGGTGATCCGCATCCGCACCGGCGAAACCGGCGACCAGGCGATCTGAGCCCGCCGTGACGAGCGCGGCGCGCACCTATCTGCTCGTCCACGGCGCGTGGCACGGCGGCTGGTGCTGGGCGCGGGTCGCGCCCCGGCTCGCGGCGGCCGGCCACCGCGTGCTCGCGCCCTCGCTGACCGGGCTCGGCGACCGCGCCCACCTGTTCGGCACGCAGGTCTCGCTCGCGACGCACGTGGACGACGTGCTCGGACTGGTCGAGGCCGAGGAGCCCGAGGGCGAGCTGGTGCTGGTCGGACACAGCTACGGCGGCAACGTGATCAGCGGCGTCGCCGACGTGCTGCGCGAGCGGATCGCGCACTGCGTGTTCCTCGACGCGGTGGTGCCCCCCCCGGGCACGACGCGCTGGCGCTGGGCCGACTTCAACACGCCCGAGGACCGGCAGCTGCGGCTCGCCGCGATCCGCGAGCATGGTGCGGGCGTAGCGCTGCCGCCGCCGGCCCCGCAGGTGTTCGGCGTCACCGCGAGCGACGACGTCCGCTGGCTGCAGCGGCGGATGCGGCCGATGCCGGCGGCCACCTACGTCGGCGAGATCGTGCTGCGCCATGGCGGCAGCGAGGGCCTGCGCCGGACCTACGTCGCCGCCGCGAACCCGCCGTTCCGCTCGATGCAGCCGACCTACGACCGGCTCAAGGACGATGCGGGCTGGACGTACCGGACGATCGACACCGGCCACGACATGATGGTCACCGCGCCGGCAGACCTGGCGAATCTGCTGCTGGAGCTCGCCTGAAGAGCCGGCTGAAGCCGCGCACCAGCCAGCTCACCAGCAGCACCGCGGCGACCAGGAACACCGCGAGCAGCACCAGGAACACCGCCGGATAGGTGATCGCGAGCCAGCTGCCGCCGATGACCAGCGCGTCCTCGGCGAACGACAGCGCGAGGTTCGAGAACGGCTCGGGCGAAGTGTTCGCCGCGGCACGCGCGCCGGCCTTCGAGAAGTGCGTCGCCGCGGTCACCGAGCCGCCGAGCAGCGCCGCCGCGAGCGCGACGCCCGCGCCCGAGTCGCCGAAGACGCCGGCGGCGAGCGCCGCGCCGGCCGGGATCCGCACGAAGGTCTGCAGCCCGTCCCACAACGTGTCGAGCCACGGCAGCTTGTCGGCGAAGAGCTCGACCGTCGCCATGAAGCCGGCGGCGCCGATCACCACCGGGTTGGCGAGCAGCCGCAGGTGCTCGGGCAGCGGCAACATCCCGTACCAGCCGGCCACCCCGAGGCCGAACACGACGAGGTACAGGCGCAGGCCCGCGCCCCAGGCGAGGGCGCCGGCGAGCGCGAGCTCGGGGAGATGCTGGACGATCGCATCCAAGGCGGGCAGTCTCCGGTGCGTGGGACGTGACGACGATGTCTCCTCATCGTACCCCTGGCCGGACGTCTCCGTCGGGCACTGGGGCGCGCCGCGCCTGCCGTTCCCGGTGACGGCGACCTACCGGCCGCGGCCGGACCTGGTCCGGCTGGGCGGGGTCGCGCACGGGCGCGTCGAGCGCGAGGTGCTCGATGCGGACGCCGACGCGCCGGCGACCCTCATGGCCAAGCTGGCGCGGCTGCGGCGCTGGCCGGAGCGTTGCGTGGCGATCGATCCGGCGCTCGCGCTCGACCTGGGTGCGGTCTGGGCGCGCGTGGGCGCCGCCGCGAACGCGATCGTCGCGGCGCGGGCGGGCGGGGCCAGTGCCGTGGCGGTTGCTGCCAGGCCGGATGCAGCCAGCGGGGCGAATGCCGATGCCGGCGCGGTGCCCGCCGAGGCCGGACCGGCGATGCGTGGTGCCGCGGACGGCCCGATCCCCGACGCCCCCGCGTCGCCCCTCGAACGCGCGGGCGACGAGATCCTCGCCCGCGTCGCCGGCTGGGCGTTCCCGGCCGACCCTCGGGCACCGTTCTCGCTGCGCGCGCTGCGACCGGACGCCGTCCCGGTCCTCGACTGGATCGCGTCGCGCCCGCCCGCCGAGCGGCCCCTGCACGCGCTCGCGCTCGCGCTGCAGGAGGATCTCGCCTGGATGGAGGCCGCGCCCGGCGAGCCGGCCCGCGCGCGGCTGCTGCACGTCTGCTTCCCCAGCGGCTGGGATCCGGCCGCGAAGATCGGCCGCGACTTCGCCTCGATCCATGCGCCGGTCGCCGACGCCGAACTGCTGCAGTCCTCGGCGCTCGCGTTGTCGCGGGCGCTGACCTCGCAAGGGCCGTTCGTGCGCTTCGTCTGGACGGTCGCGCCGGACGGCGCGCGTCCGCGCCATCCGGCCGACGCACCTGCGCCCGCCGCGGTCGATGCCACCTCGCCCTGGTTCCGCTGCGAACGCCAGGTCAGCCTGCCGATGCCACCGGGCGCGGCCGGCGACGCCGCCGCCGCGCTGTTCCTGATCCGCCTGCACCTCGCGCCGCTCGCCGACGCCGCGCACACGCCCGAACGCCTCGCGACGCTGCGCGCCGCGCTCGACTCGATGTCGCCCGCCACGCTCGCCTACAAGGGCCTGGACGCGCGCCTCGACGCGCTGCGCCGCTGGCTCGACGCCCGCGCCGGCGGCTGATCAGCGCCGCCGCCGCCGCACCGCCGGCGACGGTGGCGGGCGCAGCAGCACGACGAGCGCGCCGCTGCCCCCGTCGTTCGGCCCGGCCTGGCAGAACGCGAGCACCTCGTCGCGCTGCGTCAGCCACTTCAGCACCTTGCCCTTGAGCACCGGCTCGCGGTTCACCGAGCCGAGCCCCTTGCCGTGGATCACCCGGATGCAGCGGGTCTCGCGCTTCAGGCACTCGGCGAGGAAGGCCACCAGCGCCTCGCGCGCCTCGTCGACCCGCAGCCCGTGCAGGTCGAACTGCTTCTGGATCACCCAGTCGCCGCGGCGCAGCCGGCGCGGCACGTCCGGCCCCACGCCGGGGCGGCGGAACGACAGGTTCTCGTCGGTGTCGAGCAACCGCTCGACGTCGATCTCGTCCGAGATCGATTCGGCGAGCGCGCGCGACTCGTCGCGCTCGAACTGCTTCGCGACCGGTGGCACCGGCAGCGGCGCCGGGTCGACGCGGCCGGTCGGGCGCAGTGGCGCCGCGTCGCCCACCGCCTCGCGGAACAGGTTGCGCTCGCGCTCGAGGCGCGCCTGTTCGGCCCGCGCGCGCGCCTCGGCCTCGGCCTTCGCCCGGGCCTGCTCCCGCAGCGCATCGCGCAGCCCACCGAGTTCTGCGAGCGAGCCGCGCGACGCACCGTCGGCCGGTGCGCCCGGCGCGGAGGCGCCGCGCACCGGCCGCTTCGGCATGTCAGGCCGCCTCGTCCTGCGCCTCGAGCCAGCGCTGCGCGTCGAGCGCGGCCATGCACCCGGTGCCGGCGCTGGTGATCGCCTGCCGGTAGACGTGGTCCTGCACGTCGCCCGCCGCGAACACGCCCTCGACGCTGGTCATCGTCGCCAGCCCCTGCAGCCCGCTGCGGGTCACGATGTAGCCGTTGGCCATCTCGAGTTGGCCCTCGAAGATCCTGGTGTTCGGCTCGTGGCCGATCGCGACGAACACGCCGTGCAGGGACACGGCCTCGACCGCGCCCGACTTCACGTCGCGCACCTTCATGCCGGTCACACCCGAGTCGTCGCCCAGCACCTCGTCGAGCACGGTGTTCCAGCGCACCCGGACGTTGCCGCCGCTCACCTTGGCCATCAGCTTGTCGATCATGATCGGCTCGGCGCGGAAACGGTCCCGGCGGTGCACCACCGTGACGCTGCGGGCGATGTTCGACAGGTACAGCGCCTCCTCGACCGCGGTGTTGCCGCCGCCGATCACCGCAACGTCCTGGTTCCGGTAGAAGAACCCGTCGCAGGTCGCGCAGCCCGAGACCCCTTTGCCCATGAACGCCTGCTCCGACGGCAGGCCGAGGTACTTGGCCGAGGCACCGGTCGCGATCACCAGCGCATCGCACGTATAGCTGCCCGAATCGCCCGTCAGCCGGAAGGGACGCGACGAGAGGTCGACCGTATGGATATGGTCGAAGACGAATTCGGTGTCGAACCGCTCAGCGTGCGCGTGGAAACGCTGCATCAGGTCCGGGCCCTGGACACCCTGGGCGTCGGCGGGCCAGTTGTCGACGTCGGTCGTGGTCATCAGCTGCCCGCCCTGGGCCAGCCCGGTGACCAGGACCGGCTTCAGGTTGGCCCGGGCGGCGTAGACGGCGGCGGTGTAGCCGGCTGGCCCGGAGCCCAGGATCAGGACGCGTGCATGCTTGGCGGGTGTCATCGAGGACCTCTTGGTGTTGTAGATATCTAAGTTATTCAGCTAGTTGCAGCGGGCACTTCGCCCCTTTTCTTGGAAATCAGCCGCATCTGGTGCACAATGATACGGGTACCGGGTGACGGGACCTTCGGTCTTGGAACTCGATGAGGACAGTATGGCGCACGAAGAGAACAAGGCATTCCTGCGGCGAGTCCCTCTGCTCGCGAGCCTGAGCGAGACGCAGCTCGACGCGCTCGCCGCGGGCAGCGTCCGCCGGGCTTTTCCGAAGGGTCGCACCATCGTGGCCGAGGGGGAACTGTCGCAGTCGCTCTACATCCTGCTGTCGGGGCGGGCGAAGGTGCAGCGCTCGGACGCGGACGGCAAGGAGGTGATCCTGGCCGTGCTCGGGCCGGGGGAGTGCTTCGGCGAGATGTCGCTGATCGACGACGCGCCGCGTTCGGCGAGCGTGATCACCCTGGAGGCCTGCGACTTCATGGCGATCAACAAGGACAGCTTCAAGGCCATGATGGCGCAGAGCCACGACATGGCCATGAAGATCATGAAGGGGTTGGTCAAGCGCCTGCGAGAGGCCGACAAGAAGATCGAGACGCTGGCGCTGCTCGACGTCTACGGCCGTGTCGCCCGGGTGCTGCTCGACTTCTCCGAACAGGTCGGCGGCGAGCGCGTGGTCAAGAGCAAGCTGCCCCGCCAGGAGATCGCCAAGATGATCGGCGCCTCGCGGGAGATGGTGTCGCGGGTGATGAAGGGTCTCGAGGTCGACGGCTACATCGTGCCGGCGCCCGAGGGTCGGCTGGTCCTTCGGGAGAAGCTGAGCTCGTACCTGCACTGAGGCACACCCATGGGGTAGCCGGGCTGCAGGCGGTATCGCAGTAAAGGAAGAGATGGCCCGTGCTACCACGCTGGGCGCCGCCGCGAGCCGCGTCGGCCCCCCACGCGCTTCGCTGCTGTCCGACCGCGCCCTCGTGCTGCTGCGCGAGGCCCGCTGGCTCCTGCTGTGCAGCCTGGCGCTGTTCGTCGCGCTGATCCTGCTCAGCTACCACAAGGGCGACCCCGGCTGGTCGCACGCGGCCACCGTCCGAGACGTCCACAACCTCGGCGGTCGCGTCGGCGCCTGGATCGCCGACCTGATGCTCTACCTGTTCGGCCTGTCGGCGTACCTGTGGGCGGCGTTCCTGCTGCTTCGGGTGGTCTCCGGCTACCGCCAGCTGCACCGCCGCCGGCTCGCCGAGCGCCGCGAGGCGATGGACGAGCCGCCGTTCGGCTGGGACCGCTGGGCCGGCTTCGCGCTGCTGTTCGCCGGCTGCATGGCGCTCGAGTCGTCGCGGCTCGCCGGCCTGCAGGTCGAGCTGCCGCTCGCGCCGGGCGGGCTCTTCGGGCGCCTGCTCGCCGAGCCGATGCTCGGCCATCTGGGTACGGTCGGCGGCACGCTGGTGATGCTGCTGATGACCGCGGTCGGCTTCTCGCTCGCGACCGGCCTCTCGTGGCTGACGATCTTCGAACGCGTCGGCGCGGGGCTGGAGTCGGTCGTCGACTTCGTGCGCGCCCGCTGGGACGCACGCCGCGACCGCCGTGCCGGCGAGATCGCCGTCAGGGCGCGCAAGGAGACGGTCGCGGTCAAGAAGAAGATCCTCGAGGAGGATCCGGAGCCGCTGCGCATCGAGCCGCCCGCGCCGCCCGTGGAGAAGTCCGAGCGGGCGCAGCGAGAGCGGCAGAAGTCGCTCTTCGCCGACCTGCCGGCCGACACCGAGCTGCCGCCGATCTCGCTGCTCGATCCGCCGCCCGAGCACCGCGATACCGTCTCGCCCGAGACGCTCGAGTACACCTCGCGGCTGATCGAGAAGAAGCTGTCCGACTTCGGGGTGTCCGCGAACGTCGTCGCGGCCTATCCGGGCCCGGTCATCACCCGCTACGAGATCGAGCCGGCCACCGGCATCAAGGGCTCGATGATCGTCAACCTGTCGAAGGACCTGGCCCGCGCGCTGTCGCTGACCTCGATCCGCGTCGTCGAGACGATTCCCGGCAAGAGCCTGATGGGCCTGGAGCTTCCGAATGCCCGCCGGCAGGCGGTGAGCCTCTCCGAGGTGCTCGCCTCGCAGGTGTTCGCCGACTCCGCCTCGCCGGTCACGCTCGCGCTCGGCAACGACATCGCCGGCCGCCCGATCGTCGCCGACCTCGCGCGCATGC
>JADCHE010000116.1 GCA_020248665.1 Burkholderiales bacterium | reverse complement strand
CCACGATCGGCCTCGTCGCGACCGATGCCGCGCTGACCAAGGCCGAGTGCCGCAAGCTCGCGCAGAGCGCGCACGACGGGCTCGCGCGGACGATCGATCCGGTGCACACCACCTTCGACGGCGACACGCTGTTCGCGCTCTCGACGGGGCGCTGCCCGGGGCGGGTGCATCCGGTGGCGCTCGGCGCGGCGGCCGCCGCCGCGACCGCGATCACGGTGCTGCGCGCGGTGCGCGCGGCGCGCGGGCTGTCGGGGCCGGGGCTGCCGCGCGTGCCGTCGGTGGACGAGTTCGAGCGGGAGGGCGGTCGATGAGCCTGCGAGGACGCGCCGGCCTGCGCCATCTCGCCATCGCCGGCCTGGCCGCGGCTGCGCTCGCCGCCCCGGGCGCGGCGTCCGCCGGACCGACGCTCGCGCTCGACGCGCAGGCGCGCGCGGCGGTGCCGAACGACGAAATGGTGATCGTGCTCGCCGCCGAACGCGACGGCCCGCAGGTCGGAGCGCTGAACGAGGCGGTCCTGTCGCAGCTGAATGCCGCGATCGCCGAGGCAAAGGCGGTCGACGGCGTGCGCGCCCGGCTCGGTTCGGTGTCGACGCAGCCGAACTGGACCCGAGAGGGGCGGCCGCAGGGCTGGAGGGTCCGCGGCGAGGTGGTGCTCGAATCGACGCGGATCCCCGCGCTCTCGCAGCTCGGCGGTCGGCTCGGCGAGCGGCTGCAGCTCGCGAGCGTGCAGTTCAGGTTGTCGGGCGAGCGCCGCCAGGCCGAGGAGAAGCGGCTCGTCGCCGAGGCGGCGAAAGCGTTCCGTGCGCGGGCGGCGGATGCCGCCGCGGCGTTCGGATACGCGTCCTACGAGCTCAAGGAGCTGACCCTGCGCTCCGGTGGCGCCGGCCCCGGGCCGCGGCCGATGATGGCGGCGCGCGGCGGTGTCGCCGAGGCCGCCGCGGCGCCGCCGCTGCCGAGCGAGGGCGGCGATTCGGACGTCGTCGTGCAGGTGAGCGGGTCGGTCGAGCTCAAGCCCTGACCGCTTCATGGTTCGCGCCCGGCGCGTGGCCGATCGTCGGGCACGACGAGGGGCCCGCAGGCCGGCGCGACGCCCCCGGTTCAGGTCGCCCGAGCCGCCGACCTGAGCCGCTCGATCAGCACGCGCGCAGCGGCGCTCGGCACCGCCTGCGCACGCGACGTGAGGCCGAGCGGCTCGTCGGTGCCGGCCGTCGACACCGGCAGCCGGACCAGCGTGCCGTCGCGCAGGTCGTCGCGGACCGCGCCCAGCGGCACGAACCAGACCGCATCCGTCGAGCGCGCGAGCCCGCGCCCCAGGGAGACGCTCAGGGTCTCCACGCAGTCGCGCCACGCGGGCAGGCCGTTCGCGCTCGCGAAGCCGTCGGCGGTGTGCCGGATGACCGTGCCGCGCGACGGGAGCACGATCCGGTGGGCCGCGATCCTGGACAGCGGGGCGCCGGCATCGAGCAGCGGATGCCCGGGCCGCACGACCAGCACCAGCGGCTCCGAGCGCAGGTGCTCGAACACCAGCCCGTCGAGCCGGTCGGGGTCGGTGATCCGGCCGACGACCAGCTCCACTTCGCCGCGCCGCAGGCGGTCGAGCAGCTCGTCGTTCGGCCCGACGACGACCTCGACGCGCAGCGGCCGCGCGCCGGGCGCGCGGACCGCCAGCGCGTCGCACAGCAGGGCCGGCGCCACCGTGGGCAGCGCGCCGACCGCGAGCCGTGCCGGCGAGTCGTCGCGGGCGTCGGCGAGCGAGGCGACGCCTTCGCGAAGCGCCGACAGCGCGGCACCCGCATGCGCCATGAAGACGGTGCCGTCGGGCGTCGGCACCGCGCCGTGCCGGCCACGGTCGAACAGCCGCGTACCGAGGATCTCCTCGAGTTCGCGCAGGGTCTTCGACACCGCCGGCTGGGTGATCGACAGCGACGCCGCCGCCTGCTGCACGCTGCGTCGCTGCGCGACCGCGAGGAAGCACTGGAGGTGACGCAGCTTGATCCGAGCGTCGACCATCGGTTATGGATCTGTTGACGATCCGTCAATTTACATAACCGACGGCAATCCATACAGTCCCCGAACCGACACGAGGAGACCCCGATGGCCGACCTGCCACGGATCGCCGCGCGCGACTGGGCCAGCCAGCCGCCGTACCTGTACCCCGAGTACAAGTCCACCCCGCTGCGCGCGCCGAAGCGCCCGCTGGTGCCGCTGAAGCACACGCTGTCGGAGCTGGCCCAGCCGGTCTACGGCCACGAGGACCTCGGCGAGCTCGACCACGACCTGACCCGCAACGCCGCCGTCAACGGCGCGCCGCTCGGCGAGCGGATCGTGGTCACCGGCCGCGTGCTCGACGAGCGCGGCCGGCCGGTGCGCCGCACGCTGGTCGAGCTCTGGCAGTGCAACGCCGCCGGCCGCTACGTGCACGCCGTCGACCGGCACGACGCGCCGCTCGACCCGAACTTCCTCGGCGCCGGCCGCACGATGACCGACGACGAGGGCCGCTACCGGTTCCTGACGATCAAGCCGGGCGCCTATCCGTGGGGCAATCACCCCAACGCCTGGCGGCCGAACCACATCCACTTCTCGCTGTTCGGCGAGCACTTCGCGAGCCGCCTGGTGACGCAGATGTACTTCCCCGGCGACCCGCTGCTCGAGCACGACCCGATCTACCGGAGCACCCGGCCCGGCGCGCGCGAGCGCCTCGTCTCGCGTTTCGACCTCGACGTCACCGAGCCCGGCTTCGCGCTCGGCTTCACCTTCGACATCGTGCTGCGTGGCCCGCTCGAGACCCCGATGGAGACGCCGCGATGAGCGCCACCCCCGGGCAGACGCCCTCCCAGACCGTCGGCCCGTACTTCGCCTACGGGCTCGCCTCGACGCAGTACGGCTACCCCTTCCGCGCGCTGTTCGGCGCCGAGCTCGCCGAGCCCCGCACCCCGGGCGAGCCGATCGTGATCACCGGCCGCGTGCTCGACGGCAACGGCGAGCCGATCCCCGACGCGATGCTCGAGATCCAGCACGCCGACGCATCCGGTCGCCACGTGCGCACGCCGGCCGACGTCGCGGCGACCGGTTTCCGCGGCTTCGGCCGGATGGGCACCGGCACGCTGCCCGGCCACGCGTTCGCGTTCCGCACGATCAAGCCTGGAGCCACGCCCGACGGCCAGGCGCCGCACGTCGACGTGATCCTCACGATGCGCGGGCTGCTGAGCCACGCGTTCACGCGGATCTACTTCGACGACGAGGCCGCGGCGAACGCGAAGGACCCGGTGCTCGCGGCGGTGCCGCCCGAGCGCCGCGCGACGCTGCTCGCCACGCGCGACGTGCAGCCGGGCGGGGTCGTCTACCGCTTCGACGTCCGGATGCAGGGCGACGCCGAAACCGTGTTCTTCGACGCGTGACCGCCGCGATGATCCCGTCCCGCACCCAGGTCGCGATCGTCGGCGCCGGTCCGTCCGGACTGCTGCTCGGCCAGCTGCTGCACCGCGCCGGCATCGACGCGGTGATCCTCGAGCGCCAGAGCCCCGAGTACGTCCTCGGCCGCATCCGCGCGGGCGTGCTCGAGCAGGGCACCGTCGAGCTGCTCGACGAGGCGGGCGTCGGCGCGCGCTGCCATGCCGAAGGACTGCCGCACGAGGGCATCGAGCTCGCGTTCGACGGGCAGCGGCACCGGATCGACTTCGGCGCGCTGATCGGCCGTCACGTGACCGTCTACGGCCAGACCGAGGTGACGCGCGACCTGATGGCCGCCCGGGCCGCCTGCGGCGCGACGACGGTCTACGAGGCGACCGACGTGAGCCTGCACGGCTTCGATGGCGAGCGGCCGGTGGCGCGCTTGCGCAAGGACGGCGTCGCGCACGAGCTCGCCTGCGACTGGATCGCCGGCTGCGACGGCTACCACGGCGTCTCGCGCGCCTCGGTGCCCGCCGGCGCGGTGAAGGCCTTCGAGCGGATCTACCCGTTCGGCTGGCTCGGGGTGCTCTGCGACACGCCGCCGGTGTCCGACGAGCTGATCTACGCGAACCACCCGCGCGGCTTTGCGCTGTGCTCGATGAGGAGCCGCACGCGCAGCCGCTACTACGTGCAGTGCGGGCTCGACGAGCGCGTCGAGGACTGGCCCGACGGGCGCTTCTTCGACGAGCTGCGCGCGCGGCTCGACGCGCGGGCGGCCGGGGCGCTGGTCACCGGCCCGTCGATCGAGAAGAGCATCGCGCCGCTGCGCAGCTTCGTCGCCGAGCCGATGCGCTTCGGCCGCCTGTGCCTCGCCGGCGACGCCGCGCACATCGTGCCGCCGACCGGCGCGAAGGGGCTCAACCTCGCGGCGTCCGACGTGCGCTATCTCGCGCGGGCGCTGGTCGAGCACTACCGGAGCGGCACGACCGACGACCTCGACCGCTATTCGGAGCGCTGCCTGCGCCGGGTCTGGAAGGCGGTGCGATTCTCCTGGTGGTTCACGACGCTGATGCACCGGTTCCCGGACACCGGAGACTTCGGCCAGCGGATCCAGGAGGCGGAGCTCGGCTACCTGGTCGGCTCGCGGGCGGCGGCGACGTCGCTGGCGGAGAACTACGTGGGGTTGCCGTTCGAGGCGTGAAGGGCGCGTCCAGGCGTCGGGCCGCCTGGCCGGCGATGCCCGTCGATCGGTAGCATCCGCGATCGTGCCGCCGCCGTGAACCAGGTGGCGACGTCGTGCATCGATGCCCTGAGGAGGCGCTCTACATGGACCAGCGAATTGGAGGTGGGTCGACCGTGTCCGTCGACCGGGACGGACCGGTGTGGGTCGTGACGATCGACCGACCGGAGCTCCGCAACGCGGTCGATGGCCGGACCGCGAGGGCGCTCCACGATGCGTTCCTCGCGTTCGACGCCGACGATACGGCCTCGGTCGCGATCCTCTCCGGCCGCGGCGAGGCGTTCTGCGCCGGTGCGGACCTGAAGGCGATCGCCGCCGGCGATCCCGAGAAGCGCAGGACGCTCGGCGGCCGGAACACGCTCGCGCCGATGGGTCCCACCCGCCTCGTGCTGTCCAAGCCGGTGATCGCCGCCGTCGAGGGACCGGCCGTGGCAGGGGGCATGGAGCTGGCGCTGTGGGCCGACCTGCGGGTGGTCGCGCGCGGTGCGGTGTTCGGCATCTACTGCCGCCGCTTCGGCGTGCCGCTCATCGACCTCGGCACCATCCGCCTGCCGAGGCTGATCGGCCAGTCCCGTGCGATGGACCTGATCCTCACCGGCCGCCCGGTCACCGCCGAGGAGGCCTTCGAGATCGGTCTCGCCAACCGCCTGGTGCCGGCCGGCTCGGCGCTGGCCGAGTCCGTCGCACTCGCCCACCAGCTCGCGGCCTTCCCGCAGCGCTGCATGCGTGCGGACCGTTACTCGGTGCTCGCGCAGTGGTCGCTCGACGAGGACGCGGCGATCGACGCCGAGATGCAGGGGGGGCTCGACGTGATCGCGAGCGGCGAGACGATCCGTGGCGCCGCGGCGTTCGCGAAGGGGCAAGGACGCCACGGCGCGTTCTGATCGACGTCACCACGGGCCCGGCCGGGGCACCCGCGCGAACACCTCGCGGCGCTCGGCGAACGGGTGGCTCGGGAGCGGCGGCGACGTCGCGGGCGCGGACCGCCGTGGCGAGACCGTTCGACGATCGAGCCGCCGTCCGGGCCAGGGCGGGTCGGGGAGGCCCCCCGGAGCATGACCGAGCCGCTATCATCGCGCCACCGCGCGCGAGCCCAGCGCGCAACGACATTCCCAGGAGACTTCATGGACAGGATGGATTCGCCCGAAGCGGTGCGTCGCCGCGTGCTCGCGACGATCGGTGCCGCGCTCGGTACCGCCTCGATGCCCGCCGCGCTGCGCGCGCAGGGCGCCCCGACGCTCGACACCGTCAGGATCGTCATCGGCTTCCCGCCCGGCGGCACCTCGGACACGACCGCCCGCCGCGTCGCGGAAAAACTCAAGGGCACCTACGCCCGCAACGCGGTCGTCGAGAACCGCACCGGCGCCGGCGGCCAGGTCGCGATCGACCTGATGCGGGCCGCGCCGCGCGACGGCAGCACGCTGCTCCAGACGCCGGCCTCGATGCTGGTGATCTATCCGCACATCTACCGCAAGCTCGCCTACGACCCGGTGAACGACATCACCCCGGTCTCGCTCGCGTGCAACTTCGACTTCGGCTTCGCGGTCGGCCCGATGGTCCCGGCCTCGGTGCGCTCGATCGCCGACTTCATCGCCTGGTGCAAGGCGAACCCGGACAAGGGCAACTACGGCTCGCCCGCGGCCGGCTCGACCCCGCACTTCATCGGCGCGCTGCTCGGCATCAACACCAAGACGGACCTGAAGCACGTCGCCTTCCGCGGCACGCAGCCGGCGATCCTCGACATGATCGGCGGGCAGATCGCGTCGGTCTCGGGCCCGGTGGGCGAGTTCACGCAGCACGTGCAGGCCGGCAAGTGCCGCCTGCTCGCGACCTCGGGCGAGCGCCGCTCGCGCTTCGCGCCCGACATCCCGACCTTCGCCGAGCAGGGCTTCAAGGACCTGACCTTCCGCGAGTGGTTCGGCTTCTACCTGCCGGGCAAGCCCGACGCGGCCCTGGTCCAGCGCGCGAACGCCGCGATCCGCGCCGCGCTCGCCGACAAGGAGACCGTCGACGGCCTCGCGACGATGGGGCTGGAGGCCGCGTCCTCGACGCCCGAGGAGCTCGCGGCGCTGCAGCGCTCCGACCTCGAGCGCTGGGGGCCGATCGTGAAGACGATCGGCTTCACGGCCGAGTCCTGAGCGCGGCGGGCCGGGCGGCGCTCAGCGCCGCTCGGCCCGCGCCAGCGCGATCCCGATCGACGCCGCGACCCCGGCGTACAGCCAGAAGAGCGCGGCGGTCCCGAGCACCCCGGCGATCAGCCCGAGCCCGATCGGCAGCGCGAGCTGGGTCGCCGCCAGCAGCGTCATCCGCAGTCCTGCCGCCTCGCCCGCCCGACCGGGTGGGCTCGCGTGGTGCAGTGCCGCCATCAGCAGCGGCTGCGCGATGCCCGGCCCCGTCCCGATCAGGAACGACAGCACCAGCAGCGGCCCGAGCGTACCGGCGAGGGGCGCCGCCGCGTAGGCCAGCACGCAGACCGCGAGCGCGGTCTGCATCCAGCGCGCCGGGCGGGCATGCGCGAGCAGCGTCGGCAGGAGCAGCCGCACCGACAGCGAGCCGGCCGAGAACGCAGCGATCGCCACGCCGACCGAGGTCGCCGACAGGCCGATCGTGCCCGCGTGCAGCGGCAGCACGAACTGGTACACGTCCCACGAGGCCGAGGCGAGCAGCGAGGCGATCAGCAGGCGCCTGAGGTGCGGCGCGCCGAGCAGCGCGAACGCGGCCGCGGCGCGGGACCCTGCGTCGGCCTCGGTGGCCTCGTCCGGCGCGCGGGCGGGCGCGGCCGGCGAGAGGTGGCGGTCGAAGTCGAACCGGCGCACGCCGATCAGCACGACCAGCAGCAGCGCCATCGACAGTCCGAAGGCCGGCCGGTGCCCGGCATGGTCGATCACCAGCCCGGTGATCGTCGGCCCGAGCAGGCCCGAGATCGAGAAGCTCATCGTCAGCAGGTTGAAGTTCGCGGTGCGGCGCGCCGGGCCGCCGAACTCGCCCGCGCAGTGCTGCATGCCGAGGTGGAAGCCCATCGTCCCCAGGCCGGCGAGGCCGGTGGCGAGCGCGAGCACCGCCGGATGGGGCAGGGCGGCGCACAGCGCCGCGCCCGCGGCCGCGAGCGCGCTGCCGGCGATCATCGGCGTGCGCACGCCGATCCGGTCGAGCAGCTGGCCGCCCCTGACCGCGAGCAGCATCGGCACCAGCGCGAAGGTCGACAGCACCAGCCCGATCGACGCGGGCGACAGGCCGGCTGCGACCGCCGCGAGCGCGACGTCGACCCGGAAGCCGATGACCGCGGTGTAGTGCGCGGCCGCGAGCGCGACGAGGCCGCGCATCGCACGCCCGGCGTCGGGCGGGGCGGCCCCGCGCTCCGGTGGGTGCCCGGGACCGGACGACGCGGGCCGGGTCGGTCCGGGCGGCGCGCTCACCGGCCCCCGCGTGCGGTCACCGCCCGACGAAGCGCGGCGGACGCTTCGCGACGAACGCCGCGACGCCCTCGCGGAAGTCCTCGGTGCGGAACGCCTGGCCCTGCAGCAGCGCCTCGACCTCGAGCTGCTCGCCCAGGCCGTTCGCGGCGCTCTGCGTCAGCGCCTGCTTGATCAGGTCGAGCGCGCGGGTGGGCATCGCGGCGAGCCGCGCGGCGCAGCCCGCCGCCTCGGCCGCGAGCGCGTCGTCGGCGACCACCTTCCAGACGAGCCCGAACTGCAGCGCGTCGCGCGCCGGGATCTTCTCGGCCATCAGCATCAGCGCGCGGGCGCGGACGTCGCCGACGATGCGCGGCAGGAACCAGGTGCTGCCGCAGTCGGGCACCAGGCCGATCTTCGAGAACGCCTGCAGGAAGCTCGCCGACTCCCCGGCGAGCACCACGTCGCAGGCGAGCGCGAGGCTCATGCCCGCGCCGGCCGCCGAGCCGTTGACCGCCGCGACGATCGGCTTCGGGAGCTGTCGCATCGCCAGCACGATCGGGTGGTAGTGCTCGCGCAGCCCCTGCGAGACGTCGGTGCGGCCGGTGCGCATCGCGTCCGAGCCGAGGTCGGCGCCCGCGCAGAAGCCGCGGCCCGCGCCGGTCAGCACGACCGCGCGCACGGCGTCGTCGGCCTTCGCGGCCGCGAGTGCGCCGCGCAGCCCGTCGAGCATCGCCGGGTTCAGCGCGTTCAGCACCTCCTGCCGGTTCATCGTCACCGTCATCACGCCGCCGTCGACGGCGGTCAGCACCGCGGGTGCGGTCATCGGAAGTCTCCTCGTGGGGTCACAGCAGGCCGAGCTGCTTCGCGGCGAGGTCGTTCATCACCTCCTCCGCGCCGCCGCCGATCATGTACACCTTGCAGTCGCGCCAGGCGCGCTCGATGCGGCTGCCGCGCAGGAAGCCGGCGCCGCCGAGGATCTGCACCGCGCCGTCGGCGCAGTCGCGCATCAGGCGCGCGGCGTGATTCTTCGCGAGCGCGAGGTCGCCGGCCGGCGACTCGCCGGCATCCAGCCGCTGCGCGAGCTGCAGCACCCAGGCCTGCACCGGCAGCACCTCGTCGATCATCCGCACGAGCTTCTGGCGCACCACCTGGTGGTCGACCAGCCGCTGCCCGAACGCGCGGCGCTCGCGCGCCCAGTCGAGCGCGTCCTCGACGCAGGTCATCGCGTAGCCGAGGCCGCCTGCGGCCATCGTCATCCGCTCGCCGTTGAAGTTCTGCATCACGAGCCGGAAGCCCCGGTCCACCTCGCCGACCAGGCGCTCGTCGGGCACGAAGACCTCGTCGAAGTACAGCGCGGCGGTGTCCGACGCCCACCAGCCGATCTTCTTCAGCGGCGTGCGGGTCAAGCCCTTCGCGCCCCCGTCGACGAGGAACAGCGACACGCCGCCCGCGCCCGGGCCGCCGGTGCGGGCCGCGACCAGGAGCCAGTCGGCGCGCACTCCGGATGTGATGAACATCTTCGAGCCCGACAGCGACCAGCCGCCGGCCACGCGCGTGGCGCGCGTCTTCAGCTGCGCGACGTCCGAGCCGCCCGAAGGCTCGGTGATCGCGAGCGCGCCGATCTTCTCGCCGGACAGGATCTGCGGCACGACCTCGCGGCGGACCGCGTCGCGCGCGCCGGCGATCACCGGCCAGAGCATGATCGAGTGCGAGCCGAGGCTCGCGGTCACGCCGCCGATGCCGCCACGCGAGAGCTCGATCGACGAGAGCAGCTTCGCGACGTGGTCGACTGGCGTGCCGCCGAACTCGGCCGGCCAGCCGAGGCCGAGCAGGCCCACGTCGCCGGCCTTGCGGTACAGCTCGCGCGGGAAGGTGCCGGCCTCGTCCCAGGCGTCGGCGTTCGGCTGGATCTCGCCCTCGACGAACGCGCGGATCGCCTCCTGCACCTGCAGGTGCTCGGGCGTCACGCCGGGCAGGCGGGCGAAGTCGAAGGCGGGCAGGCGGGGAGCGACCATCGGACCTCTTCCAGTGATTCGCGCGGTGCAGGCGAGGGCCCGGGGTTCAGGCCGGATCGGGCTCGATGCGCACCAGCAGCCGCCCGGGCGCGACCTGGGTGCCCGGGCTCGCGCCGACCTCGACCACCGTGCCGGCGACCGGTGCCTCGAAGCGGTGCTCCATCTTCATCGCCTCGATCGACAGCAGCCACGCGCCGCGCTCGACGCGCTGGCCGGGCTCGACGCCGAGCCGCGTCAGCTGCCCGTGCATGCGGCAGACGATCGTGCCGCCCGCCTCGCCGTCGCCGGTGCGCCGCGGCCGGTCGGTCGCGTCGACGAGGCCGTCGGACAGGCCGAACGCGTCGAGCCAGCCGCGGTCGCCCCGGAAGGTCGCGGCGACCGCGCCGCGCACGCCGTCGACCGAGACCTCGGCGCGCAGGCCGTCGTCGGCGTGCACCGCGACCTCGATGCGCGTGCCGTCGGCGAGCGTGGTGCGCGTCGGGCCGCCCGCGCCGTATTCGACGCGCAGCGCGTGCTCGCCGCCGGCCGTCTCGAGGCGCAGCGGCGTCTCGCGCCGACCGCCCGAGCTCCAGCGCGCGAGCGGGCCGTGGACCGCCGCGCCGCGGTGGATCCGCAGCGTCGCCGCGACCGCGAGCCAGCGCGCATCGGGCGCGGGCGACCGCCACCCTTCGAGGGCCTGCCCGAGCCACGCGGTCGACAGCTCGGGCGCCGTGAACGCGCGCTCGCGCAGGCAGCGCACCAGCCAGTCGCGGTTGGTGCGCAGCCCGAGGACCGTCGTGGCGCCGAGCGCCGCGACGAGCCGCGCGCGCGCCTGCTCGCGGTCCGCACCCGAGGCGATCACCTTCGCGATCATCGAGTCGTAGAAGGGCGGCACGCCGGCCGCGTCGGCCAGGCCGTGGTCGACGCGCACCCCCTCGCCGGACGGCATCCGCCACGCGTCGATCGGCCCCACCTGCGGCGCGAAGCCGGCATAGGGATCCTCGGCGCAGAGGCGCGCCTCGATCGCGTGGCCGACGAAGCGGATCTCCTCCTGCGCCCGTGGCAGCGGCTCGCCGCGGGCGACCCGCAGCTGCCATTCGACGAGGTCGAGGCCGGTCACGCACTCGGTGACCGGGTGCTCCACCTGCAGCCGGGTGTTCATCTCCAGGAACCAGAACGCGCCGTCGGGCTCGAGCAGGAACTCGATCGTGCCTGCGCCGACGTAGCCGACCGCGCGCGCGAGCCGGATCGCGGCGTCGCCCATCCGTGCGCGCAGCGACTCCGACACGCCGGGGGCGGGCGCCTCTTCCAGCACCTTCTGGTTGCGTCGCTGCGTCGAGCAGTCGCGCTCGCCGAGGTGCACGTAGCCGCCGTGCGTGTCGCCGAAGACCTGCACCTCGACGTGCCGTGCACGGACCACCCGCCGCTCGACGAGCAGCGTGCCGTCACCGAACGAGGACTCCGCCTCGGCACGCGCCGAGCGGATCGCCTCGCGGAGCAGGTCCTCGTCGGACAGGTCGTCGACCGCACGCATCCCGCGCCCGCCGCCGCCGGCCGCGGCCTTGATCATCAGTGGCGCGCCGACGCGGCGCGCCTGCGCGACGAGCGTGTCGTCGTCCTGCTCCGCGCCCTGGTAGCCGGGCAGGCAGGGCACGTCGAGCCGGTGCGCGAGCGCCTTCGCCGCGGACTTGTTGCCGAGCGCGTCGATCGCCTCCGGGGGCGGCCCGACGAAGGTCAGCCCCGCCTCGCGCAGCGCCCGCGCGAAGCCGGCGTTCTCGGACAGGAAGCCGTAGCCCGGGTGGACGGCCTGCGCGCCGCTCGCGCGGCACGCCTCGATGATCCGCGCCACGTCGAGATAGCTCTCGCGCGCCGGCCCCGCGCCGATGCGGACCGCGGCATCCGCATGGCGCACGTGCAGCGCGCCCGCGTCCGCGTCGGAATGCACCGCCACCGTCTGCAGGCCCATCGCGCGGGCCGTGCGGATCACCCGGCAGGCGATCTCGCCGCGGTTGGCGATCAGCAGCGTGTCGAACACGTGCGTGCGCTCAACCGTGACGGGGCATGATGCCCATCGTCTTCGCGATGATGCCCATCATCACCTCGTCGGCGCCGCCGCCGATCGAGCCGAGCCGGGTGTCGCGCCAGAAGCGGTTGACGCGCGTCTCCTCGATGTAGCCCATCCCACCCCAGAACTGCACGCACCAGTCGGCGACCTCGCGCGCGACCCGCGCGCCCTTGAGCTTGACCATCGAGGCGAGCTGGGTGACGTCGTTCCCCGCGACGTACAGCGCCACCGCCTTCTGGAACAGCGCCCCGACCGCCTCGACCTCGGTCTGCAGCTCGGCGAGCTTGTAGTGGATGTACTGGTTGTCGAGCAGCGGCTTGCCGAACGCCTTGCGCTCGCGCAGGTAGTCGACCGTCTCCTGGATGATCAGCTTCGACTTGGTCCAGCCGGCGCCGGCCCACAGCCGCTCCTCCTGGAACTGCTCCATCTGGTAGACGAAGCCCATGCCTTCCTCGCCGATCCGGTACCGCTGCGGCACCCGTACCGAGTCGAAGTGCAGCTGCGCGGTGTCCGACGAGTTCATGCCCGCCTTCTTGAGCTTCTTCGCGACCGAGACGCCCTTCGCCTTCATCGGCACGCAGATCAGCGTCTTGTTGCGGTGGGCGCTGCCTTCCGAGGAGGTGTTCGCGAGCAGGCAGATCCAGTCGGCCTGCGTGCCGTTGGTCGTCCACATCTTGCCGCCGTCGATCAAGTAGTCGCCTCCGTCCTTGCGCGCGACGGTGCGGATCGATGCGACGTCGGAGCCCGCGCCGACCTCGGACACGCCGAGGCAGGCGACGTACTCGCCGGTGATCGACGGCTCGAGGAACTCCTTGCGGACATCGTCGTTGCCGCGCTTGGCGAGCGCGGGCGTGGCCATGTCGGTCTGCACGCCGATCGCCATCGGGATGCCGCCGCAGCGGATGTGCGTCAGCGCCTCGGCGAACGCGGCCGCGTACGAGTAGTCGAGCCCCATGCCGCCGAACTCGGCCGGCTTGTGCACGCCGAGGAAGCCGAGCCTGCCCATCTTGCGGAACAGCTCGTGCGCGGGAAAGATCTCGGCCTTTTCCCATTCGTCGACGAACGGGTTGATCTCGGACTCGATGAACTTCTTGAGCGAGTCCTGCAGCGCGAGGTGCTCGGGGCCGTAGAGGGTCGATTGCATGGAACGGGGCTCCGTCAGGGGCGGGCGACGCCGAACTGCATCGGGCGCATCGTGCGCCGCGCCGCGGTCCGGCAGAGGTCGAAGGCGAACCCGAGCACGCGCCGGGTGTCGCGGGGGTCGATGACGCCGTCGTCGAGCATCCGGCCCGAGGTGTGGAAGGCGTCGGACTGGCTGTCGAAGTTGGCGACGATCTTGCGCTCGAGCGCGGCGAGCTGGGCCTCGTCGACCGGCTGGCCGCGCCGCTTGGCGCCGCCCTCAGCGACGATGCGCATCGTGAGCGCCGCCTGCTCGCCGCCCATCACCGCGGTGCGCGCGTTGGGCCATGCGAACAGGAAGCGCGGGCCGTAGGCGCGCCCGCACATGCCGTAGTTGCCGGCGCCGAACGACGCGCCGCACATCAGCGTGACGCTCGGCACGGTGGCGTTGGCGACCGCCTGGATCATCTTCGAGCCATGCTTGATCATGCCGGCCTGCTCGGAGGCCCGGCCGACGATGTAGCCGGTGGTGTTCTGCAGGTAGAGCAATGGGATGCCGGCCTGGCAGCAGGCCTGGATGAAGTGCGTCGCCTTGGTCGCGCCGGCCGGGTCGATCGGGCCGTTGTTGGTGACGATGCCGATCGGGGCGCCGTACAGCGACGCGTGGCCGCACACGGTGGCCGGGCCGTAGTCGGTGCCGAAATCCAGGAACTCCGAGCGGTCGACGATCCGCGCGATCACCTCGTGCATGTCGAGGGGCTGGCGGAAGTCGAGCGGCACCGTGCCGGCGAGCTCGTCGGGCGCGTGCAGGGGCTCGAGGGACGGATCGTGCGCAAGCCCGCCGCCCGGGCCCTGTGCGTCCCATTGCAGGCGGACCATCAGCTCGCGCGCGATCCGCAGCGCGTCGGCGTCGTCCTCGGCCAGGTACTCGCCGAGGCCCGATACGGTCGCGTGCATCTCGCCGCCGCCGAGCTCCTCGTCGGTGGCGATCTCGCCGGTGGCGGCCTTCAGCAGCGGGGGGCCCGCGAGGAACGCGCGGGCGCGACCCTTCACCATCACCACGTAGTCGGACAGCCCCGGCATGTAGGCGCCGCCCGCGGTCGAGGAGCCGTGCACGACCGCGACCACCGGAATGCCGGCCGCCGACAGGCGCGCGAGGTTGTAGAAGATGCGCCCGCCGTGGACGAAGCCGTCGACCTTGTACTTGAGCAGGTTCGCGCCGGCCGACTCGATCAGCTGCACGAAGGGCAGCCGGTTCTCGAGGGCGATCTCCTGTGCGCGCAGCAGCTTCTCGCGGCCCATGTGCTGGATCGCGCCGGCGTCGATCCCGGAGTCGCTCGCGCTGATCACGCAGCGCGTGCCGCCGACGACGCCGATGCCGTTGATCATGCCGCCGCCCGGCACCGAGGTCGCCGGGTCGGGGTCCTCGACCAGCCAGCCGGCGAGCGACGACAGCTCGAGCCAGGGCGCGCCGGGATCGAGCAGGCGAGCGACGCGTTCGCGCGGCAACAGCTGGCCCCGCTTGTCGAAGAGCGGCTTGGCCTTCGCGGACGCCGCGGCGGTGCGCGCCTCGAGCGCGCGCATCCGCTCGACGAGTGCGAGCATGCCGGCGCGGCGCTCGGCGAAGGCGGCCGACGACGGGTCGATGCGGGACTCGATGACCGGCACGGCGTCAGGACTCCCGGTCGATCTTCATGAACGCGGGCGGGCTCGACAGGTGGAAGCCGTCGAAGGTCTTCTGCGCGGGGGAGTCCTTCACCCGCAGCGGCTGCGCCGGGTGGCCGGGCCGCGCGTTCGGCACGCCGCCGTCCACGCGGATGCAGTCGCCGGTGACGAAGTTCGCCGCCTCGGACAGCAGGAACACGATCGCGGCGGCCACTTCGGCCTCCGAGCCGTAGCGCTGCAGCGGCACCAGGCGCCACTGCTTGGCGAGCCGCTCCTTGACGGGATCGGGGTAGGTCTCCATCCCGCTCGACGCGATCCAGCCGGGCGCCACCGCGTTGACGCGCACGCCCGACGGCGCCCACTCGGAGGCGAGCGTCTCGGTCAGGTTGAGCGTCCCCGCGCGGGCCGCGCCCGAGTGCGCCATCGAGGGCATGCCCCCCCAGATGTCGGCGATGATGTTGACGATCGCGCCGCCGTGATCCTTCATCCAGCGGTTGAACACCTCCCGCGACATCAGGAAGCCGCCGGTCAGGTTGTTGCGGATCACCGCGTCCCAGCCCTTGAGCGAGAACGATTCGGCCGTGCCGGGGAACTGGCCGCCTGCGTTGTTGACCAGCCCGTCGATCCGGCCGTGCGCGGCGAGCACCGCGTCCACGCCGGCCTGCACCGCGGCCTCGTCGCGGATGTCGAGCGCATGGCAGGTCGCGCGGCCGCCGGCCTCGGCGATCTCGGCCGCCACGCGCTCGAGCTTCTCGACGCGGCGCCCGACCAGCGCGACGGCCGCGCCGAGCGAGACCAGTTCGTGCGCGGTGCAGCGGCCGATGCCCGAGCCGCCGCCGGTGACCAGCACGACGCGCTCCTCGAAGAGGCCGGGGCGGAAGACCGAACGGTAGCCGGTGCCGCGGGCGGGAGCGGGTGCGTCCATGCGTCGAAGCCTGATGAGCGGGGTTCCGACAGGCTGCGTCGGAGCGACCCTGGAGTCAAGTTGCGGCGCAGCATACCGGATTGTTCGACGCCCGAAGAGCCGCTTGCATGGCCGGTTTCCGGATCGTGACCTTGACGCGTCCTGCAGCACCCCTATACTGAGTCGCACTCAGTAACGGGCCCCGCGCTCCTGTCGACGATGACGGCACTGCCCCGACGACGCAAGGCGGTCCGCCGCGCCGAGATCCTCGCCGCGGCGCGCGAGGTGTTCGTCGCGAAGCACTTCGCCGACGCGTCGGTGGCCGAGATCGCCGCCCGCGCCGACTGCGTCGAGGGCACGATCTACACCTACTTCAGGAGCAAGCGCGAGCTCTTCGAGTCGGTGCTGACCGAGATCTACGACGCGCTGATCGCCGACATCGAGCCGCGCTTCGCGGCGCTCGACGACACCGGCGACCGGCTGCGCTTCCTGATCGCGCGGCACCTGCAGATCGCCGCCGACGACCCGGGCGTCTCGACGATGCTCGGGCGCGAGGCGCGGGGCGGCGAGGGGCGGGGCGGCGAACCGTACTTCGGCTCGAAGCTGCATGCGCTGAACCGCCGCTACGCCCGCTTCCTCACGCGTACGCTCGCCGACGGCGTCGCGCGCGGCGAACTGCGGGCGGACCTCGACGTCGCGCTCGCGCGCGACATGGTCTTCGGCGGGCTGGAGCACCGGGTACGCGACCTGCTCGGGCGCGGCCGGCGGATCGAGCCGGCGCGGATGGCCCGCGAGTTCGCGGCGTCGCTGCTCGGCGGCTTCGGCGCGCGGCCCGCGCCGGCGGCCGAGGCTGCGCCGCTCGATCGGATCGAAGCGCGGCTCGCCCGTCTCGAAGGCGAGCTGCGCTCGCGTGCGCGCTGACGCGGCGGGCGCAGAATAGGGACAGGGGAGACACGACATGGCCAGCGACCGCATCCGGATCGGCAGCGCCTCGGGCTTCTGGGGCGACACCGCCGCGGCCGCGCCGCAGCTGGTGCGCCGCGGCGACATCCGGTACCTGGTCTTCGACTACCTGGCCGAGGTCACGATGTCGATCATGGCCGCGCAGAAGGCCAAGGATCCGGCGGCCGGCTATGCGCGCGACTTCGTCGAGATCACGATGCGCGAGCTGCTGCCCGAGCTGAAGGCGAAGGGCATCCGCGTCGTGGCGAACGCGGGCGGCGTGAATCCGCTCGCCTGCCGCGACGCGCTGGCCCGGGTCGCCGCCCAGCTCGGCGTGCCGCTGCGCATCGGCGTCGTGCTCGGCGACGACCTGTCGGCGCAGGCCGAGGCGCTGCGTGCGGCCGGTACCGTGGAGATGTTCAGCGGCGCGCCGTTTCCGGCCCGGCTCGCGAGCGTCAATGCCTATCTCGGCGCGCTGCCGATCGCGCGCGCGCTCGACGAAGGCGCCGAGGTGGTGATCACCGGGCGCTGCGTCGATTCGGCGGTCACGCTCGGCGTGATGGTCCACGCGTTCGGCTGGCGTCCGGACGAACACGACCGGCTCGCCCAGGGCACGCTCGCCGGCCACCTGCTCGAGTGCGGCGCGCAGGCCACCGGGGGCCTCTTCACGGACTGGGACGCCGTGCCCGGCTGGGACGACATCGGCTTCCCCATCGTCGAGGCCTCGGCCGACGGCGCCTTCGAGATCACCAAGGCGCCGGGCACCGGCGGGCTGGTGACGCCGGCCACCGTCTGCGAGCAACTGCTCTACGAGATCGGGGACCCGCGGGCCTACCACGTGCCTGACGTCGCCTGCGACTTCACGCGCGTGCGCTTCGAGCAGACCGGACCCGACCGCGTGCGCGTGACCGGCGCGCGGGGCCGCGCGCCGACCGACACCTACAAGGTCAGCGCGACCTTCCCCGACGGCTTCCGCAACGTCGCGTTGCTGGTGGTCGCCGGCGAGCGCGCGGCGCAGAAGGCACGCCGCACCGGGGAGGCGCTGCTCGCGCGGATGCGTCGGATGCTCGCCGAGCAGGGGCTGCCCGACTTCACCGAGACGCGGATCGAGGTGGTCGGCGGCGAGGACATGTTCGGCGCGATCGCCGTGCCCGATGCGCGCGAGGTGGTGCTCAAGCTCGCCGCCCGCTCGCCGTCCAAGGCGGCGCTCGAGCTGTTCGGCCGCGAGGTCTCGCCGGCCGGGACCTCGATGGCGCCCGGCACGACCGGCTTCGGCGGCGGGCGCCCGTCGCCCTCGCCGGTGATCCGGCTGTTCTCGTTCCTGGTACCCAAGCGCGCCGTGACGGTCGAGATCGACGTCGACGGCCGCCGGTTGCCGGTCGCGATCCCTGCGGACGGCGGCTTCCGTGGCGACGACCTGCCGCCCGCACGCGTGCATGCCGACGGGACGCTGCCCGCTGGCGGCCGCACCGTGAAGCTGCTCGAGCTTGCCCACGGGCGCTCCGGCGACAAGGGCGACAAGGCGAACATCGGCATCGTCGCGCGCCGGCCCGAGTGGCTGCCGCTGCTGTCGGCGTGGCTGACCCCGGATCGGGTCGCCGCGCACTTCGCACACAATGGGCCGTCCCGGGTGGAGCGATTCGACCTGCCGGGGTTCGGCGCGATGAACTTCCTGCTGCACGATACGCTCGGCGGGGGCGGAATGGCCTCGCTTCGTACCGACAACCTCGCGAAGTGCTACGCGCAGGTGCTGCTGCAGATGGACGTACCGGCGCCCGACGGCGTCGCTGCGAGACCCTGAACGAACCAGAGAGGAGCAGACCCGTGCCCATCGACGTCGCCACGCTGAAGAACTGGCCGTTCGAGCCGATCGAGCAGCGCTACACGCACCGCGACACCATCCTGTACGCGCTCGGCCTGGGCGTCGGCCAGGACCCGCTCGACCCGGTGCAGCTGCGTTACGTCTACGAGGACGGGCTGCAGGCGCTGCCGACGATGGCGGTGGTGCTCGGCTCTCCGGGCTTCTTCGCGAAGGACCCGCGCACGGGCATCGACTGGGTGAAGCTGCTGCACGGCGAGCAGGAGCTCGAGTTGCATGCGCCGCTGCCCGCCGAGGCCACGGTCACCGGACTCACGAAGGTCACGCGGATCGTCGACAAGGGTGCCGGCAAGGGCGCGCTGATGTACTCGGAGCGCTCGATCACCGATGCGAAGACCGGCGCGAAGCTCGCGACCGGCCGCAGCGTATCGTTCATGCGTGGCGACGGCGGGTTCTCGGCGAACGGGCAGCCCTCGGACGAAGCGCCGCCGGCGCGGCCGGCGACGCCGGACACGCCGCCGGACGTGGTGTTCGAGTGGAAGACGCGGCCGGAGGCGGCGCTCGTCTACCGGCTCTCCGGCGACTACAACCCGCTCCACGCCGACCCGAAGGTCGCCACCTCGGCCGGCTTCAAGGCGCCGATCCTGCACGGACTGTGTTCGTTCGGCGTCACCGGCTGGGCGCTGGTCAACGCCGTCTGCGGGGGCGACGCGTCGCGGCTGACGTCGATCGGCACGCGCTTCGCGTCGCCGGTCTATCCCGGCGAGACGCTGCGGGTCGAGGTATGGCGCCGCGGGAACGGCGTGCAGTTCCGCACCCGCGTGGTCGAGCGCGACATCGTCGTGCTGAGCCACGGCACCGCGACGCTCGGCTGACACTCAACGAAGAAGAGGGAGGACGCAGGCAATGGCGATGCTGAAGGACAAGGTCGTGATCGTCACCGGCTCGGGCCGGGGCATCGGTCGCGACATCGCGATGATGATGGCGGCCCACGGCGCGAAGGTGGTGGTCAACGACCCCGGGGTGTCGGCGACCGGCGAGGGCAAGGACGAGGGCCCGGCCGCGCAGGTGGTCGAGGAGATCCGCAAGGCCGGCGGCACGGCGACAGCCAACACCGACTCGGTCGCCGAGTGGGAGTCGGCCAACCGCATCGTCAAGACCGCGGTCGACGCGTTCGGCACGGTCCACGCGGTGGTCAACAACGCCGGCATCCTGCGCGACCGGATCTTCCACAACATGTCGGTCGAGGAATGGAAGGCGGTCATCGACGTCCACCTGAACGGCTCGTTCTACATGGCCAAGGCGGTCGCGGCGATCTTCAAGAGCGAGGAGCGCGGCGCGTTCGTGCACATGACCTCGACCTCCGGGCTGATCGGCAACTTCGGCCAGGCGAACTATGCAGCGGCCAAGCTCGGCATCGTCGGGCTGTCGAAGTCGATCGCGCTCGACATGGCGCGCTTCAAGGTCCGCTCCAACTGCATCTCGCCGTTCGCCTGGAGCCGGCTGATCGGCACGATCCCGTCGGACACGCCCGAGCAGCAGGCGCGCCTCGCGCGGATGCAGGCGATGGAGACCGCGAAGATCGCGCCGCTCGCCGTCTACCTGTGCAGCGACGGCGCCGAGAAGGTCAGCGGACAGATCTTCGCGGTCCGGGCCAACGAGATCTTCCTGATGGGCCAGAGCCGGCCGATCCGCTCGGTGCACCGCGGCGAGGGCTGGACCCCGGAGACCGTGGCGAACCATGCGATCCCCGCCATGGAGAAGAGCTTCTACCCGCTCGAGCGTTCCGGCGACGTCTTCAACTGGGACCCGGTCTGACATGGCGAACGACTTCGGCATCCTCTCGTTCGGCGCGTACCTGCCGCGCGCCCGCATGCAACGCAAGGCGGTGGCCGCCGCCAACGGCTGGTTCGCGCCCGGGTTGAAGGGTCTGGGCAAGGGCGAGCGCGCGATCGGCAACTGGGACGAGGACACGATCACGATGGCGGTCGAGGCGGCGCGCGACTGTCTCGGCGAGCTCGACCGCACGAGCCTGAAGCAGGTCGTGCTCGCATCGACCACGCATCCGTTCGACGACCGCCAGAACGCGACGGTGGTCGCGACCGCGCTGCACCTGCCGAGCGCGCTGCGTACGTCGGATGCGGCCGGCAGCCTGCGGGCCGGGACCGGCGCGCTGATCGCGGCGTTGCAGGGCGGCGAGCGCGCGCTGGTCGTCGCCGCCGACACGCGCCGCGCGAAGGCCGGCAGCACGCAGGAGATGCAGTACGGCGACGGCGCGGCGGCGATGCTGGTCGGCGAGGGCACCCCGGTCGCGCGGCTGCTGGGTGCGCACACCGAGTCGGTCGACTTCGTCCACCAGTACCGGATGCACGACCGCAACAGCGACTACGGCTGGGAGGAGCGCTGGATCCGCGACGAGGGCTACCTGAAGCTCGTTCCCCGCGCGGTCGGCACGTTGCTCAAGCGCTGCGGCGTCGAGCCGGGCGCGGTCGCGCACTTCTGCATGCCGGGCACGCTGTCGAAGGTGCAGGCGGCGGTCGCGAAAAAGTGCGGCCTCGCCGAGGGCGCGGTGCGCGATGCGCTCGGCGCGACCGTCGGCGACACCGGCGCGGCGCATGCGCTGCTGATGCTGGCGGCCGCGCTGGAGGACGCGAAGCCCGGCGACAAGGTGCTGGTCGCCGGCTTCGGCGAGGGCTGCGACGTGCTGCTGCTGGAGGTCGGCGAGGGCCGGAGCGCAGCGAAGCGCGGCTTGAAGGGCGCGCTCGCCGACCGCCGCGAGGAATCGAACTACCTGCGCTGGCTGAGCTTCACCGGCACGATCGACCTGGAGCGCGGCATGCGCGCCGAGGTCGACAAGGCGACCGCGATGACGGTGCTCTACCGGAACCGCGACATGATCGAGGGGCTGGTGGGCGGCAAGTGCCGGGTCTGCGGCACGGTGCAGTACCCGCGCCAGCGCTACTGCGTGAACCCGGACTGCAACGCGCTCGACAGCCAGGACGACTACGTGTTCAGCGAGCGCACCGGCAAGGTGATCTCGTACACCGCCGACGGCCTGACCTACAGCCCCGACCCACCGACCTACTTCGGGATGGTGCAGGTCGACGGCGGCGGGCGCATGCTGATGGACTTCACCGAGGTCGATCCGGCCTCGATGGACGTCGGGCTGCCGGTGAAGATGGTGTTCCGGATCAAGGACGCGGACTCCAACCGGGGGTTCGTGCGGTACTTCTGGAAGGCGGCGCCGGCGCGCGGCTGAACGGACCAAGGAGAGCGACATGGCGAGCGGTATCAAGGACAAGGTGGTCATCCTCGGGATGGGCTGCTCCAAGTTCGGCGAGCGCTGGGACGCGAACGCGCAGGACCTGATGGTCGAGGCGTTCGAGGAGGCGCTGAAGGACGCGGGCATCGAGAGGAAGCAGATCGACGCGGCCTGGCTCGGCACCGCGATCGAGGAGCAGCACCTCGGCAAGTCGGCGGTGCCGCTGGCGATGACGCTGCGGCTGCCCTACATCCCGGTGACCCGGGTCGAGAACTACTGCGCGACCGGCACCGAGGCACTGCGCGGCGCGGTCTACGCGGTCGCCTCGGGCGCGGCCGACATCGCGCTGGCGCTCGGCGTCGAGAAGCTGAAGGACACCGGTTACGGCGGCCTGCCGCAGCGCAGCCGCGGCGCGCTCAACGACCTGTTCTGGCCTAACCTGTCGGCGCCGGGCTCGTTCGCTCAGCTGGCCGCGGCCTACCGTGCGAAGCACGGCGCGAACAAGGACGACCTGAAGCGCGCGATGGCGCACATCTCGGTCAAGTCGCACGCGAACGCGGCGAAGAACGCGAAGGCGCACCTGCGCAACGCGATCACCGAGGAGGACGTGCTCAAGGCGCCGATGATCGCCGAGCCGCTCGGCCTGTTCGACTGCTGCGGCGTGTCCGACGGCTCGGCCTGCGCGATCGTCACCACGCCCGACATCGCGCGCGGCCTCGGCAAGAAGGACCTGGTCGCGGTCAAGGCCCTGCAGCTCGCCGTGTCCAACGGCGAGGAAGTCCAGTTCGACAAGTGGGACGGCTCGTACTTCGCGACCACCCGCGTCGCGGCGGCGCGCGCCTACAAGGAGGCCGGCATCACGAAGCCGCGCGACCAGGTCTCGCTGGTCGACGTGCACGACTGCTTCTCGGTCACCGAGCTGGTGACCATGGAGGACCTGCAGCTGTCGGCCGAGGGCACGGCGATCCGCGACGTGCTCGACGGTTTCTACGACGCCGACGGCAAGGTGCCGTGCCAGATCGACGGCGGGCTCAAGTGCTTCGGCCACCCGATCGGCGCGTCCGGGCTGCGGATGGTCTACGAGATGTACCTGCAGCTGTCGGGGCGCGCCGGCGAGCGCCAGCGGCCGGCGCCGACCTGGGGGATGACGCACAACCTCGGCGGGTTCCCGAGCCAGAACGTGTCGTCGGTGACGATCGTCGGGCAGTACGGGGCCTGATCCACCCCGCGAACACCCCAGGCGCGAGCGGCTTCGAGAAACGCCAGCCCTGCCCGAGGTCGCAGCCGGCCGCGCGCAGCGCCTCGACCGT
>JADCHE010000115.1 GCA_020248665.1 Burkholderiales bacterium | reverse complement strand
TCCGGCCGCACGAAGGTGTGCGTCCGGCTGTGGCCTTCCGCCGGGCAGGCATCCAAGGCGGGATCGTACGTCACGCCATCCGGGCCTCTCCTGTATGCAGACGGTGTACCGCAACCGACCGCACACCGGCTGACTTGAACCAGGCTCACACACTACTGCGGATCGGCGATCCGGTCCGCGCCGCCGGACCATCGCGTGTCGGGCGAGCGGGCCCGCGTGTATCCTCTGCACCCGGCCCGGCCGTGCTCCGGGTCGCGATGGAGGTTCGTCGAGGTGCGTCCCATCGGGCTGCTGCGCGAGCCGATCCTGCACTTCCTGCTGATCGGTGTCGCGCTGTTCGTGGGCTACGGGCTCGTCTCGCGCGACCGGAGCGAAGGCGATCGCATCGTCGTGAGCCGCGCGGTGGTCGACGATCTGGCCCGGCAGTACAGGGCGCGCTGGAACCGCCCGCCGGGCGACGACGAGCTCGCCCGTCTCGTCGAGGCCCACGTCCGCGACGAGGTGCTGTATCGCGAGGGCGTGGCGCTCGGGCTCGATCGCGACGACCCGGTGATCAAGCGCCGCGTACGGCAGAAGCTCGAGCTGATCGCCGAGGAGGCGCTCGCCGCGGAGGCACCCACCGATGCGCAGCTCGTGGCGTTCATGGAGGCGCATGCCGATCGGTTCCGCCGTCCGCCGCGCCTGAGCTTCGAGCAGGTGCTGCTCGAGGCCGGGCTGCCCGAAGCCCGCATCGAGGCGGCGGCGGCGGCCGTCCTCGACGCGCTCGGACGCGGTGCCGATCCGTCGACGCAGGGCGCGGCGACGCTGCTGCCCGGTCGCGTCGAAGGCCTCGCGCTCGACCTGGCCGCCCGAGATTTCGGCGCCGACTTCGTGCAGCGCCTGCAGGCCCTGCCGCCAGGGCGATGGAGCGGTCCGGTTCGCTCGGGATTCGGCGTGCACGTGGTGCGCGTGAACGAGCTCGTGCCGGCCGAACTGCCCCCGCTGGATGCGGTGCGCGCGGCGGTGCTGCGCGACTGGGAGCTCGACCGTCGCCAGCGGTCCGCCGAGGACGCCTACCGCCGCATGCGCGGCCGCTACGTGGTGACGATCGAGCCGGGCGGCGTCGAACCCGCGCCGAAGGAGCCGTGACCGGCCGCGCGCTCCGGATGGCGGCCCTCCTGTGGCTGCTGCTCGCGTGCGCGGTCTCGCCTGCGCGGGCCGACGAGTTCCGGCCGGCCTATCTGCAGCTCACCGAGGTCGCGCCGGGCGCGTACGACGTGCTGTGGAAGCTGCCCGCGCTCGACGAGTCGACGCCGCTCAGGCTTCGGCCGGTGTTCCCCGAGGGCACCGAGGTCACCGGCGCCGTCCGCGCCACCTACGCGGCCGGCACGATGGTGCAGCGCTGGCGGATCCGCGTCGACGGCGGGCTCGCAGGCCGCTCGATCGCGTTCGCCGAGCTCGACGCGACCCGGATCGACGTGCTGGTGCGCGTGGTGCACGCGGACGGCGCCGAGCAGCTCGGTCGCGCATCGATCTCGGCACCGAGCATCACGATCGAGGCCCGGCCCGGCCCGTGGGAGGTGGCGCGCAGCTACACGGTCCTCGGCGTAGAGCACATCCTCGGCGGCATCGACCACCTGCTGTTCGTGCTCGCGCTGCTGCTCCTCGTCGACGGCGTCCGACGGCTCGTCGCGACGATCACCGCGTTCACCGTCGCGCACAGCATCACGCTCGGCGCCGCCGCGCTCGGTGTGGTCGCGCTGCCGGGCCCGCCGGTGGAGGCCGCGATCGCACTGAGCATCGTCTTCGTCGCCGCCGAGATCGTGAAGGCACGCGACGGCGTGCCGACGATCACGCAGCGGCAGCCGTGGATCGTGGCGTTCGCGTTCGGCCTGCTGCACGGACTGGGGTTCGCGGGCGCGCTCGCCGAGGTGGGCCTGCCGACCGGCTCGATCCCGCTCGCCCTGCTGTGCTTCAACGTCGGGGTGGAGCTCGGCCAGCTGGCGTTCGTCGCGGCCACGCTGCTTGTGATCGGCGCGGGCCGGTGGGCGTCGCGCCGGCTCGGGCTGAGTGCGCCGGCCTGGATCGGCCGCGTGCCCCCGTACGCGATCGGAGGCGTCGCGAGCTTCTGGGCGATCCAGCGGATCGCCGCCTTCTAGAGCGGGACGCCTGGCCCCGGGTGGGTCATCGGCCGCGGCGTTGATGCAGGTCAACGGCGGGCCGCATGCGCCTCCCATTTCGACGCCGGGGTCGAGCGGAGCGGACGTCGATGCAGGATAATCGAGTCGTTCCGGTTGCCGCAGCGGTCTGCCGTCGCACCCGGTGCCGAGGGAGGGTCTGGATGACAGTGCGTGCGGCGTCGGCCCGTGTGAGCGATCGCGCCACGACTCGACTGGCCCGCGTGCTGCTGTCCATCGCCGTGCTGGCGACGGTCTCCATCGCCCCGGGTGCCCGTGCCTGCGGCTTCCACGACCCGGCCTCGGTGAACCTCGGGATGCTGAACCTCGCCTATCCCGACGCGCTGCACGTGCGCACCGCGGTCTGGATGGCGCAGCGCGACGCGCTGCTGCCGCGCGGTGCGAACGCACCGTCCGATCCGTCCTCGGTCGAGTTCCGGCTCGAGGCGATGCGTCGCTATCGCGACGCGGTCGCCGGGCTCGACGCGCTGCGCGAGCGGATGACCCCGATGGACGGGACGCCGCGCTTCGCGGTGGTGCTCATCGGTTCGATGCTCTGGACCCGCTTCGAGCCGTCGGGCGGCCAGGTCGCGATGACGCCGCACGCGACCGGCCCGCTGCCCGACGACGTGGTCGTCGTCACCGACGTGCCGGTCGTGCTCGCGTTGCTCGATGGCACGCTGACGCCGGCCGAGGCGCAGGCACGCGGGCTCGTCCGGCTGTACGGGCCGCCGCGCCCGCGGGCCGGCGTGGCCTCGCTGTTCGATCGCCTGCGGGCGCCGCCGCGTGCCCGTGCCGACGACCCCGCGCGCCTTCGTGCGGCCGCGGCGACTCCGACGCCCGGCACGCCGGGCCGCGCCACCTGATGTCCGCCCCGAATCGATCGCCGATCGTCTCCATCGTCCGAGGTCTCCGATGAAGCCTGTTCCCCTCCGAATCAAGGCCCTGCTCGTCGCGCTCGCCGGCGCCTCGCTGATCCCGCTGCTCGCGATCGGGCAGGGCGATGCAGGTGCGCCCGATCCGGGCAAGCTGCAGAAGGCGCATCCGGCGAAGCCGAGCTACTCGCCCTACGCCGGGCGTACCTATCCGACGATGCCGCTGTTCGGCGACACCCACCTGCACACCGGCTACTCGATGGACGCGGGCGCGTTCGGCGCGCGCCTGACGCCGCGCGACGCGTACCGGTTCGCCCGTGGCGAGGAGATCGTCTCCAACAGCGGGCAGCCGGTGAGGCTGTCGCGGCCGCTCGACTTCCTGGTCGTGGCGGACCACTCGGACGGCATGGGGTTCTTCCCTCAGCTGATGGGCGGGGACCCGGCGCTGCTCGCCACGCCGCAGGGGCGCAAGTGGTACGACCAGATCCGCGGCGGCCAGGGCGCCGAGGCCGCGCTCGACATCATCCGCAGCTTCGGCCAGGGCCAGCTGCCCAAGGGATTCCCGCTGCCCGGCACCGCCTCGTACCGCAACGCGTGGACCGAGACGATCAAGGCCGCCGAGGCCTACAACGAGCCGGGCCGCTTCACCGCGTTCATCGGCTTCGAGTGGACCTCCAACACCGGCGGCAACAACCTGCACCGCAACGTGATCTTCCGCGGCAACGGCGCCCAGGCGGCGCTGGTCGAGCCGTTCACCACGTTGCCGCCGCTCGGCAGCGACAACCCGGCCGACCTGTGGAAGTACATGGCCGCCACCGAGGCGCGTACCGGCAGCGAGGTGCTCGCGATCGCGCACAACGGCAACCTCAGCAACGGCCTGATGTTCCCGATGGTCGAGGCGTTCGGTCGCCGGCTCGACCGCGACTACGTCCAGACGCGGGCGCGCTGGGAGCCGCTGTACGAGGTGACGCAGACCAAGGGCACCGGCGAGACCCATCCGGCGCTGTCGCGCAACGACGAGTTCGCGGACTTCGAGATCTGGGACAGGGGCAACCTGGACCTGTCGGTGCCGAAGAAGCCCGAGATGCTGCCGGCGGAGTACGCACGCGAGGCCTTCAAGAACGGCCTGCTGCTCGAGGCGCGGTTCGGCACGAACCCGTACAAGTTCGGGCTGATCGGCAGCTCCGACGCGCACACCGGCCTGGCTGCGATGGAGGAGGACAACTTCTTCGGCAAGACGGCGCCGCAGGAGCCGAGCCCGGAGCGCATGAAGGGCACCTTCTTCGCCGACCCCAAGTCCGGGGTGAGGGTCATGGACTGGGAGGTCGGGGCCGCGGGCTACGCGGCGGTGTGGGCGACCGAGAACACCCGCGAGGCGATCTTCGACGCGATGAAGCGGCGCGAGACCTACGCGACCACCGGCTCGCGGATGATCGTGCGCTTCTTCGGCGGCTGGGACTTCACCGGCGCCGACGCGGGCAACCGGATGCCGGCCTCGGTCGGCTACGCGAAGGGCGTCCCGATGGGCGGCGACCTCGCTGGTGCGCCGCAGGGCCGGTCGCCGACCTTCCTGGTCGCGGCGCTGCGGGATGCGCAGGGCGCGAACCTGGATCGCATCCAGATCGTAAAGGGATGGGTCGATCGCTACGGCCGGACGCAGGAACAGGTGCACGACGTGGTGTGGTCGGGCGACCGCAAGCCGGGTGCCGACGGCAGGCTGCCGCCCGTGGGCAGCACGGTCGACGTCGCCAACGCGACCTGGACGAACACGATCGGTGCACCGGAGCTGATCTCCGTCTGGAAGGATCCCAGGTTCGATCCGGCGCAGCGCGCGTTCTACTACCTGCGCGTGCTCGAGATCCCGACGCCGCGCTGGACCGCGTACGACGCGAAGCGATTCGGCGCGCAGCCGTTGCCCGGCACGCGGATGACGCTGCAGGAGCGGGCCTACACGGCGCCGATCTGGTACACGCCGGCGAATTGAGCAGCTCGGCGGGCAGGCCCCGTCGCCGATTGGGATAACATCGGCTGGCCGGCGTTCCGACCGGTCCCGCGGCGACGCGCCGCCCGTCGAGGCCGGGACGGGGTGTCCCGGCGATCGCAGCGTGTCTTGCAGGTCATCCGACATGTCAGCCTCACCCTCCCCGACGCCCGCGAGCCGCCCTGCCGTCGGCGCGGCCCGCATCGGTCGCGCCCTGGTCGTCGCGGCGGCCGTCGTGCTCGTCGCCGGCTGTGCGTCCACGCCGACGATGCGCAGCGAGGTCGTCCGCTTCCACGCCTGGCAGGGCGCCGAGCCGCTCACCTTCGCGATGCGCGCGCCCGAGCCGTCGACCGGCAGCCTCGAGCAGCGCAGCTACCAGCAGCTCGTGCGCGAGCGGCTGGTCTTGCTCGGCTTCGCCGAGGCCGACGCCGCCGCGAGCGCGCGCTACCAGGTCGCGATGGAGATCCGCGTGGTGCCCGAGCCGCGCCGCGTCACCGAGTACTGGCCGCCCGCGGGCGGCTGGCCGGGCCCGTTCGGCTGGGGGGCGGGGCCTTGGATCGGGCCGCGCCCGGGCTACCCGTACTGGCGCCACGACCCGTGGTGGGGCTTCCCGCCGGCGCCGATGTCGTACGACACGACGCTCTTCAGGCACGAGTTGCGTGTCGACCTGTTCGACGTTCGCGTCGAGCCGGCGCCCGGGCGCAAGGTCTGGGAGTCGCGGGCAGTGGCCTACGCGACGAGCGAGTCGACGCCGAGGCTGATGCCCGGGCTGGTCGCGGCGGCGTTCTCCGGGTTTCCCGGCGACAGCGGTACGACGCGCCGCGTCGAGGTGCCGCTGCCGGCAGCGCCGGAATGAGGGCTGCCGTGCGTCGCGGGCACCAGCGCCCCGGTCGGGATCAGGAGGCGCCGCGGGGCCGCCGCGACTGCAGCGCGGCGTGCTCCTGCACGCGGGCCGACAGCTCGCCGAGGCGCTCGGTCATCTGGCGCGCCGACTCGGCCATCGCCAGCATCGACAGCCGGGCGCGCTCGGCGGCCGACTTGCCCTCGAGCTGCCCCTCCAGCCGCTCGAGCAGCTCGCGCGCCGGGCCGGCCTTGTCGCCGCCCTTGGCCAGCTCGATCGCCAGCAGCGCGCGCCGGCGGGCCTCGAACGCCTCCGGGTCGCGCTCGTGCAGCGTGGCCCACTCGTCGAAGTCGAACTCGGGGGCGGCATTGAACTTGATCATCGGATACTCCGTTCGTCGGCCGGCGGTCGCCATCCGTTGCCGATTCTCCGCCGTCCGTCGGCTGCCCGGCGTGACATGTTCCACGTATCATCGTCGCGCCCCCGCTCGACGGTGATCATGTCCTCCGTCCCCCGAAAGACGTTCACCTGGAAGCCCCGGCAGGTCTCCGATCACCGGCCGGTGCTGCGCCTCACCGCGTCCGGCCGCCGCTGGGACGTCCGGATGGTCGGCCTGGTGAGCCGCAACCGCTTCCTCGTCGCGCACCCGATGGACGACGGCAAGCTCATCTTCGTCAAGGAGGGCGAGAGCTTCGACGTCGCGAACTTCGACGGCGCGGTGCTGTCGGCGTTCGAGAGCACGGTGCTGCGCGTGGTGCTCGGCGAGGCGCCGGGCCTGGAGCTGTCGCTGCCGCCGATCGAACAGCGGCGTCGCGAGACCGTACGGCGCACGCGTCGCGCGGTGGTCAACCTGCCGTGCTCGGTGCGCTACGGCGTCGATGACGAAGCGCTGCGCGCGGGCTTCACCGGCGACCTGAGCGAGCAGGGCGCGCAGGTCGCGATCGAGCAGCCATTGCCGGCCGGCATCGCTCACGTCGACCTGTCGCTGCGTCTCGTCGTCGCCGGCACGGTGCAGACGCTGCAGCAGCGCGCGCAGATCCGCTCGCAGGCCGACGATCCGCGTGCCGAGGTGTCGGCGACGCTGCTCGGCCTGCAGTTCGAGGAGATGGAGCCGGCCTCGAGGATGGCGCTCGCCCTCTTCGTCTGCGAGCGGCTGTTGTCCGAGAGCGACGACGTGTTCGGAGCGATCCGCTGAGTCAGGCGCGCAGCCCGCGGCACCGGCAGGCATGCCGGTGCCCCCCCTCGGCGGCGGCGCGCACGCGCGCCGGCACCCTGCCTCAGGCGTCCCGGCGCAGCAGCAGCGACGACACCGCCGTGCTGACCACGCTGTAGACGAACGCGGCGAGCACCGCCCACCAGAAGCCCGTGACCTCGAAGTCGTCGAGCATCCGGCCGACCAGCCAGAAGATCAGGCCGTTGATCACGAAGAGGAACAGGCCGAGCGTCAGCACGGTGATGGGCAGCGTCAGCAGCACCAGGATCGGGCGCACGATCACGTTCAGCAGGCCGAGCAGCAGCGCGGCCAGAAGCGCCGTGCCGGTCGTCTTCACCTGGACCGCGGGAATCAGGTAGGGCAGCAGCAGGAGCACGCCCGCGTTGATCGCCCATCCGAGCAGCAGTTTCATCGAAGGCTCCGTCGAGGGGAACGGCGACTCACTTGACGAGCGTGACCGGGACGTCGGAGAGAGACGCCACGCGCTGCGCGACCGAGCCGATCAGCAGGTCCTTGATCGCGCTGCGGCCCTTCGAGCCGAGCACGATCAGTTCGCAGTCAGCGTCGGCGGCCGCCTTCGCGATCGACTGCGCGACCTGGCCGCGCAGCATCTTCGCCTCGAACTTCACCTTCGACTTCTCGGCGGCCTTGATCGCGTCGGCGAACTCGCCGCGCGACAGGTCGTCGAGGTAGCTCTTGACCGCGTCCTTGCCGACGAACTGGCTCGCGCCGCGCAGCGCGATATCGTCGTGGGCGTTGACGAGCAGCAGCTCGGAAGGCTCGGACAGGCGTCCGACGAGCTTGATCGCGTGCTTGAGCGCACGCAGCGAGTTCTTCGAGCCGTCGATCGCGACGAGGATCTTCATGCGGTCTCCCTGTCCGCCCGGATGCGGACGTGGGCCGATTATCTCACGGGGTCGGCGGTGTCCCGGGCCCGTCGTCGTCGCGCTCGTCCTGCCGGGCCGGGGCCGGGGCCGCGTCGCGCAGCGCGGCCCGCAGCGCACGCTGCGTGCGGCGCGCGTGCCGGCCGGTCTCGGGGTCGTGCGGCGCGGCGAACGCGCGCCAGCCATCGATCAGCGCGAGCGCGCGGACGGCCGCTTCGGTGGGCACGCCGGGCCGCGACAGCGCGTCGGCCGCGACGTCGCGCGCCGAGGCGAGGTCCTGCCCGGCGCCCAGGCGGTCCTGCCAGCGCGCGAGCAGGGACGACGCGCGCGCGGCGTCCGCGCCGTGCGGCAGCGCGCCGCGCGCCGACTCGATCGCGTAGCGCAGCGTCTTCACCGCGAGTCGCGTGCGGTGCCAGCCTTCGTCGTCGCGGGCGCGCCGGGCGCGGCGGCGCACGCGCACGAGCAGCGCGTGCACGCGGGCGCGGGCGAAGGCGGCGTAGGGGGCGCGCAGGGGGAGGGGGAGGGCGAGGGAAGCGTCGTCGAGCGCTTCGGTCGGAAGGTCGGACGGGGCGCCGTGGGCCGCATCGTGCGAGGCACCCTCTGGCGCGTCCCCGGCGGCCGCCGCGAGGCCCTCGGCGAGTGCCAGCGCGCCGAGTACGAAGCGCGTCGTCGCCGGCCCCGACACCGCGCGCCGCAGGTCCATGCGCGCCGCATCGCGCGCGTCGACGACCGCGCGCGACAGCGTCTCGACGGCCGCATCTCCGGGGAAGCGCTCGCGCAGCAGCGCGAGCGCGCCGGACTCGAACACGTCGAGGTCGCGCACGCGGCCGGCCGCGTCGGCGAGCGCGCGGGCCTCGTCATCGACTGTGCCCCAGCGCGCGTCGGCCTCGCGCAGCGCGAAGAAGCGCAGCGCCGCGCGCAGTCGGCGCAGCGCGACGCGCAGCTGGTGCGGGCCCTCCGGGTGGTCGGACGCGAGCACCGGCTCGATGTTCGCGCACGCGTGGCCGATGCTCGCGCGCAGCACCGCCGCGGCGGCCTCGCCGACCGGTGCATCGGCCGGGGGCGCGACGGCGGCGGCCGTCACCGGCGAGGGCGCGAGCGGCAGCCGCGCGGCGAGCCGCAGCCCACGCTCGTTCTTCGTCGGCAGCAGCAGGCAGGCCTGCGTGCGCGTGGCCCAGTCGCGCGCCCACTCGAAGAACGCGACGCGCGAGCCGCGCAGGCACTCGAGCTCGACCTCGCGGATCGGCTCGCGCCGCTCGCCGCAGCGCAGCTCGCCGACATCCTGCGCGATCTCGACCGCGAGGCCCGGCGCCGGCTCGACGACGCGCGCGCGCCGCTCGAAGTCGGTCTCGAACAGCGGCCGCCACTGACCGAAGGTGCGGTGCGCGAGCGCGCCGGGCGCGGTGTCCTCGGGCGGCAGCGCGTCACGCTCGGGCTCGGGCCCGGCGATCGGGCGCTCCCACTCGAAGCGCTCGAAGTGGTCGCCGTGGTCGGCCTTCACCGTCTGCAGCCACGTGTCGCCCTTGCGGCGCACGCGCACCGCGGTGCGGCCCCGCGCGAGCGCGCCGTCGGGCGTGTCGAGGTAGCGCGACCAGACGCGTTCGACGGTCTCGGGCGTCGCCTCGCGCGCGAGCGCGTCCTGCAGCGACAGTGGCAGCGAGAACTTGAGCTCGAGTTCGCGCACGGCTCAGTCCGAGGCGACGTCGGCGAGCCCCGCCGCGCGCAGTCCGGGCCACGCCGGCGACAGCGCCTGCTGGACGCCGACCAGGTCGAGCACGCGGCCGACGGTGTGGTCGACCAGCGCGTCGACCGACGCGGGTCGGTTGTAGAACGCGGGCACCGGCGGGAACACGACGCCGCCCATCTCGGTCACGGCCACCATGTTGCGCAGGTGCGCGAGGTTGAGCGGCGTCTCGCGGACCATCAGCACCAGGCGCCGGCGCTCCTTGAGCACGACGTCGGCCGCGCGCGCGACGAGGTTGTCGGACAGGCCGTGCGCGACCGCGGCGAGCGTGCGCATCGAGCACGGCGCGACCACCATGCCTTCGGTCGCGAACGAGCCCGACGCGACGGTCGCGCCGACGTCGCGGACCGCATGCACGACGTGCGCGAGCGCCTCGACCTCGCGCTTGGGCATCGCGAGCTCCTGCTCGACGTTCATCCAGCCGGCCGGCGTCACCATCAGGTGCGTCTCGACGTCGGGCACGGTGCGCAGCACCTGCAGCAGCCGCACGCCGTACACGGCGCCGGACGCGCCGGTGATCGCGACGATCAGTCTTCGGGTCATCGGGACGCTCCGGTGGCTCGACGCGCGCGGGACGGGGTGGAGGACGACTCGACGAACCGCCCGGCGATCCGCTCGCGCAACCACCGCACCGCGGCGTCGGGATGCGCGCGCGGGTGCCAGTACTGGTGGATCGAGAAGCCGGGCAGGTCGACGGGCACCGGAGACGATTGTACCGGCAGCGATTCGCCGGCCGCCTGCGCGAGCTTCGCGGGCACGGTGCACAAGAGGTCGGTCCGCGCGACCAGCATCACCGCGGCGAGGAAGTCGGGCACCTGCAGCGCGACGCGCCGCTCGAGGCCCTGCGCGCGCAGCGCGCGCTCGACGATCCGGTGGCCGGTGCCCGGCGACTCGATCGCGACGTGCGCGGCGCGCAGGTACGCGGCGCGCGTGACCGCACCCGCCGCGCCCGCGCGGCGCAGCACGACGTAGCGCTGCTCGAAGAGCCGCTGCTGGTACCAGCCTTCGCGCAGTTCGGGCAGGAAGCCGATCGCGAGGTCGACCTCGCCGCGTGCGAGCGCGGCCGGCGTGTCGCCCGAGGACAGCGCGACGGTGCGCAGCGTCGCGCCCGGCGCCTCGTACCGCAGCGTGGCGAGCAGGGCCGGCAGGAAGACCACCTCGCCGATGTCCGTCATGCGCAGCGTGAAGCGGCGCGTCGTCGTCGCGGGGTCGAACGCGGCGGGCGCGGCGATCGACTCGGCGACCGCGGCGAGCGCGGCCGCGGCGGCCCGCGCGACGCGCTCGCCGCGCGGCGTGGCCGCCATGCCCTGCGCGGTGCGCACGAAGAGCGGGTCGCCGCCGCAGGCGCCGCGCAGCCGAGCGAGCGCGTTGCTCGCGGCGGCCTGCGTGACGCCGAGCCGGCGCGCGGTCGCGGTCACGCTGCCGGTCTCGTGCAGCGCGGCGGCCACGCGCAGCAGGTTCAGGTCGAGCGCGTCGATCGCGGCGTCCACCGGCCTCTCCGTGGATTCATCAGGTGAATGAATGACATTACCACTGCTGTATCGCCGGCGCGCGGCCGCGCCGGTAGGCTGTCGCCGTCCAACGCACCAGGCGAACGCGATGAACGCCCCGATCGAAACCCACGCGGCCGAGGCGGCGCAGGCCGACTGCAGCCGCGTGCCATACACCCGCTACACCGACCCCGGCACCTACGCGCGCGAGCTCGAGCGGATCTTCCACGGCAGGCACTGGTCGTACGTCGCGCTCGAGGCCGAGATCCCCGAGCCCGGCGATTTCAAGACGACTTTCGTCGGCGAGCGCGCGGTGATCGTCGTGCGCGACCGCGACGGCTCGGTCAACGTCGTCGAAAACCACTGCGCGCACCGTGGCGTGCGCTTCCTGCAGCAGCCGTTCGGGCGCGCGAAGGACTTCACCTGCCCGTACCACCAGTGGAACTACGACCTCAAGGGCAACCTGCAGGGGCTGCCTTTCCTGCGCGGCGTCAAGCGCGTCGAGGACCGCCGCACGCGCGTGGACGGCGGCATGCCGGCCGACTTCCGCAAGCAGGACCACGGTCTCACGCAGCTCGCGGTCGCGCGCCGCAACGGGCTGGTGTTCGCGTGCTTCGACCACGGCGTCGAGCCGCTCGAGGACTACCTCGGCCCCGAAGTGCTGCCCTGGGTCGACCGGGTGTTCGACGGCCGCGCATTGACGCTGCTCGGCTACTCGCGCCAGCGCATCCCCGGCAACTGGAAGCTGATGCAGGAGAACATCAAGGACCCGTACCACCCGGGCCTGCTGCACACCTGGTTCGTGACCTTCGGGCTGTGGCGCGCCGACCAGCGCTCGCAGATGGTGATGGACGCGCACGGCCGCCACGCGGTGATGATCTCGCGGCGCAACGAGGGTGGCGCGGGCGAGGTCACGCAGGGCGTGACCAGTTTCCGGCAAGGGATGTCCCTGCACGACGACCGGTTGCTCGACGTCGTGCCCGAGCCGTGGTGGAAGGGCCCGACCGTCACGATGATCACGCTGTTCCCCTCGCTGATCGTCCAGCAGCAGGTCAACTCGCTGTCGACGCGGCACATCGTGCCGCGCGGCCCGGGCGAGTTCGACTTCGTCTGGACGCACTTCGGCTATGCCGACGACACGCCCGAGATGACGCGCCGCAGGCTGCGGCAGGCGAACCTCTTCGGGCCGGCGGGCTTCGTGTCGGCCGACGACGGCGAGGTGATCGAGATGTCGCAGCAGGGCTTCGCGCAGGACCCGGACGGGCTGACGCTCGCGCGGCTCGGCGGCACCGGCGTCGCGCCGACCGACCACATGGTCACCGAGACGCTGATCCGCGGGATGCACGCGTACTGGCAGAAGGTCATGGCCGAATGACGACCTCCTCCGACGGCCGCGGCGCGGCCGCGACCGCCACCTCCGAATCCCGCGGCCTGCGCGTCGACCCCGTGCTGCGCGCCGAACTCGACGCCCTCTACGCCGACTACGCCGCCGCGCTCGACGAGGCGCGCTGGGACGACTGGATCGCGCTCTTCGCCGACGACTGCAGCTACCTGCTGCAACCGCGCGAGAACCACGACCGCGGCCTGCCGCTCGCGACGATGCGCCTGGAGAGCAAGGGCATGCTGCGCGACCGCATCGTCGGGATCACCGAGACGCTGTTCCACGCGCCCTACTACCAGCGCCACGTGATCGGCCCGCTGCGCGTGCTGGCGGCGGGCACCACTGACGGCGTCGAGCATGTCGACGTGCAGGCCGCCTACGCGGTCCACCGCACGCGCGTGCACGAGCCGAGCGAGGTCTTCAACGTCGGCCGATACCTCGACCGCGTGGTCCGCGATCCGGCGGACGGGCTGCTCAGGTTCGCGGCCAAGCGCGTGGTCTTCGACTCCGAGAACGTGCTCAACTCGGTCGTGTACCCGATCTGACGCGCATGGCTCGGTAGCCACCGCGCGTCAACGATGGTGAAATGGCGCCCGGGCGCGCGGGGCGCCCGATCCGCGGTGCGCGAGGCCGCATGCGGAGGACGCGGGGCGGGAGCGGATCGACGTGGAAGTGCTGATCGCGGCGGTGTCGTCGCTGATGGTGATGGTGCCGCTGTGGCGGATCACCCGCCGCACGGGGCGCGACCCTTGGCTGTCGCTGCTGTTCCTCGGCACGCCCCCGCTCGGCACCCTGGTGTTCGTCGCGATCCTCGCGTTCGGCCGCTGGCCGACCGAGCGAGCGGCGGTCGCGCCCGCGCCCGCCGATCCGGTGACCGGACTCTGACGTGGGCACGGTCTGGGACCAGGGTCTGCTCGGCGAGTGGATCGCCGCGCTGCAGGGGCTGCTCGAGTCGCCGTCGCCGGTGACGGTGTTCGTGCTGGTGCTGCTCGCGGTGCCGATGTGGATGATCGGCCGGGTGCTGCGGCGCGCCGGCTACTCGCCGTGGTGGGCGCTGCTGGTGCTCGTGCCGCTGGTGAACCTGGTCGCGCTGTGGGTCTTCGCCTACGTGCGCTGGCCGGCGATCGACGGGGCCGCCTCGGGCCGTCGCTGAGGCACCCGGCCCGACGACCACTCGGGGCCTGGCGGGGCGGACGGCGGCGCGGGGCGCCGCACGCCACGCCCTCGCGTCACTGCTCGACGTCGGCCGGGATCAGCTTCTGCAGCTCGCCCGACTGGAACATCTCGGTGACGATGTCCGCGCCGCCGATGAACTCGCCCTTGATGTAGAGCTGCGGGATCGTCGGCCAGTTCGAGAAGTCCTTGATCGCCTGCCGGACCTCGTCGTCCTCCAGCACGTTGACCGTCACCATGTTCTTGACGCCCGCCGCCTTCAGCACCTGCACCGTCTTGCCGGAGAAGCCGCACTGCGGGAACTGGGCGGTGCCCTTCATGAACAGCACCACCGGGTGCTCCTCGACCGTCTTCTGGATGAATTCCTTGGCGTCCATCGTTCGTGTACCCGTGAGAAAGGGGGTCGGACGCATCGCGTCCGGAATCGAGAGAGTCTAGGCAGCGGTGTGTCGCCCCGTCAAACCGTAGGGGCTCCGGCGGAGGGGAACCGCTGGGCCGGGTGCCGGCCGAGGCCGATGCGGTCGAGCCCCTGCAGGTCGGGCAGCGTCGCCACCTCGACGAAGCCGGCCGCGGCGAGCCGTGCGCGCACCGCCGCGCCCTGGTCGCGGCCGTGCTCGATCAGCAACCAGCCGCCCTGCGCGAGCCGGGCCGGGGCGCCGGCGACGATCGCGTCGATCGCGTCGAGGCCGTCGGGGCCGGAGGCGAGCGCCGCACGCGGTTCGTGGCGCAGCGCGGGGTCGTGCAGGTGGGGGTCGTCGTCGGCGACGTAGGGCGGGTTGGCGACGATCAGGTCGAACGGCGCCGTGCCGGCCGGCAGCGCGTCCCACCAGTCGCCGAGCCGCCACTGCACGCCGGTCGCGCCGAGCGCGGCCGCGTTCGCCCGGGCGACCGCGAGCGCGTCGGCCGAGGCGTCGGTCGCGATCACCGCCGCATCGGGCCGCTCGAGCGCGAGCGAGACGGCGATCGTGCCGCTGCCGGTGCCGAGGTCGAGCACGCGCGGCGCGCGGTCGTGGGGCAGCCGCGCGAGCGCGGCGTCGACCAGCTCCTCGGTCTCGGGCCGCGGCACCAGCACTGCCGGCGACACGGCGAAGCGCCAGCCGCGGAACTCTCGCCAGCCGAGCAGGTACGCGAGCGGCTCGCCGGCGCGGCGGCGCTCGGCGAGCCCGGCGAAGGTCGCAGCGGCGGCCGGCTCGGCCGGCTCGTCGCCGTGGGCGATCAGCCATTCGCGGGTGCGGCCGCTCGCGTGCTCGGCGAGCGCGCGGGCATCCAGGCGGGGCAGGGCGCTCGCGGCGAGCAGCGTGTCCCAGGTCGGGGCGGTGCTCATGCGGTCCGTCGGGCGGTGACGCCCCGGTTCACGCCTGCTCGGCCATCTGCGCGAGCTTCTCGGCCTGGTGCTCGGCGACCAGCGGGCCGATCAGGTCGTCGAGGTCGCCGTCCATCACCGCCTGCAGCTTGTAGAGCGTCAGGTTGATCCGATGGTCGGTGACACGGCCCTGCGGGAAGTTGTACGTCCGGATCCGCTCGCTGCGGTCGCCCGAGCCGACCAGCGACTTGCGGGTCGCCGCTTCCGTGGCCTGGGCTTCCCGCGTACGCAGGTCCCGCAGCCGGGTCGCGAGGACCTTCATCGCGCGGTCCTTGTTGCGGTGCTGCGAGCGGTCGTCCTGGCACTCGGCGACGAGCCCGGTGGGCAGGTGCGTGATACGCACCGCCGACTCGGTCTTGTTCACGTGCTGGCCGCCCGCGCCCGACGCGCGGAACACGTCGATGCGGATCTCGTCGGCGGGTATCGCGACCTCGCCCACCTCGTCGGCCTCGGGCATCACCGCGACCGTGCAGGCGGAGGTGTGGATGCGGCCCTGCGCCTCGGTCTCGGGCACGCGCTGCACGCGATGGCCGCCGGACTCGAACTTCAGCCGCTCGTAGACGCCGTCGCCGGCGATCCGGACGATGACCTCCTTGTAGCCGCCGAGGTCCGACGCGCTCTCGGACATCACCTCGGCCTGCCAGCGGCGCCGCTCGGCGTAGCGCAGGTACATCCGCAGCAGGTCGCCGGCGAAGAGCGCGCTCTCGTCGCCGCCGGTGCCCGCGCGGATCTCGAGGATGACGTCGCGTGCGTCGTCCGGGTCGCGGGGCAGCAGCAGGCGCTCCAGCGTCGCCGACTCCTCGGCGAGGCGCACGTCGGCCGCGGCGATCTCCTCGGCGGCGAACTCGCGCATCTCCGGGTCGTCGCGCAGCGACTCGGCCGCGTCGCGGTCCGCGCGCGCGCGCTTCCAGGCGACGAAGTGCTCGACGACCTCGGCGAGCTCGGCGTGCTCGCGGTTGAGCTTGCGCAAGCCGGCCAGGTCGCGCGCCGCGTTCTCCGAGGACAGCAGCGCGGAAACCTCCTCGAGGCGCTCCTCGAGGCGCGACAGCTTGGCGAGCATCGACGCGTTCATGCGATCGCGGACGGAAGCGGGACGCGCGGCGCCGGCGGGCGGCGCGCGACGCGGCGGATCAGGATCCGCCGTCCGGCAGCAGCCGGTCGATCAGCGCCGAGACCTGCTGCTGCTCGGGGCCGGGGCGCTGCAGCAGCGTGGTCGGGCCGTGCAGGAACTTCGCGGCGAGCCCGTTGGCCAGCGCCTCGAGCACCGCGTCCGGGTCCTCGCCGCGGGCGAGCGCCTTGCGGGCGCGGTCGAGCTCGGCGCGCTTCAACGCGTCGCCGCGCGCGTGCAGCGCGCGGATCGCGGGCACCGCCTGCCGGGACGACAGCCAGTGCATGAACGCGTCGACGCGGTTCTCGATGATCGCCTCGGCCTGGGCGACCGCGGCCTGCCGGTTCTCGATGCCGGCCTGCACCAGCTTGCCGAGATCGTCGACGGTGTAGAGGAACACGTCGTCGAGGCGCGCCACCTCGGGCTCGATGTCGCGCGGCACGGCGAGGTCGATCATGAAGATCGGCCGGCGGCGGCGCGCCTTCAGCGCGCGCTCGACCATGCCCAGGCCGATGATCGGCAGCGAGCTCGCGGTGCACGAGACGACGATGTCGTGCTCGGCGAGCGTCTCGGGCAGGTCGGCGAGCTTGAGCGCGTTCGCGCCGAAGCGCTGGGCGAGCTTCTGGGCGCGCTCGGCGGTGCGGTTGGCGACGGTGATCTTCTTCGGGTGCTGCGCGACGAAGTGGGTCGCTGCGAGCTCGATCATCTCGCCGGCGCCGACGAACAGCACCGAGGTCTGCTTGAGGTCCTCGAACAGCCGCTGCGCGAGGCGCACGGCCGCGGCGGCCATCGACACCGAGTGGGCGCCGATCTCGGTGTGGCTGCGGACCTCCTTGGCGACGGCGAAGGTGCGCTGGAACAGCTGGTGCAGGTGGGTGCCGAGCGCGTCGGCCTCCTGCGCCACCCGGGCGGCGTCCTTCATCTGGCCGAGGATCTGCGGCTCGCCGAGCACCATCGAGTCGAGGCCCGAGGCGACCCGGAACGCGTGGCGCACCGCCTGGTCGTTCGGGCGTGCGTACAGGTGGGGCTCGAGCTGGGACGGGCCGCCGAGCGCGTTGCGCTCGACCATCCACCGGGCGATCTCGGCCCGCGCGTCGCGCGGGTCGGGCGTGGCGCAGTAGATCTCGGTGCGGTTGCAGGTGGACAGGATCGCGCTCTCGGGCACGATCACCTTCAGCTGCCGGCGCAGGTCCGCCACCGCGTCGCGCAGTGCGTCGCCGGGAAACGCCACCTTCTCGCGCAGCGAGAGCGGCGCGGTGGTGTGGTTCAGGCCGAGCGTGAGCAGGTGCATGTGACAACGCGGGTTTACACATAGTCTACCCCGACGGCGCCGGTTCCACACCGTCGGGCAACCACAACTCGATCCGGGCCCCCCCGCCGTCGCGTCCGAGCGCCCGGGCGGCCCCCCCCGTGGCGCTCGGCGACCGTGGCGACCAAGGCCAGCCCGAGGCCGACGCCGGTGGAGGGGCCGGCGTGGTGGCCGCGCCACCACGGCTCGAAGATCCGGGACCGGTCGGCGGGGTCGATGCCGGGGCAGCGGTCCGACATCGACTGTCGCCAGCCGGCGCCGTCGCGTTCCAGCCCGAGGTCGGCCTGCGAGCCGGGCGGCGTGTGGCGCGGCGCGTCGAGCTGGCGCCGACCGCTTCGAGCGTCAGCGCCGCCGGCTCGCCGCGCAGCCACGACGGGTCGATCCGCAACTCGGTACCGGGCACGAGCCGAGTCGGCGTGCGCACCCGGTTCAAGGCCTGGGCGTCGCGCCGGCGAGGCGCTCAGCCCGGGCCTGCGGCAACGTCGGCGTTCGACGAGCCCGACGATCCGGCCAGGTGCTCGAGCCGGTAGCCGTAACTGTACACGGGGGCCAGCAGGTACCGGTGTTCGGGGCGCAGGCCCAGCTTGGTGCGGACGCGGGACACGTGCGTATCCATCGTCCGCGAGGGGATCTCGCTGTCGCGGCCCCAGACCACCTCGCGGATGTGTCCCCGCGACAGTGGCTTGCCGAGGTTGCGAAGCAGCAGCACCGCGAGCTGGAACTCCTTCTGCGTGAGGTCGACCGGCAGGCCTTCGACCCACGCGCGCTGCAGCTTCAGGTCGAAGCGGAAGCGGTCGTACTCGTAGGTGTCGGGCGCGTCGGGGATCCGCGAGTGGCGCCGCCACATCGCGCGCAGGCGGGCCTGAAGCTCGCCGATGCGGGCGGGCTTGAAGATGAAGTCGTCGGCGCCGGCCTCCAGCGCCTCGATGACGTCCAGCTCGTCGTCGCGGGCCGTGAGGAACAGCACCGGCACCGTCATCGGCACGCGGGCCCGGATCGCGCGCAGCACGTCGAGCCCGGACATGTCGGGCAGGCCCCAGTCGACGATGTACGCATCGTAGCTCTCGCGGTGCATCGTCGCGATGAACGAGCGGCCGTCGGCGTGCGCGCGGCACGCCCACCCGTTGCGCGACAGCGCGGAGGTCACGCTGGCGGCGAGGGTCGTGTCGTCGTCGATGATCACGATGCGCATGTTTCCCGAAACCAAGACCGGCATGACACTGGTTTGGAAACGGCCGAGTTTAACCCTGCGCCGACAGCCGAACCGCCGCGACGGCGACGGATCCGGTTCGCGATATGTGAAATTGCGTGAATCAGGCGGTCTCGCCGCCGGCCGCGAGGAAGAGCCGATAGACCGGGTTCGTGCTCTCGTCCCAGTGGCGGTAGCCCAGCGTGCGCAGGAACGCGGCGAAGGCCGCGTCGTCCTCGCGCGGCACCTGCAGGCCCACCAGGATCCTAGCGTAGTCCGCGCCGTGGTTGCGGTAATGGAACAGCGAGATGTTCCAGTCGGGCGCCATGCTCGTCAGGAATCTCATCAATGCGCCGGGCTTCTCGGGGAACTCGAAGCGGTACAGGCGCTCGTCGCGCGCGAGCGGAGAGTGGCCGCCCACGAGGTGGCGGATGTGGAGTTTCGCCAGCTCGTCGTCGGTGAGGTCGAGCGTCGCGAAGCCGTGCGCGTCGAAGTTCGCCGCGATCGCGCGGGCCTCGTCGCGACCCCCTACCTGCACGCCGACGAACACGTGCGCGACCTTCGCGTCGGCGATCCGGTAGTTGAACTCGGTGACGTTGCGCGGCCCGACCAACTCGCAGAAGCGCCGGAAGCTGCCGCGCTCCTCGGGGATCGTCACCGCGAACACCGCCTCGCGCTGCTCGCCGACCTCGGCGCGCTCCGAGACGAAGCGCAGGCGGTCGAAGTTCATGTTCGCGCCGCACGCGACCGCGACCAGCGTGCGGCCGGTGACCGGCTCGCCGCGCGCGGCCGATTCGCGCTCGATCCAGGCCTTGGCCCCGGCGATCGCGAGCGCGCCCGCGGGCTCGAGGATCGAGCGGGTGTCCTGGAACACGTCCTTGATCGCAGCGCAGGCCGCGTCGGTGTCGACGAGGATCACGTCGTCGAGGTACTCGCGGCACAGCCTGAAGGTCTCCTCGCCGACCTTCTTCACGGCGGTGCCGTCGGAGAAGAGGCCCACGTCCTGCAGCTCGACGCGCCGGCCGGCCTTCAGCGAGCGCGCCATCGCGTCGGAGTCGGTGGTCTGCACGCCGATCAGCTTCGTCTCGGGCCGCAGCTGCTTCACGTAGGCGCCGATGCCGGCGGCGAGCCCGCCGCCCCCGATCGCGACGAAGATCGCCTCGATGTGGCCGGTGTGCTGGCGCAGGATCTCCATGCCGATCGTGCCCTGCCCGGCGATCACGTCCGGGTCGTCGAACGGGTGCACGAAGGTCAGCCCCTGCTCGGCCTGCAGCGCGGTCGCGTGCGCGGCGGCGTCGCTGTACGAGTCGCCGTGCAGCACCACCTCGGCGCCGCGCGCGATCACCGCGTCGACCTTGACCTGTGGCGTGGTCACCGGCATCACGATCACCGCCCGGCAGCCGAGCCGCTGCGCGGAGAGCGCGACCCCCTGCGCGTGGTTGCCCGCGGACGCGCAGATCACGCCGCGCGCGAGCTGATCGGCGGACAGGTGCGCCATCTTGTTGTAGGCCCCGCGCAGCTTGAACGAGAACACCGGCTGCAGGTCCTCGCGCTTGAGAAGCAAGGTGTTCCCGATCCGCCGCGACAGCCAGTCGGCCCGCTCGAGCGGGGTCTCCTGGGCGACGTCGTAGACGCGCGCAGTGAGGATGCGCTTAAGGTACTGGGTGGGCATGGTGACCCGATTCTACCGGCCGGGGGTGCGCGTCCCGGCGCGGGGGCGCGCTGCCGGCGCGCGGGCAGACGCGCGTGCGGAAGGGTCGCCGACCGGGCCGCACGCGTCGCGCGGCTAGAATGCGCGACCCTTGGCTCCCCGGCCCGCGATGGAAGCCCTGATAGAGCGCCTGATCGACTGGTTCGCGCTGCCTAGGCACGGGCTGACGAGCGTGTTCGTCGTCGCGTTCGTGTCGGCGACGCTGCTGCCGCTGGGCTCCGAGCCCGCAGTGTTCGGCTTCGTGAAGCTGAACCCGGACACGTTCTGGCTCACCGTGCTCGTCGCGACCGCCGGCAACACGCTCGGCGGCATGGTCGACTGGTGGCTCGGTTACGGCGCGAAGTACGCGGTCGCCCGGCATACCGAGACCCGGTACTTCGGCTGGTTGAAGCGCTTCGGCCCGAAGATGCTGCTGCTGTCCTGGCTGCCCGCGGTCGGGGACCCGCTGTGCGCGCTCGCCGGCTGGCTGAAGCTGTCGTTCTGGCCCTGCGTGCTGTACATGGCGATCGGCAAGTTCCTGCGCTACGCGACGATGACCGCGGCGTTGCTGTGGGTGCCCGACAGCTGGTGGATGAAGCTGCTGTCGCCGTTCACCGGCTGAACGCCGCAAGCCCCCGGGCCCGAGCGGGGAACCCCCCTCGCGGCTAGAATCGGGGTTTTGCATGGACCGGTCGCCGGGCCCCGGCCCGCGGGCCGTCCCGTCACCGGACGGACCCTCCCCGATGAACGCCCCGATCCTTCCGGCCCTCGCCACGCGAGCCGTCGACGCGCCCGCCCGGTTGCGCGAGATCCCGTACAACTACACCTCGTTCTCCGACCGCGAGATCGTGCTGCGGCTGCTCGGCGAGGAGGGCTGGCGGATCGTCGAGGAGCTGCGGGCCGAGCGTCGCACCGGCCGCTCCGCCCGGATGCTCTACGAGGTGCTGGGCGACGTCTGGGTGGTCCAGCGCAACCCGTTCCTGCAGGACGACCTGCTCGACAACCCGAAGCGGCGCGCGGCGCTGATCGAGGCGCTGCAGCACCGGCTGCGCGAGATCGAGCGCCGGCGCGACGCCGACACGAGCGCCCCGTCGATCGACGATCCGCGCGGCGCGACGACCCGCGCCGACAAGGTCGGCCGCCTGCTCGAGCTCGCGCGCGCCGCGGTCTCGAGCTTCGAGGCGACCTTCGAGCAGGCCGCGGCGTTGCGCGCCCGCGCGCTCAAGCGCCTGTCGCGCGTCACCCGCCGCGACAACATCCGCTTCGACGGCATGTCGCGCGTCTCGCACGTCACCGACGCGACCGACTGGCGCGTCGAGTACCCGTTCGTCGTGCTCGCGCCCGACACCGAGGCCGAGGTCGCGGCGCTCGTCGCCGGCTGCATCGAGCTGGGCCTCACCATCATCCCGCGCGGCGGCGGCACCGGCTACACCGGCGGGGCGATACCGCTCACGCCGCTGTCCGCGGTGATCAACACCGAGAAGCTGGTCGGCCTCGGCCCGGTGCAGCTCGAGCGGCTGCCCGGTGTCGACGCCGAGGTCGCGACGATCTTCTCCGAGGCCGGCGTGGTCACCAAGCGCGTGACCGACGCGGCCGATTCGGCCGGCTTCGTGTTCGCGGTCGACCCGACCTCGCTCGAGGCCTCGTGCATCGGCGGCAACATCGCGATGAACGCCGGCGGCAAGAAGGCCGTGCTCTGGGGCACCGCTCTCGACAACCTCGCCTGGTGGCGGATGGTCGACCCGCAGGGCGACTGGCTCGAGGTCACGCGCCTGGAGCACAACCGAGGCAAGATCCACGACGTGCCGGTCGCACGCTTCGCGCTCGCCTGGTACGCGCCGGGGCAGCTGTCCGACGAGGGCACGATGCGCGGCGAACCGACGCGCACCGAGGTCCTCGAGATCGAGGGCTCCCGCTTCCGCAAGCAGGGCCTCGGCAAGGACGTCACCGACAAGTTCCTCGCGGGCCTGCCCGGCGTGCAGAAGGAGGGCTGCGACGGGCTGATCACGTCGGCGCGCTGGGTGCTGCACCGCATGCCGAAGCACGTGCGCACGGTGTGCCTCGAGTTCTTCGGCCAGGCCAAGGACGCGGTGCCCTCGATCGTCGAGATCAAGGGCTACCTCGACCGACAGCCGTTCGGCGCGATCCTCGCCGGCCTCGAGCACCTCGACGAGCGGTACCTGCGCGCGGTCGGCTACGCGACCAAGTCGCGCCGCGGCGGGTTGCCGAAGATGGTGCTGATCGGCGACATCGTCGGCGATGACGACGAGGCGGTCGCCAAGGCCGCCTCCGAGGTCGTGCGGCTCGCCAACGGGCGCAGCGGCGAGGGCTTCGTCGCGGTGTCGCCCGAGGCGCGCAAGACCTTCTGGCTCGACCGCGCGCGCACCGCCGCGATCGCGCGGCACACCAACGCGTTCAAGATCAACGAGGACGTGGTCATCCCGCTGCAGCGGATGGCCGAGTACACCGACGGCATCGAGCGGATCAACATCGAGCTGTCGACCCGCAACAAGCTGCGCGTCGTCGAGGCGCTCGACGACCTGTTCGCGGCCGACCCCGCGACGCTGCCGCTCGGCAAGTCCGACGAGGGCACCGGCCCCGGCGCCCGCCTGCCCGCCGAGATGCTCGCCGAGCGCCTAGCGCAGGCGCGCGAGCTGCTGGGCGCGGTGCGCGCGCGCTGGACGTTCCTGCTCGAGCAGCTCGACGCGCCGCTCGCGCAGGTCGCTCCCGGCCTCGAGCCGCTCGGGCTGCGCGGCGCGCTCGGCGAGGCGCGCCGCCGCCTCGTCGACGACCCGCGGGCGACCCTCTTCCACCTGCTGCAGGACCGCACCATCCGCGTGTCCTGGAAGGCCGAGCTGCTCGCACCGCTGTCGGAGATCTTCTCCGGCCAGGCGTTCCGCCCGGTCCTCGATCGAGCGGTCGCGCTGCACAAGGGCATCCTGCGCAGCCGCGTGTTCGTCGCGCTGCACATGCACGCCGGCGACGGCAACGTGCACACCAACCTCCCGGTCAACTCCGACGACTACGGGATGCTGCAGGAGGCCAACCGCGCGGTCGACCGCATCATGGCGCTCGCCCGCAGCCTCGACGGCGTGATCTCCGGCGAGCACGGCATCGGCATCACCAAGCTCGAGTACCTGACCGAGGACGAGATCCGCGACTTCCGCGGCTACAAGGAGCGCGTCGACCCCGAGGGCCGCTTCAACAAGGGCAAGCTCCTGCCCGGCGGCGACCTGCGCGACGCCTACACGCCGAGCTTCGGCCTGATGGGCGCCGAGTCGCTGATCCTGCAGCAGTCCGACATCGGCTCGATCGCCGACTCGATCAAGGACTGCCTGCGCTGCGGCAAGTGCAAGCCGGTGTGCGCGACCCACGTGCCGCGCGCGAACCTGCTCTACAGCCCGCGCAACAAGATCCTCGCGACCTCGCTGCTGATCGAGGCCTTCCTCTACGAGGAGCAGACCCGCCGCGGCGTGTCGATCCGCCACTGGGACGAGTTCGGCGACGTCGCCGACCACTGCACGATCTGCCACAAGTGCGAGTCGCCGTGCCCGGTGGACATCGACTTCGGCGACGTGTCGATGGCGATGCGCAACCTGCTGCGCAAGATGGGGCAGAAGCGCTTCAACCCCGGCACCGCAGCGTCGATGCTGTTCCTCAACGCGACCAACCCCACCACGATCAACGTCGCCCGCAAGGTGATGATCGACTGGGGCTACAAGGCGCAGCGCATCGCGCACGAGGTGCTGAAGGCGCCGGCGAAGGCGCAGACCGCGGCACCCCCGTCGAGCGTCGGGCGCCCGAAGCTCGCCGAGCAGGTGATCCACTTCGTCAACAAGAAGATGCCCGGAGGCCTGCCCAAGAAAGCCGCGCGCGCGCTGCTCGACATCGAGGACGCGCGCTACGTGCCGATCATCCGCGACCCGAAGGCGACCGCCGTCGACGCCGAGGCGGTGTTCTACTTCCCCGGCTGCGGCTCCGAGCGCCTGTTCTCGCAGGTCGGCCTCGCGACCCAGGCGATGCTCTGGCACGTCGGCGTGCAGACCGTGCTGCCGCCCGGCTACCTGTGCTGCGGCTACCCGCAGCGCGGCGCCGGCGAGTTCGACAAGGCCGAGCAGATCGTCACCGACAACCGCGTGCTGTTCCACCGCGTGGCCAACACGCTGAACTACCTCGACATCAGGACCGTCGTCGTCTCCTGCGGCACCTGCCACGACCAGCTGCAGAAGTACGAGTTCGAGAAGATCTTCCCGGGCTGCCGCATCCTCGACATCCACGAGTTCCTGATGGAGAAGGGCGTGCGCATCGAGGGCGTGACCGGCACGCGGTACATGTACCACGACCCCTGCCACAGCCCGATGAAGCAGCACGCGCCGATGAAGGTGGTGAACACGCTGGTGAACGCCGAGCTCAACGGCACGGTCGAGAAGAACGACCGCTGCTGCGGCGAGTCCGGCACGCTCGCGGTCACCCGGCCCGACATCTCCACGCAGATCCGCTTCCGCAAGGAAGGCGATATGAAGCGCGCCGCCGACGCGATCCGCGCCGGGGTGCAGGCTGTGCCGGCGGGCACCGCGAAGGGCGAGTCGTTCGACGGCCCGGTCAAGGTGCTGACCTCGTGCCCGTCGTGCCTGCAGGGCCTGTCGCGCTACCAGGGCGACACCGCGGTCGAGGCCGACTACATCGTCGTCGAGATCGCCAAGCACCTGCTCGGCGAGAACTGGATGCCGGAGTACGTGAAGCGCGCGAACGAGGGCGGGATCGAGCGGGTGCTGGTGTAGCGACCCCGGGCCGCGGGACGCACGGTCACGCGGCCCACGGGTCGACGAGCGGCACGCCGCAGTCCGCGAAGCCGCCGAGGTCCCGGGTCGCGATCGTCGCCCGGTGGGCCCGCGCGATCGCCGCGATCTGCGCGTCGAACGCCGGGATCGGCCTGCCCGCGCGCTCCCGGGTCGCGCGCAGCGTCGCGTAGTGAGGTGCCGCGGCCGCATCGAAGGGCAGCACGCGGTCCCCGAACTCCTCGTCGAACATCGCCGCCACGGCCCGCTGCAGCGCGTCGCGCCGGCGCCCCGACGGCAGCCGGGCGATGCCGTGGCGGATCTCCGCCTGCGTGATCGTTGTCGTCGCGAGACCGCTGGCCGGATGGCCGGCGATCCAGGCCGCGACGCCCGGGTCGGGCGTCGGACGCATCAGCTCCGACAGCACGTTCGTGTCCAGCAGGATCATCGCCGGAGCTTCGGCGGCTCGCGCTCCGCGTCGCGCGCGGGCAGGTCGAGCTCCACGCCGCCGAGCGGCTCGAACCGGCGCCGGATCGAGGCCGCGAGATCGGCGGGCCGGGCGCTCGGCGCGCGGACCGCCGCGGCGAGAAGCGTGCGCGCCTCCTCCTCCATCGACCGACCGTGCCGGGCCGCGCGCACGCGCAGCCGCGCCTTGGTGTCCTCGTCGAGGTTGCGGATCGTCAGGGTCGCCATCGCATCGGACCAATTGACAGCAATGCTGTCAGTGTAGTCGATGCTGTCGACGTGGACTACACTGCGGCGACCGCCGGCCGCCCGAGCCGCGCCGCCCGGCACCCCGTCCACGTCCACCCGAGTCCTGCCGATGCCCCACGACCCCGCCCAACGTCCCGTCGCCGTCGTCACCGGCGGCGCCCGCGGCATCGGCCTCGCGGTCGGCCGATGGTTCCTCGGGCACGGCCACCGCGTCGTGATGCTCGACCGCGACGGACCGACGCTCGACGCGGCGGTCGCCGCGATCGGCCGGCCCGACGACGCGATCGCGGTGCACTGCGACGTGTCGGACGAGGCGCAGGTGGAGGCCGCCGCACGCACCGTCGACGCCCGCTTCGGTCGCGTCGACGCGCTGGTCAACAACGCCGGCATCGCGGTCTTCGAGCACATCCAGAAGACGACGTTCGCGCAGTGGCGCGCCGTGATGGCGACCAACCTCGACGGCGTGTTCCTGTGCACCCAGGCGTTCGGCGCGCGGATGCAGGCGCGCGGCGGGGGCGCGGTCGTCAACGTCGCGTCGATCTCGGGCCTGCGCGCGAGCACCATGCGCGTCGCCTACGGCACCAGCAAGGCCGCGGTGATCCACCTGACCAAGCAGCAGGCCGTCGAGCTCTCGCACTTCGGCATCCGCGTCAACGCGATCGCGCCCGGCCCGGTCGACACCGCGATGGCGAAGCTCGTGCATACCGCGGCGGTGCGCGCCGACTACCACGACGCGATCCCGCTCGGGCGCTACGGCGCGGAGGAGGAGATGGCCGAGGTGGTCGGCTTCCTGTGCAGCGACGCGGCGGCGTACGTCACCGGGCAGGTGGTCGCGGTCGACGGCGGCTTCGACGCGGCGGGGGTGGGGTTGCCGACGCTGCGGCGGGATCTGGGGGCGGGTCGCTGAACGAGCGCGCTTCGGGGCCGTCACCTCCGGCCGACGCCGATCACGCCTCCGCGCGTCTCGACAGCGCCAGGCGGACCGCCAGTCCGATCATCACGAAGCCGCTGACCCTGTATAGCCACAGCAGCGCCTCCGGTCGCGAACGGAACCATCCGGACAGTCGGCCCGCGAAGACGGCAACCGGCCCCTTGATCACGAACGTCAGGGCAGCGAAGGCCAGACCCAGCGCGAAGATCGAGAGCGTCGGGTGCTCGGCGGGCCGGGGCACGAACTGCGGCAGGAAGGCGAAGTAGAAGACCGCGATCTTGGGGTTGCCGAGGTTCGACGCGGCGCCGGTGGCGAACAGGCGAAGCAACGAGCCCGGCGTCGCCGATCCGATGGCGAGCGCGGCATCGCGGGTGCGCAGCAGGTGGACGCCGAGGTACAGGAGATAGGCGGCGCCGGCGAGCTTGATGCCGGTGAACAGCCAGTCCGAAGCGCGAAGGAGCGCCCCGAGTCCCAGCGTCGCGAGAACGGTGTGCCCGACGAGCCCGAGGCTGACCCCCGCCGCGGTCGCCAGGCCCGCGCGCGTGCCGTGGGTCAGCGACCTGGACATGACGAGCAGCATGTCCTGGCCCGGGGTGGCGATGACGGCCAGAGAGGCCACCAGGAAGAGCGACCAGTGCGCCTCGATCACGCGCGTCTCCGGGGTGCATCGGGCCTGGCGTCCGATGCGGGATCAGAGGCAGGCGTGCGACCGGCGCCGGATCCGGCCGACCCGGCGGCGGCGGCCGTCCTCACGCGGTCCTCGCCTCCACGTCGAACTCCGCCAGCACCGGCTCGCGCGTCATCGTCCAGTAGTCCACGAGCCGCCACGGCATCGGCACGAACACGCGCCCCGCCGCGTTGCGGTACCAGTTGCGCATCCCCGGATGCGACCAGACCAGCTCCTCGTGCAGCGCGTCGAAGCGCTCGATGTACGCGTCGTGCACGTCCCGCTTCACGTCGACCGCCTCGATGCCGCGCTGGACCATCTCGACCAGCATCCGCGCCACGTACCGTACCTGGCACTCGGTGACGAAGAAGATGCTGCCGCCGTGCGCGAGGCCCGTGCCGGGGCCGACCAGCAGGAACAGGTTAGGGAAGCCGGGCACGGTGATGCCGAGGTGAGCCTTCGGGTCGTCGTTCGCCCACTCGCGGTCGATCGTCGCGCCGTCGCGGCCGGTGACGGCCATCGGCCCGAGCATCCTCGAGGCCTCGAAGCCGGTCGCGAGGATCGCGACGTCGGCGTGGTGGCGCTCGCCGTCGGCGGTGACGATCGCGTCGCCCTCGACGCGCGCGACCGCCTGCGTGACCAGCTCGACGTTGTCGCGCCTGAGCGCGTCGAACCAGCCGTTGTCGATCAGGATCCGCTTGCCGTAGGGCGGATAGTGCGGCAGCGCCTTCTCGAGCAGGTCGTCGCGGCCGGCGAGCTGCTCGCGCATGTAGGCGGCGAGCTGCTCGCGGTGCCGGTCGTTGCGCGCGTTCATGGCCCGCTCGGGGTGCGGCCAATCGGGGTCGCGCCTGAGCGTCGGCAGCAGGCCGTCCCCGAAGCGCCACATCAGCCCGAAGCGGTACCACGCGTAGTAGTACGGCACGTGCTCGAGCAGCCAGCGCTGCCCCTCGCTGACCGTGCCGTGGTAGTCCTGCGGCGGACGCGCCCACTGCGGCGAGCGCTGGAAGACCGTCACGCGGCGCGCCTCGGACGCGACGCTGCGAAGGAACTGCATCGCGCTCGCGCCTGTGCCGATCACCGCGACGTCCTTGCCCGCGAGCGGCACGTCCTTGCGCCACCACGACGAATGCCACCAGTCGCCGGTGAACGTCTCGATGCCCGGCACCGCCGACAGCTTCGGCCGCGACAGCGGCCCGCAGGCGAGCACCACCGCGCGGAAGCGCTCGACGCGCTCGCCCCGCGGGTCGCGGATCGTCGCGGCCCACTCGCGGCGCGCCTCGTCCCAGGCGAGCGCGAGCACCTCTGTCTCCAGCCGCACGGTGCGCAGCACCCCGAGGCCCTCGGCGGTGCGCTTGAGGTAGTCGAGCACCTCGCCGCGCTTCGAGTAGTTGCTGGTCCACCCCAGGTTAGGCGCGAAGGAGTACGAGTAGAAGTGGTTCGGCGTGTCGACGCCCGCTTCCGGGTAGTCGTTGTCCCACCACGTGCCGCCGATCTCCGCGTTCTTCTCGACGATCTCGACCGGCAGGCCGAGGCTCCGCAACCGCCACGCGGCGGCCACGCCCGACAGGCCCGCGCCGACCACCAGCGTGCGGTACGCCTCGCGGCGCGCGGCGGGCGGTGGCGCGGCGGTCCAGCCGACCGCGCGCTCGGCGAAGCCCATCTCCTCCCGGGCCATCGGCGCGTACTCGGGCGGCACGCGCTCGCCGAGGCACACGTTCATCATCCGCACGAAGGTCGCGTCGTCGGGCTGCGCCGGGAGGGTCCGGGTGCCGGCGGCGAGCTCGTCGAGCACGCGGGCGGCGGCGGCGCGGATCTCGGTTCGCACCGGCTCGGGCAGGCCGCCGGTGGGGTCGGCGAAGATCGAGACGTCGCGCTGCGGCAGGTAGGGCGCCTCGAGCCAGCGCGGATCGCCGGTGATCTGCGCGACGCACATCAGCAGCGTCGGGATCGACGCTTCGCGCAGCGCGGCGTCGCGCGCCGGGTCTCGTGCCTCGTCGGCCATGCCGGAGTCTCCTTGGGACGGTCCTGCCCCGAGCTTACCGTGCCTCACCGGGCGTCGCCGGGGGCGTTCCGCATCCCCGGGGCGCACCGGCGCGGCGCGCGGGGCCGACCGCGCGTCCCGTGCGGCGTTCCGCGCCGCACGGGACGCGCTGCCCGGGCGCGCCCTGCTTCGCTACAGTGCACCCATGGAGACCAAGCTGCTCGCGCTCGCGCGGCGCGTCCTGCCGGGCACCTCGGCCGTGGAGCGGGTCGAGCGGCTGTCGGGCGGCGCGAACAACGAGACCTGGTCGTTCGACGCGGCCACGTCCGGCGGCGCCGTGCCGCTGATCCTGCGCCGCAAGGCCGGCGGCGGCAGCGTGGCCGAGGACGGGCCGCTCGCCTCGCTCGCCCCTGAGCACGAGGCCGAGCTGCTGCGGGCGGTCGCGCCGGCGGGCGTGCCGGTGCCCGCCGTGCGGGCGGTGCTGGAGCCCGGCGACGACCTCGGCCGGGGCTTCCTGATGGACCGGGTGACCGGCGAGACCCGGCCGAAGAAGCTGTTGGGCGACCCCGCGTTCGCGGCCGCGCGCGCGGCGATGGTCGGGCAGTGCGCGCGCGCGCTCGCGGCGCTGCACGCGGCCCCGCCCGACGCGCTGCCGCCGCTGCGCGTCGCCTCGGCGGCCGAGGAGCTCGCGCTGTGGGAGGCGCGCTGGCGCACCTACCGCGAGTCGCGGCCGGTGTTCGAGCTCGCGCTGCGCTGGCTCCACGCGCACGTGCCCGCGCCGCCCGCGCGCGTCGTGCCGGTCCACGGCGACTTCCGCACCGGCAACCTGCTGGTCGATGCGCACGGCCTGCGCGCGGTGCTCGACTGGGAGCTCGCGCACGCCGGCGACCCGATGGAGGACCTCGGCTGGCTGTGCGTCGCGAGCTGGCGCTTCGGCGCGCTCGACCTGGAGGCCGGCGGCTTCGGCACCCGCGACGCGCTGATCGACGCGTACCGTACCGCGGGGGGCGAGGCGGACGCGGACCGGGTGCGATACTGGGAGGTGTTCGGCACCTTCCGCTGGGGCACGATGTGCGTCGGCATGGCGCAGACCTGGCGCAGCGGGCGCGACCGCTCGGTCGAGCGTGTCGCGGTCGGCCGCCGCGCGAGCGAGACCGAGCTCGACCTGCTGCGGCTGCTGGCGCCGCGCGCACGATGACGACGGGGAGACGATGGAGACCACGCCGAGCGCGGCCGAGCTGATCGCCGCCGCGACCGAAGCGCTGCGCGACGAGCTGCTGCCCGCGCTGTCCGGGCGCGCCGCGTTCCAGGCGCGCGTGGTCGCGAACGTGCTCGACATCGCGCGCCGCGAGCTCGAACGCGGGCCGGCGGCCGACGCGGCGGAGCTCGCGCGGCTGCGGGCGCTGCTCGGCGCCCCCGACGCCGACCCGCTCCCCCGCCTTCGCGCCGCCCTCTGCGAGGCGATCCGCGCAGGCCGCGTCACCCTCGACACCCCCGGCCTCGCCGATCACCTGTGGGCCGACACGATGGCCCGCCTCGCGATCGAGCAGCCCGGCTACCCGAGCTTCGTGCGCGAATCGCGCGCAGCGGCCGCCGACCCCACCTGAGACGCCCCCGATGGACTTCGACCTCCCCGCAGATCTCGTTGCCCGCCTCGCCGAACTCGACGCCTTCATCGAGGCCGAGATCCGGCCGCTCGAGCAGCAGGACGACAACATCCGCTTCTTCGACCACCGCCGCGAATGGGCGCGCACCGACTTCGACGCGGGCGGCCTGCCGCGCCCGGAGTGGGAGGCGCTGATGGCCGAGGCGCGCCGGCGCGCCGACGCCGCCGGCCACTACCGCTTCGCGCTGCCGAAGGCCTGGGGCGGCCAGGACGGCTCGCACCTCGCGATGACGGTGATCCGCGAGCACCTCGCCGCGAAGGGCCTCGGCCTGCACAACGACCTGCAGACCGAGCACTCGATCGTCGGCAACCAGCCGCTCGCGCTCGCGATCCGCGACTTCGGCACGCCGGCTCAGCAGGAGGCGTTCATCCCCGGGCTGCTGGAAGGCCGGCTCAGGATGAGCTTCGGCCTGACCGAGCCCGAGCACGGCTCGGACGCGACGCACATGGAGACCCGCGCGGTCCGCGAGACGCGCGGCGGCGTGCCCGGCTGGCGCATCGACGGCGAGAAGATGTGGATCACCGGCATGCACCACGCGTCGCACTGCCTGGTGTTCGCGCGCACCAGCGGCGAGGCCGGCAGCGCGCGTGGCATCACCGCGTTCGCGGTGCCCACCGGGACGCCCGGCCTGAAGGTCGAGGAGTACCTCTGGACCTTCAACATGCCGACCGACCATCCGCGGATCAGCATCACCGACGTCTGGGTGCCCGACGACGCGATCCTAGCGGGGCTGGACACCGGCCTGCGCGTCGCGCAGCACTTCGTCCACGAGAACCGCATCCGGCAGGCCGCGTCGTCGCTCGGCGCGGCCGACTACTGCGTACGCATGTCCGTCGAGTACGCCCGGTGCCGCAAGCCCTTCGGCAAGGCGCTCGCGACCAACCAGGGCATCCAGTTCCCGCTGGTTGAACTCGCGACGCAGGTGGAGATGCTGCGGCTGCTGATCCGCAAGACCGCGTGGGAGATGGACCGCATGCCCAAGCCCGAGGTGGAGAAGCGGCTGTCGGACAAGGTCTCGATGTGCAACTACTGGGCGAACCGCCTGTGCTGCGAGGCGGCCGACCGCGCGATGCAGGTCCATGGCGGGCTCGGCTACTCGCGCCACACGCCGTTCGAGCACATCTACCGCCACCACCGACGCTACCGGATCACCGAGGGCTCGGAGGAGATCCAGATGCGCAAGGTCGCGGGGCACCTGTTCGGCTTCATGGGGCCGTCGAGGGAGGCCGCCTCGTGAACGCGCCGCTGCCGCCGTTCCGGCACATCCCCTGGCCCGCGCGCGACGTCGCGGTCGAGCGCCGCGACGACGGCACGGTGCTGATGCGCTCGCGGCTGCCGCTCGACCCGTACCCGGACCACATCCCGAGCCTGCTGCGCCGCTGGGGCGCCGAGGCGCCCCAGCGTACCTGGCTCGCGCAGCGCCGCGGCCCGGAACGCGCGTGGCGCCGGCTGTCGTACGGCGAGGCGACGGCGACGGTCGATGCGCTGTCGCAGGCGCTGATCGACCGTGGCCTCGGCCCCGGGCGGCCGGTGATGATCCTGTCGGGCAACTCGCTCGAGCACGCGCTGCTGACGATGGCGGCGATGCAGGTCGGCGCGCCGGCCGCGCCGGTGTCGCCCGCGTACTCGCTGGTCAGCCAGGACCACGCGAAGCTGAAGCACGTGTTCGCGCTGGTCGAGCCCGGCCTGGTCTTCGTGCAGGACGGTCCGCCGTTCGACCGCGCGCTGGCGTCGCTCGACCTGCACGGCGTGCAGGTCGTGCACGTCGAGCGACCGCCGACGCACCTGCCGAGCGTGTCGTGGGCCGAGCTCGTCGCGACCCGCGCCACCGACGCGGTCGCCGAGCGGCTCTCGAGCGTCGGACCGGACACCGTCGGCAAGCTGCTGTTCACCTCCGGCTCCACCGGCATGCCGAAGGCCGTGCCGAACACGCAGCGGATGATGTGCTCGAACATGACGATGTACCTGCAGTGCCGGCCGCGCGACCCGTCCGATCCGCCGCCGCAGCTGCTCGACTGGCTGCCCTGGAACCACACGATGGGCGGCAACGCGCTGTTCCACCCGGTGCTCGCCGACGGCGGCACGCTGCACATCGACGACGGCCGGCCGCTGCCCGGCCAGTTCGACGAGACGATCCGCAACCTGCGCGAGGTGGCGCCCACGTACATGAGCAACGTGCCGGCCGCCTGGGCGATGCTGGCGACCGCGCTCGAGCAGGACGACGCGCTCGCGCGGCACTTCTTCTCGCGGCTGCGGCTGATGGGCTACGGCGGCGCGACGCTGCCCGACGACCTCTACCGCCGGCTGCAGGCGCTCGCGATCCGCCACTGCGGCGAGCGCATCGTGATGGTGACCGGATGGGGCTGCACCGAGACCGGCCCGACCGCGACCTCGACCTACTGGAACACCGAGCGCGTCGGCCTGATCGGGCTGCCGTACCCGGGCATCGAGCTCAAGCTCGTGCCGGTCGGCGGCAAGTACGAGGCGCGGATCAAGGGGCCGATCGTGATGAGCGGGTACCACCGCCAGCCCGAGCTCACCGCGAAGGCGTTCGACGAGGACGGCTTCTACCGGATCGGCGACGCGGCGACCTTCGTCGACCCGGACGACCCGGCCGAGGGACTGGTGTTCGCGGGGCGCGTCGTCGAGGACTTCAAGCTGACCTCGGGCACCTTCGTGCACGTCGGTACGCTGCGGGTCGCGTCGATCGCGGCCGCCTCACCGGTCGTGCAGGATGCGCTGGTGGCCGGGCAGGACCGTCCGTACGTGGGCCTGCTCGCGTGGCCGAACATCGCCGCGTGCCGCGTGGTCGCGAGCCTGCCCGACGCGGACGCGGCGACGCTGGTGAAGCACCCGGCGGTGATCGCGCGGCTGCGCGAAGGGCTCGCGGCGATGAACGCGCAGGCGGGCGGTTCGTCCGGCCGCGTCGGTCGCGCGCTGTTTCTCGTCGAGCCGCCGTCGGTCGACGGCAACGAGATCACCGACAAGGGCTACGTGAACCAGCGTGCGGGGCTGGAGCGGCGCGCGGCGGACGTCGAGCGGCTGTACGCGGAGCCGCCGGGGGACGGGGTGGTGGTGATCGGCTGAGCGGACGGGCCGGCCGCGGCCCGCGCGTCAGAGCAGCTCGATCGCCGAGAGCAGGAGTGCGGTCTGGGCGCTCAGGGCGCCGAGGGTCCACTTGAGCAGATCGGCCTTCGTCTCCGCGATGCGGGCGGCCAGCGCCGCGCTCGACGCCTCCATGCGGGCGTCCATCGTCTCGATGCGGGCTCCCGTCGCCTCGACGCGGGCGTCGAGCGACGCCGGGGTCCGGTCGAGGCGCGCGTCGACGGCCGCGATCCGCTCCCGAGTCTCGCCGATCTCGCTGACCAGCCGCGTCTCCAGTTCCGACAGATCGCGCTTCGTCGCGAGCACCTGGGCGTGCAGCGAGTACCGTGCATCGGCCGACCGGTCGAACGCGTCGACCACCGAGCGCGCGCGCTCGGGTGGCACGCCGATGGACAGCAGCGCCTCCATCAGTGCGGTGTCGAAGGTGCCCATCGGACGAGGGTAGTCACCGGCGCCCTGAGCGGCAATCGGCCGGACGAACGGGGCCGTCGGTCGCAGGCCGCCGCGGCCCCCGGCGAGCGTGCCCCGCCGTGGAACGCCGCCACCCCCGATCCGCCCGCGACCGCTAGCATCCGCCCAGCCCCGACGATCCGGATCCCGAGCGCCCGCCATGACCCTCCGCACCTTCGCCCGCGCCGCGCTCGCCGCCGCCGCGCTCTCGCTCGCCGCCTGCGCGCAGCTCGCCCCCGTGCCCGACGTCCCGCAGCGAGCCGGCACCGCGAATCCGCCGCGCTCGATCCTCTACGTCGGCAACAGCTTCATGTACTACAACAACAGCCTGCACTCGCACGTGCTGGGACTCGCGCGGTCCGCGCCCGACAGGGAGCGCGCTGCGCACCGCTCGACGTCCCTGACGATCAGCGGCTCGGGCATCGACTGGCACGACGTCGCCGCGTACATGAAGCCCGACATGATCGGCCGCTACTCGTTCGTCGGCGACAACGAGATCCGCTTCAATCCGCCCGGCCGGCAGTTCGACGCGGCGCTGCTGATGGACTGCAGCCAGTGCCCGGTGCATCCGCAGCTGCGCCCTGTGTTCTTCGAGTTCGCGCGGAAGCACTCGGACACGCTGCGGCGCAACGGCGTGGAGCCGATGCTCCTGATGACCTGGGCCTACCAGGACAAGCCCGAGATGACGCAGGGCCTTGCCGACGCCTACACCGAGGCGGGGCGGCAGAACCGCGCGCACGTCGTGCCCGCGGGGCTCGCGTTCGCGCGCTCGATCGCGAAGCGCCCCGACGTGAACCTGTACGTGGCCGACAAGCGCCACCCGAGCATGGCTGGGACCTACCTCACCGCGTGCACGCTGCTCGCTTCGGTGCACGGCGTCTCGCCGGTCGGCAACCCGTACACCGCCGGCCTCGACTCCGCGATGGCGCGCCACCTGCAGGAGACCGCGTGGGAGACGGTGCAGGCCTACCGGCGCTGACGGCACGCGCCGCGTCCGCGGCGCGGCAGAATCGACCGGGCGGACCGCGCGCGCACGACGCGCGGCCGCCGCCCGACCCCGAGCCCCACGAGGAGACACCGATGGACCCTTCCCGTTCCGACACGGCGCCCCGCGCGAGCGCAGCACCGCGCTCGCCTCGCCGGCGCCTGATCGTCGCCGCGATCCCGGCCGCCGCGCTCGCCGGCGCCGGCACCGTCCGTGCGCAGACCCGGCCCGCCAAGCGATCCGCATGATCGTCGGCCACACGCCCGGCGGCTTCACCGACAACATGGCCCGAGCCGTCGGCGAGCCGATGTCGCGCGCGCCCGGCCAGCCGGTGGTGTTCGACTGCAAGCCCGGCGCCGACAGCATGATCGGCACCGAGATGCTGGTGAAGTCGGCCCCCGACGGGTACGCGCTGACCACCGTGATCGCCGCGCACTCGGCGAACCCGTCCCTGTACCCGAAGATGGCCTTCGACGCGCAGGCCGACATCGTGCCGGTCGCGCTGACCGGCATCGTGCCGGGCACCGGCAGCGCCGAGGACGCGGCCGCGTTCCTCGCGCGCGAGGTCGAGCGCAACGCGCGAGTGGTGAAGGCGGCGCGGATCAAGCTGGAAGGCTGACGCGGCGGGCGCCCCGGTATCATCGCCGTCGAACCGGCCCCGACCGGACCCGGCACCCGAGGAGACCCCGACCCATGTACACCCCCTTCGACCTCACCGGCCGCACCGCGGTCGTCACCGGCGGCAACGGCGGCATCGGCTACGGCATGGCGCGCGCGCTGCTCGCCTCGGGCGCGGCCGTTGCGATCTGGGGCTCGAACCCCGAGAAGACCGCGAAGGCGAAGGCCGCGCTCGCCGTCGAGTGCGGCGACGCCACGCGCGTGCACGCGTTCGTCGCCGACGTCGGCGACGAGTCTCAGGTCGACGGCGCGTTCGCGGCGTCGGTCGCAGCCCTCGGCCACGTCGACGCCTGCTTCGCGAACGCCGGCGTGTCGTCGAAGGGCGTGCTGCTGACCGACATGTCGCTCGAGGAGTTCCGTCGCATCCAGCGGATCAACGTCGACGGCGTGTTCCTGACCTTCCGCGCGGCCGCCCGCCACATGGCCGAGCGCGGCCGGGGCGGCGTGCTCGTGGCCACCGCCTCGACCGCGGCGGTCGAGGGCGCGGCGCGCAACAGCCACTACGGCGCGTCGAAGGGCGCGGTGACCTCGTTCGTGCGCGCGCTCGCGGTCGAGTTCGCGCGGCACCGCATCCGCGTCAACTCGATCCTGCCAGGCTGGATCGTCACCGACATGACCGAGCGCTCGGTGAACAACCCGAAGTTCGCCGACGCGGTGTTGCCGCGGATTCCCGCGCGCCGCTGGGGCGAGATCGACGACTTCGGCGGTATCGCGGTCTACCTCGCGAGCGACGCATCGGCCTACCACACCGGCGAGCAGTTCGTGATCGACGGCGGCTACACCAAGTTCTGACGGAGCGGGGCGCGATGCGACTGCTGGTGCTGTCGGACCTGCACGTCGAGCACGCGCCGTTCGCGCCGGCGGCGCGGCGCGACGCGTACGACCTCGTGGTGCTCGCCGGCGACATCGGGCAGGCGACGCTCGCGCTGCAGTGGGCACGCCGCACCTTCCCCGACGCACCGATCGTCCAGGTCGCGGGCAACCACGAGTTCTTCGACGGCATCCGGGAGGACGTGCTCGGCGCGATGCGCGCGACGGCGCGCCGCCTCGCGATCCACCTGCTGGAGGACGACGCGGTCGTCATCGACGGCGTCGAGTTCGTCGGCTGCACCGTCTGGACCGACTACCGGCTGCACGAGCGCCCCGGGCGCCCGGTGTCGATGAGCGCGGGCGACACGATGTCGGGCGCGCGCCGCATGATGCTCGATTACCGTTGCATCGACGTGCGCGACCCCTCGTCGCCGGCCGGCGTCCGCCGGTTCGAGCCGGAGGACTCGGTCGTGCTGCATGAGCGGTCGCGGGCGTGGCTCGCCGAGGCGCTCGCGCGGCCCGCGGCCGGACGGCGGGTCGTGGTCACCCACCACCTCCCGAGCTGGCACTCGGTGTCGCCGGCCTACGTGGCGGCGCCGTCGAACCCGGCCTTCGCGAGCGACCTCGACGCGCTGGTGCCGCGCGCCGACCTCTGGATCCACGGCCACACCCACTCCTCGCACGACTACCTGCTCGGCGGCTGCCGGGTCGTCTGCAACCCGCGGGGCTACCCGATGCGCGCGGGCGGTTTCGAGAACCCGCGCTTCGATCCCGTGCGGATCGTCACGGTCGACTGAGGCCGCGGCCGACGGGCGGCGCCGCCCGCGTGCGTGCGGTGTGACGAATGGCAGCGCGGCCGCGCCGCCGCTGACGTACGATTGGCCTTCATGGGCGTCGTCGACACACTGTTCAAGATCCGCCCGCCGCGGGTGGCGGACACCGTCCGCCTCGCCGAGGCGCTGCGCACCGACCCGACGGCGGGGCTCGCGCAGCTGGCGAGGTGGCTCGAGTCGCCGGCGCACCGCGACGCGCCGGCCGAAACGCGGCTCGCCGCGCTCGAGGCGATGCGCGCCGAGTGGCGCGGCGCGGCCGAGCCGATGCTGGCGGCGCTGCGCAACCGGCCGATCCCCCTCGACACCGACGAACTCGCGTCGCTGCACCGCGCGGGCCTCGCGCTGCGCGCGCTGCGCGACGCGCACCTCTCGATCCACGACGGGCTGCGCGGCCCGGCCGCCGACGCCCCGCCCACGCCGCGCGCGCTGCTCGCGCTGGCGCGTGCGCTCGACGCGCAGTCGCGGCTGCTCGTCGCCGCGTGCCGCCTGCGGGTCGCGCTGCCGCGCGAGGACTGGGACACCGTCTGCCGGCTCGCCTTCCCGCTGTGGACGGCCTCCGCGCTCGACGAGACTTACCCGGATCCGTCCAGCGCGTCGCGCGGCGAGACCGCCCGCGCCGCCTTCGCGACACCGCTGCTGCTGCGCCTGCTCGAGCCGCTCGGCCTGCCCGCCGCGCAGCTCGACCTCGCGGCCGCGCTCGCACGCCGCGCCGCCCGCCGCACCGGCGTGCGGATCGACGTCGACGGCCTGCCGCACGTCTGCGCGGAAGGCCCTGCGCTGATGCTGTCCGCGCAGCACGGCGTGCGCCTGGACACGCGCGCCGGGCTCGAGCGACTGAGCCGGGTCCGTGCGCGGCTCGCGCGGGGCGACGGCCCGGCCTCGCTCGGGCTGCGCACGCCGCTGTCGGCGGCGGCGGTCGACGAGCTGCTGGTCTTGCTCGCGACCGTCTGGGGGCCGTACCACGTGCCGACGCCGCTCGAGCGCGCGCCGCTGCCCACCGCGCTGATGCATGTCGGCCTGCCGCGCCGCACGCGTGCCGGCGAAGGTCGCCCGGCACCGACGGCCGAGTCCGGCGCCGCACCGCCGACGGCCGGCGCCCCGGCCCCGTCGCCCTATGTCTACCGCCGCGCCTCTGCGGTCGTGCTGTCCGGGCGCGAACTGCGCGCGGGCCCGACCGACGCCGAACTTGCCGGGATGCGCGACGACGCGGTCCGCACGACGATGGACGCGATCGCGAGCCCGGTCGAATGGCGCGGGCAGGACGCGCGCCGCGCCGTCTTCGCGCGCACCGACCCCGCGCCGCGGCTGCGGCTCGGCCAGCTGGTCGCCGTGCTGCCGGTGCGCGCGTTCGACCTCCCGACCCGCCGCGCCATGTCGCACCCCACCGGCCTCGCGATGCCGCTGCGGCTCGGTCGCGTCGCCACCCTCGCGCAGACCGGCGTCGTCGACGGCCGCGAGCCGTTCGCGCACGACGTCGGCGTCGCGTTCTGGCCAGGGGCCACGGTGCCGGTGCGGGTTCGCCTCGAAGGCGCGTCCGCGTTCGAGGACGCGTGGTGGACGCCGGCCGGCCCCGACGACGCGACCTCGACGCTGACGATGCGCCGCGACCGCTTCGAGTCGCCCTGCGACGTGGTCGTGCGCGAGACCTCGCGCGACGTCGAGCTGCGCCTGCGCCGGCTGCTCGAGCGCGGTCCGGACTTCGACCGAGTGGAGGTCGGTCCGATCGGCTAGCGGCGGGGCGCGCGTCGATTCGCGTTACCATCCTCCCTGGTTCCCCCCGCGCGACCCCACGATGGCCGGCCTCGACAAGGGCACTCCGACTCCGACCCAGATCGTCGTCCACGCGCGCTCGCGCGTGCTCGAGCTCGGCTTCTCCGACGGCGCGAGCTTCAGGCTGCCGTTCGAGCTGCTGCGTGTCTACTCGCCGTCGGCCGAGGTCCGGGGGCACGGCCCCGGCCAGGAGGTGCTGCAAATCGGCAAGCGCGAGGTCGGCATCACCGCGGTCGAGCCGGTCGGCCACTACGCGATCCAGCCGCACTTCGACGACGGCCACTCGACCGGCATCTTCTCCTGGGACTACCTGCACTGGCTGGGCACGCACCAGGACCGGCTGTGGCAGGAGTACCTCGACCGGCTGCAGGCCGCGGGCGCGAGTCGCGACCCGGTGCCGCCGCCCGGCGCCGCGCCGGCTCCGGGCCCCGCGCCCGCCGCGGCCGGCGCGATCCAGGCGACCGCGCTGTCGCGCCCGCGCTCGTGAGCGCCGCGCCCGTCGATCCGCCGCCCTGCGCGCCCGACGCGCGGCCCGACGGTTCCACGCACTTCGGCTACTCGAGCGTCCCGGTCGAGCGCAAGGCCGAGAAGGTCGCCGAGGTGTTCGACTCGGTCGCGTCGAACTACGACGTGATGAACGACCTGATGTCCGCCGGCATGCACCGCGCGTGGAAGGCGTTCACCGTGCGCCATGCGGCGCTGCGCCCCGGCATGAAGGTGCTCGACATCGCCGGCGGCACCGGCGACCTCGCCCGAGCGTTCGCGCGGCGCGTGGGCCACGAGGGCGAGGTCTGGCTGACCGACATCAACGGCTCGATGCTCGCGGTCGGGCGCGACCGCCTGCTCGACGAGGGGCTGTCGCTCCCGGTCGCGCAGTGCGACGCCGAGCACCTGCCGTTCCCGTCGGGCCGCTTCGACCGCGTCACCGTCGCGTTCGGGCTGCGCAACATGACCCGCAAGGAGGCTGCGCTGCGCGAGATGCACCGCGTGCTCGCGCCCGGCGGCCGGCTGCTCGTGCTCGAGTTCTCGAAGGTCTGGAAGCCGCTCGAGCCGGCCTACGACGCCTACTCGTTCGGCGTGCTGCCCCGGCTGGGCCGGATGGTCGCCGGCGACGCCGACAGCTATCGCTACCTGGCCGAATCGATCCGGATGCACCCGGATCAGCCGACGCTCGGCGCCCTGATGGAGACGGCCGGTTTCGGCCGGGTCCGCTGGCACAACCTGAGCTTCGGGGTAGTGGCCCTACACGAAGGTGTGAAATTCTGAGCGGAAGAAAGGACGCGGACTACGCTGCGACGGAGATTTTCGTGAGAAGCTCCGGGAGGGACGGGCCTTGCCCGGATTCGATGCGGACGTGAAGGAAATGACGATGAAGACACTGTGGCTCGCCGTGATCGCCGTGTTCGCCGCGGCAACGATCGGTCTTGCCGACGCCGAGGCGAAGAAGCTCGGCGGCGGCCGGAACGTCGGCAAGCAGGCGCCGGACAGCACCATGCAGCGCAGCGCGACGCCGTCGGGCACCCAGGGCGCCGCGCCCGCGGGACCGTCGGCCGCGCCGTCGACCCCGGCGTCCCCCGCCGCGGCGCCCTCGGCCACCGCGCCGCGTCCGGCCGCGCCGGCCG
>JADCHE010000114.1 GCA_020248665.1 Burkholderiales bacterium | reverse complement strand
GCCGCCGGGGCCGCCGGGGCCGCGACGCTCGCCGCTGCCAGGCCGGCCCGGACCACCCGGACGGCGCGGACGACGGTCCTCGCGCTCGGGCGCCGGCGACGCGTCCTTGTCGGCGGCGGCGACGTCGCCACGACCCAGCGTGTCGCCCTTGTAGACCCAGACCTTGACGCCGATGATCCCGTAGGTCGTCACCGCCTCGGAGAAGCCGTAATCGATGTCGGCGCGCAGCGTGTGAAGCGGCACGCGGCCTTCGCGGTACCACTCGGTGCGGGCGATCTCGATGCCGTTCAGGCGGCCCGACGACATGATCTTGATGCCCTGCGCACCGAGGCGCATCGCGTTCTGCATCGCGCGCTTCATCGCGCGACGGAACATGATCCGCTTCTCCAGCTGCTGGGTGATCGAGTCGGCGATCAGCTGCGCGTCGGTCTCGGGCTTGCGGATCTCCTCGATGTTGACGTGCACCGGCACCTTCAGCATCCGCTGCAGGTCGACCTTGAGCAGCTCGATGTCCTCGCCCTTCTTGCCGATCACGACGCCCGGACGCGCCGAGAAGATCGTGATGCGCGCGTTCTTCGACGGACGCTCGATCAGGACGCGGCCGACCGACGCGTTGCGCAGCTTCTTGCGCAGGTAGGCGCGGACCTTGATGTCCTCGTTGAGCATGCCCGGGAAGTCGCGGGAGTTGGCGTACCAGCGCGACGACCAGTTGCGGCTGACCGCGAGGCGGAAGCCGGTGGGGTGAATCTTCTGACCCATGTCCTCTGTTCCTTCGCGCTCAGTTGCCGACCGTCACGTAGATGTGGCAGGTCTGCTTCTCGATCCGCACGCCCCGGCCCTTGGCCCGGGCGTCGAAGCGGCGCAGCGACGCGGCCTTCTCGACGTGGATGGTCTTGACCTTCAGCTCGTCGACGTCGGCGCCGTCGTTGTGCTCGGCGTTGGCGATCGCCGACTCGAGCACCTTCTTGACGATCTTCGACGCCTTCTTGGGCGAGAAGGTGAGGATGTTCAGCGCCTGCTCCACCGGCTTGCCCCGGACCAGGTCCGCGGCGAGCCGGCCCTTCTGGGCGGAGAGACGGACACCTTGCAGGGTGGCTTTGGTTTCCATGTCGTCTGTCCTCAGCGCTTGCCCGCGCCCTTGCCCTTGACCGCCTTCTTGTCGGCCGCATGGCCCTTGAAGGTGCGGGTCAGCGCGAACTCGCCGAGCTTGTGCCCGACCATGTTCTCGTTGACGAAGACAGGGACGTGCTGCTTGCCGTTGTGCACGGCGATCGTGAGCCCGATGAATTCGGGCAGGATCGTCGAGCGACGGGACCAGGTCTTGATCGGCTTCTTGTCCTTGACCGCCTGCGCCGTGTCCACCTTCTTCATCAGGTGATCGTCGACGAACGGCCCTTTCTTGACGGAACGTGCCATGGTCAGCCCTTATTTCTTGTGCCGGCGCTGCACGATCATCGAGGTCGTGCGCTTGTTGCGACGCGTGCGGTAGCCCTTGGTCGGCTGGCCCCACGGGTTGACCGGCACGCGGCCCTCGCCGGTGCGGCCTTCGCCGCCGCCGTGCGGGTGGTCGATCGGGTTCATCGCGACGCCGCGCACGGTCGGGCGGATGCCCTTCCAGCGCGTGGCGCCGGCCTTGCCGACCTGCCGGAGGTTGTGCTCCTCGTTGCCCACCTCGCCGAGCGTCGCGCGGCACTCGATGTGCACGCGGCGGATCTCGCCGGAACGCAGGCGGACCTGCGCGTAGGTGCCTTCACGGGCGAGCAGCTGCGCCGAGGCGCCCGCCGAGCGTGCGACCTGCGCGCCCTTGCCCGGCAGCATCTCGATCGCGTGGATCGTGGAGCCGACCGGTATGTTGCGGATCGGCAGCGTGTTGCCCGCGCGGATCGGCGCCTCGGGGCCCGACATCAGCGTGACCCCTGCCGACACGCCGCGCGGCGCCAGGATGTAGCGGCGCTCGCCGTCGGCGTAGCACAGCAGCGCGAGGTGCGCCGAGCGGTTCGGGTCGTACTCGATCCGCTCGACCTTCGCGGGGATGCCGTCCTTCGTGCGACGGAAGTCGACGACGCGGTAGTGGGCCTTGTGGCCGCCGCCGCGGTGGCGGGTGGTGATGTGACCGAGGTTGTTGCGGCCCGAGCTGCGCGTCTGCGGCTCGACGAGCGCGGCGTGCGGCTTGCCCTTGTGCAGCCCCGGCGTGACCACCTTGACCATCGCCCGGCGCCCGGGCGAGGTCGGCTTGAGCTTGACGACCGGCATTTACTTCGCCTCCGCGAAATTGATTTCCTGGCCGGGCTTCAGGCTGACGTACGCCTTGCGCACGTTGCGGCGACGACCGGTGAAGCGCCCGAAGCGCTTCTGCTTGCCCGCCCGGTTCAGCACCTGCACCGACTCGACCTCGACCTTGAACAGCAGCTCGACGGCAGCCTTGATCTCGGGCTTGGTGGCATCCTGCAGCACGCGGAAGGCGACCTGGTTGTTCTTCTCGGCGACCATCGTGCTCTTCTCGGAGACGATCGGCGCGACGAGCACCTGCATCAGACGTTCGGCGTTCATCCCAGCATCTCCTGGACCTTGGCGAGCGCCGGCTTGGTGATCAGCACCTTGTCGAAGTGCACCAGCGACACCGGGTCGGCGTGACCGGCCTCGACGACCAGCACGTTCGGCAGGTTGCGCGAGGCGAGCCAGAGGTTCTCGTCGAGCCCGTCGGTGATGACGAGGACCGACTCCGCCGTTGCGTAGAAGTCCATGCCCTTCAGCTTGTCGACGAGCAGCCTGGTCTTCGGCGCGTCGACGGTGATCGACTCGACGACCGCGAGGCGGTCCTCGCGCGCCAGCTGCGACAGGATCGAGCACATGCCCGCGCGGTACATCTTGCGGTTGACCTTGTGCGCGAAGTTCTCGTCCGGCTTGTTCGGGAAGATCCGACCGCCCCCGCGCCACAGCGGCGAGGAGGTCATGCCGGCGCGGGCGCGGCCCGTGCCTTTCTGGCGCCACGGCTTCTTGGTGCTGTGGCGGACCTCGGAGCGGTCCTTCTGGGCGCGGTTGGCGCTGCGCGCGTTCGCCTGGTAGGCGACGACCACCTGGTGGATCAGCGGCTCGTTGAAGTCGCGGCCGAAGACGGTGTCCGCGGCGGCGACGGTCGAGGCCGGCTGGCCCTGCTCGTTCAGGAGCTTGAGTTCCATGCGTTCGGCCCCTTACTTCTTGCCGGCCTTGGCCGGGTTCGTCGGCTTGGCCGCCGCGGCCGCGACGGCCTTCGGCGGACGCGGCACGCCGCCCTTGGCCAGCGGGGTCTTGATCGCGGGGGTCACGACGACGGCGCCGCCCTTGGCACCCGGGACCGCGCCCTTGACGAGCAGCAGGCCGCGCTCGGCGTCGACGCGCGCGATCTCGAGGTTCTGGATCGTCTTGGAGACATCGCCCAGGTGGCCCGACATCCGCTTGCCGGGAAACACCCGGCCCGGGTCCTGCGCCATGCCGATCGAGCCCGGCACGTTGTGCGAGCGCGAGTTGCCGTGCGACGCACGGCCGGAATTGAAGTTGTGGCGCTTGATCGTGCCGGTGAAGCCCTTGCCGATCGAGGTGCCCGCGACGTCGACCTTCTGGCCGGCCGCGAACAGGCCGGCGGGCAGGACGGCACCCGGCTTCAGGTCGCCCAGCTTGTCGGCGGCGACGCGGAATTCGCGCAGGTCGCTGCCCGCCTGCACGCCCGCCTTCGCGAAGTGCCCGGCGACCGGCTTGGTGACACGGGTGGCGCGGCGTTCGCCGTAGGCGATCTGCACCGCGGAATAGCCGTCGGACTCGACGGTCTTGATCTGGGCGACGCGGTTGTTCGACACGTCGAGCACCGTCACGGGAACGGCGTCGCCGTCGTCCGTGAAGATGCGCATCATGCCGACCTTGCGTCCCACAAGGCCAAGGCTCATGTTCTGCTCCGATCCCGGTTGCGATTGACCGGGTGTGGTTCGCGTCGGGGCACGTGCGCCCGTGACGCGTGGACCGCCGAGGCCGCTGGACCTACGACGGAAAGCCCTCGATCATACAGCGTTTGCGAACCGGGGCGCAAGAGGTGGGGGCCGCGCTTCGGGCGAGCCCCGCGCGGGCGTGGCGGCTGACGCACGCCGCGACGCCCCCTCCTGCGGCGGCGCGCGCGGCGGAGACCGGTCCGCCCGCGGGCGGGCCGGCGGCTTCCGGCGGAATCGGCCTGTCGCCCGCCTGCAGATTCCACCTCACGGAGCTTGGCTGCATGAGGCGGTTGGGCGCGCCCGAAGAGAGCATGCGCTCACACCCACATTCGTCCACCCCGTGGTCCGACCGAAGGCGCGCGCCGGTCGTGCGCCCGCCCCCGCGGGCTGCGGCACGGGTTGCCGACCTCTGTGCCGAATGGAACAATGGCCGAGGCCGCGCCCGAAGGCCGTACACGGAGGAGACATGACCGATCGCACGTCGTTCCCGGCGTTGTCCGCGCTCGTCGCGGCCGGCGCCCTGATGCTCGCCGCCGGCGCTGTCGCGGCGCAGGGCGCCTCGCAGGGCCCTCCGAAGGGTACCCCCGAACACGCCGCCGCCGCGACCAAGCGGGTCAACGCCGCCTTCTTCAAGGCGAACGCGGCGCGCACGCCCGACTGGCCGAGCTACGGCCTGGACTACGCCGAGACGCGCTTCTCGAAGCTCGACCAGATCAACGCCTCCAACGTCAAGGACATCGGGCTGGTCTGGTCCTACAACCTCGAGTCGAACCGGGGCGTGCAGGCCACGCCGGTCGTCGTCGACGGGATCATGTACGTGACCGCGTCCTGGAGCGTCGTCCACGCGATCGACGCCCGCACCGGCAAGCGGCTGTGGACGCACGACCCCAAGGTGCCCAAGGACTTCGGCTCGAAGGGCTGCTGCGACGTGGTGAACCGCGGCGTCGCGGTCCACGAGGGCAAGGTGTTCGTCGCCTCGTACGACGGCCGGCTGATCGCGCTCGACGCGGCCACCGGCAAGGTCGCGTGGGAGAAGGACACGATCGAGAACCGCAGGTTCTCGTACACGGTCACCGGCGCGCCGCGCGTCTACAAGGGCAAGGTGATCATCGGCAACGGCGGCGCCGAGTACGGCGTGCGCGGCTACCTGACCGCGTACGACGCGCACACCGGCGCCCAGAAGTGGCGCTGGTACTCGGTGCCGGGCGACCCGTCCAAGCCGTTCGAGGACGAGTCGATGCGCAAGGCCGCCAAGACCTGGGACCCGAGCGGGAAATACTGGGAGGCGGGCGGCGGCGGCACGATGTGGGACACGATGGCCTTCGACCCCGAGCTGAACCTGATGTACGTCGGGACCGGCAACGGTTCGCCCTGGGCGCGCTCGAAGCGCAGCCCGAAGGGCGGCGACAACCTGTACCTCGCGTCGATCGTCGCGCTGAACCCGGACACCGGGAAGTACGTCTGGCACTACCAGCAGACGCCCGGCGACGACTGGGACTACACCTCCACCCAGCCGATGATCCTCGCCGACCTGAAGATCGGCGGCCAGCCGCGCAAGGTGATCCTGCACGCGCCGAAGAACGGCTTCTTCTACGTGCTCGACCGCACCAACGGCACGTTCATCTCCGCCGACAACTTCGTGCCGGTCAACTGGGCGAAGGGCTACGACAAGAACGGCCGGCCGATCGAGAACCCCGAGGCGCGCGCGCCCGGCAAGCCGTTCGAGGTGACGCCGAGCGCGTACGGCGCGCGCAACTGGCATCCGATGAGCTTCAACCCGCGCACCGGCCTCGTCTACATGCCGGCGCAGGGCATTCCGCTCACGCTGATGGACAACCAGGCCTGGAAGTTCAACGCGAACGCACCCTTCGAGGCGCACGGCAACCTCGGCTGGAACATGGCGAAGATCGCGAACGCGGAGCCGCCGAAGGAGAAACCGTTCGGACGGCTGATCGCATGGGACCCGGTCGCGAAGAAGGCGCGCTGGACCGAGGAGATGGTCTCGCCCTGGAACGGCGGCACGCTGAGCACCGCGGGCAACCTGGTGTTCCAGGGCACGGCCGACGGACGCTTCATCGCCTACGACGCGCGCGACGGCAAGAAGCTGTGGGAGACGCCGACCGGTACCGGCGTCGTCGCCGCACCCTCGACCTACATGGTCGACGGCAAGCAGTACGTGTCGATCGCGGTCGGCTGGGGCGGCGTCTACGGCATGGCGGCACGGGCGACCGACCGCGCGGGCCCGGGCACCGTCTACACGTTCGCGATCGGCGGCACCGCGAAGCCGCCGGAATTCGTCGCCTACCGGATGGGGCAGCTGGTGAGCGGGGTGAAGTACAACCCCGACCACGTGAAGGACGGCACCAACCTGTACGTGCAGAACTGCGCGTTCTGCCACGGCGTGCCCGGGGTCGACCGCGGCGGCAACATCCCGAACCTCGGCTACACCGCGGCGGCGAACATCGAGAACCTCGGGAGCTGGCTGTTCAAGGGCCCCGCGACGGACAAGGGGATGCCCGACTTCACCGGCAAGCTGACGCCCGACGACGCCGAGAAGATCAAGGCGTTCATCCAGGGCACCGCGGACGCGATCCGGCCGAAGAGCCAGTGACGCGCGAGACGGGTCCGGGTGGCGGTGCGCGCGCGTCCGCCCGGGCCGGTCGCCTGCGACGCCGGACACACCTGCGCGCCTTCGGGCCGGCGGCGGCCGTTGCCGATGCCGTGGGGCGTCGGCGCAAGTGCCTGTCTCCGAACGCGAGCCCGGAGACCGATCGTGCGCCCGTCCGCGCTCCCGCCCGGCGCACCGTCGAGCTCGACGTGATGCAGGGCGTCACCGCACCGCCGCTCTCCGGCGCACTCTGGACGGATTCGCCCATCGGGATGAGGTCTGAAATTCGTGTTCTAGTTTAATTTATTCGCATCAAACCACGACCCGGGAGGTCGATGATGGGTGCGATCGACACGCAGGCCGCGCTGCGCGCACGGATCGTCTGGCCGTGCCGCGCGATACGCGCCGCCGCCGTCGCCTACGCGGCCTGGATGCTGCTGCGGGTCGGCGGATTCTGGTCGGACCCCGAGCTCGTGGCGCGCGCGATCGCCGGCTGGTACGGCGGGCAGCTGGCACTGGCCGACGCCGCGCGCCGCGCCGCGGGCCTCGGGGTGTCGCTGACGGTCTGGGCGATGGTGGTCGCCGCCGTGCTCGCCGTCTGGCGGCTGACCGGCCACTACCTGTCGGGGCGGGTCTTCTCGGTCGATGCGTCGGTGGCGCTGAAGCGGGTCGGCCAGCTCGGCCTCGCGGCCACCGCGTTCGACCTCGCCGCGCGGCCTGCGATCCGCGCGCTGCTGTCGCCGGGCCCAGTCCTCGATGCGCACTTCCTCGCGCGCTGGGTCCGTCCCGAAGACCTGCTCAACGTCGGGCTGTTCGCGGCGCTGTGGGTGCTGGCGCACATCCTCGAATCGGCGGCCTCGCTGTCCGACGAGGTCGAGCAGTTCGTCTGAGTCCCGCGATGCCGATCGTTGTGGAGCTCGACGTGATGCTCGCGCGCCGCAAGATGCGCTCGAAGGAGCTGGCCGAGCGGATCGGCCTGTCGGAGCAGCAGGTGTCGATGCTGCGGGCCGGCCGCGCGCGCGGCGTGCGCTTCGACACGCTGGCGAGGATCTGCGAGGTGCTCGGCTGCCAGCCCGGCGACCTGCTGGTCCACCGGGCCGACGAGCCGATCCAGGACTGAAGCCTCTTCCGCGTCTCGATGTCGCGCTCGGCCGTCCGGTTCCGAACGTGCACGGTGCCGCTCGCCTCGCCGCAGGCGCGCGAGAATCGGGCCGTCGAGCCGCAGCGCGCCGTCGCGGGCGACGAGCGGTCGGAGGCGTCGCCGCTCGGCCTCGAAAGCGAAGGAGCCGCCCGAGGGCGGCTCCTTCACGCAACGCGCCCGGCTCGCGCCGGGCGGGGATCACTGCAGCTTGATCTCGACGTCCACGCCGGCAGGCAGGTCGAGCTTCATGAGCGCGTCGACCGTCTTGTCGGTCGGGTCGACGATGTCCATCAGGCGCTGGTGGGTGCGGATCTCGAACTGGTCGCGCGAGGTCTTGTTCACGTGCGGCGAGCGCAGCACGTCGTAGCGCTGGATGCGCGTCGGCAGCGGCACCGGGCCGCGGACCACGGCGCCGGTGCGCTTGGCGGTGTCGACGATCTCGGCGGCCGACTGGTCGATCAGCTTGTAGTCGAAGGCCTTCAGGCGGATCCGGATCTTCTGGTTCTGCATCTCGTTTCCTGGAAAAGAGCGTTGGGGCGCGGCCCGGAGCGGACCGCGCGTCCGGATGGAATCACTCGATGATCTTGGCGACGACGCCGGCGCCGACGGTGCGGCCGCCCTCGCGGATCGCGAAGCGCAGGCCCTGCTCCATCGCGATCGGCGCGATCAGCGTGACTTCCATCTTCACGTTGTCGCCCGGCATCACCATCTC
>JADCHE010000113.1 GCA_020248665.1 Burkholderiales bacterium | reverse complement strand
GCCGGGCCCGGCGGCCGCGGGGGCCGGCCGCCGCAGGCCCGGGCCGCGGCCCACGCCCCCGGGACCGTCGCCCTCGCGCTCGCCCGCGCGTCCCGGGCCGGCGCGGCCCGCCGCTTCGGCGAGCCCGCCGTCACTCGTAGCCATACGCGCGCAGCCGGTTCTCGTCGTCGGCCCAGCCCCCCTTCACCTTGACCCAGACCTCCAGGTAGACCTTGCAGTCGAGCAGCCGCTCGAGGTCCTGGCGCGCCTCGCTCGCGATGCGCTTGATCCGCTCGCCACCCGCGCCGAGCACGATCGGTTTCTGCGCGTCGCGCTCGACGACGATCGCGGCGAAGATCCGCCGCAGGCCCGGCAGCTCCTCGAACTTCTCGATCGTGACGGTGCTCTGGTAGGGCAGCTCGTCGCCGAGCAGCCGGAACATCTTCTCGCGGACCGCCTCGGCGGCGAGGAACCGCTCGCTGCGGTCGGTGAAGGTGTCCTCGTCGAAGAGCGCCTCGCCCTCCGGCAGGAACTTCGCGCACTCGTCGAGCAGCGCGTCGACCTGGCGGCCGTTCTTCGCGCTGATCGGCACGATCGCCTCCACGCCCGGGCGCGCCATCAGCCGCTGCGCGAGCGGCATCAGCTTCGCCTTGTCGGCGACCGCGTCGATCTTGTTCAGGGCGATCACGACCGGACGGCCGGGGGGCACGAGACCTAGCGCGTGGTCGTCCGAGGCCGTCCAGCCGTGCGCGTCGGCGACGAGCACGACGACGTCGGCCTCCAGCGCGGCCTGCGCGGCGGTGCGGTTCAGAACGCGGTTCAGCGCGCCGCGATTGCGGGTCTGGTAGCCGGGGGTGTCGAGCAGCAGGAACTGCGCGCCGGGCCGCGTGACGACGCCGACGATCCGGTGGCGCGTGGTCTGGGCCTTCGCAGAGGTGATGCTCAGCTTCGCGCCGACCAGCCGGTTGACCAGCGTCGACTTGCCGACGTTCGGACGGCCGACGATCGCCACGTGGCCGCAGCGGTGCGCGGCCGGCCCGGACGACTCCGCCATCCGGTCAGGCCGCGTGGACGCGCCGGCGCGGCTCGGCGACCGGGACGGCGGGCTCCGCGGGTGCCGACTCGGCCTTGTCACCGGCCACGGCACGGCCGCGAGCGGGCAGTGGCGCGACCTTGGCGTCGCCGGGTGCAGTGCCCGGGGCCTTCGCGTCGGCGGCCTTCGCGTCGGCGGCCTTCGCGTCGAGGACGTTGGCCTCCGCCGCCTTCGCCTCGAGCGCCCGCGCGTCGCCGGCGGCCGCCTCGGCCACCGCCTGCGCGACGTCGCCCGCCGCCTTCGCGGCGCGCTTGGTCTTGCGCACGGTCGCCGGCATCAGCGCCTGCGCCTGCTCCAGCGCGAGCTTGGCCGCCGCCTGCTCGGCGGAGCGCCGGCTGCCCCCGCTGCCGAGCACCTGGATCGACAGCTTCGGCACCGAGCACTCGACCTCGAAGAGCTGGTTGTGCGCGGCCCCATGCGTAGCGACCACCGCGTAGACCGGCAGCGGGATCTTGCGGCTCTGCAGCCACTCCTGGAGCAGCGTCTTGGCGTCCTTGCCGAGCGTGTTCGGATCGACGTTGCGCAGCACCGGCTCGTAGAGCCGGCGGATCGCCTGCTGCGCGGCATCGAAGCCGCCATCGAGCAGGATCGCGCCGAACACCGCCTCGAGCGTGTCCGCGAGGATCGACGGTCGCCGGAAGCCGCCGCTCTTCTGCTCGCCCTCGCCCAGCAGCAGGCAGGCGGACAGCTCGAGCCGCTGGGCCACCTCGAAGAGGGTCTGCTGCTTGACCAGGTTCGCGCGCACCCGCGACAGGTCGCCCTCGTCGAGCTTGCCGAACTTCTCGTAGAGCAGCGAGGCGACGGCGCAGTTCAGCACGCTGTCGCCGAGGAACTCGAGGCGCTCGTTGTGGATCGCGCCGTGGCTGCGGTGCGTGAGCGCCTGGCGCAGCAGCGCTGCGGCACCGAATCGGTAGCCGAGCCGGTCCTGCAGCGCCTCGAGCGTCACGCGCGGCCCCCCCGGGGGCGGCGGCCGGCTCGCGTCACTTCGCGCCTCCCGCCTGCGACACGTCGCCCCGGTACTCCAGCAGCAGGCTCGCCGGCCCGGCGATCGGGATCTTCTTCTCGTACTCGAAGCTGACCGAGAAGCTGCCGCCCGGCTCCCGTAGGATCCGCAGGTCCCTGCCGGTGATCGAGGTGATGTCGTCGATCGCGGCAGCGCGGTCGAACGCGTTGCGGATGGTCTGCGGGTCGGTGCCGTCGGCGCGGGCCTTGACCACCGCCCGCTTGATCGCCAGGTACTCGGTGACCGTCGGGAAGGCCTTCAGGGTCACCAGCGCGCCGAACACCACGATCACGCCGAGCACGATCAGGCCCAGAAGGCTCAGGCCCCGCTGCGAGGCGGGATAGGCACGCCGCGGCCCGGGGAGGCGCGAGGAGGGGTTCGTCATCAGTGGATCCGTCCGATCCTTCCTAGGTCGCCGAAGTTCATCCAGATGAAGAACGCCTTGCCCACGATGTTCTGCTCCGGAACGAACCCCCAATAGCGACTGTCGAGACTGTTTTCGCGGTTGTCGCCCATCACGAAGTAGTGTCCGGCGGGGACCTTGCAGGTCAGGCCGGTCCGGCCGTAGTTGCACTGGTCCCGGAACGGGAACGGGTCGACCCCCGTGATGAAAGACGGTTTCTCCAATTCTGTCAACAGGTTATGCTCGACTGTTCCGAGTTTCTCTGAGTATTGCCGGTAGTAGACGAGCCGTTCGCCGTCGTAGAACTCGCCGGCCTCCTTCAGCGGCACAGGGGTGCCGTTGATCGACAACCGGTTGCTTTCGTACGAGACCGTGTCCCCCGGTAGGGCGACCACGCGCTTGATGTAGTCGACCGAGGTGTCCTTGGGGAACCGGAAGACCATCACGTCGCCGCGCTGCGGCAGCCCCACGTCGAGCACCTTGGTGTGCACCACCGGCAGGCGCACCCCGTAGGAGAACTTGTTCACCAGGATCAGGTCGCCCACCAGCAGCGTCGGGATCATCGAGCCCGACGGGATCTTGAACGGCTCGACGAGGAACGAGCGCAGCAGGAAGACCACTGCGATCACCGGGAACAGGCCGGCGGTGTACTCGAGCCAGAGCGGCTGCCGGTCGACGCCGGCGCGACGTCGTGCGGGGGCGAGCCAGACCTTGTCGACGATCCAGGCGACCCCCGTGACCACCAGCAGCAGGAACAGGACCAGCGCGAAGTTCATGTCGTCGTTCTTCTTCTATCTGTCCTCGACCTGCAGGACCGCCAGGAACGCCTCCTGCGGGATCTCGACGGTGCCCACCTGCTTCATCCGCTTCTTGCCCGCCTTCTGCTTCTCGAGCAGCTTCTTCTTGCGGCTGATGTCGCCGCCGTAGCACTTGGCCAGCACGTTCTTGCGCAGCGCCTTGACGTTCTCGCGGGCGATGATGTTGCCGCCGATCGCGGCCTGGATCGCGACGTCGTACATCTGGCGCGGGATCAGCTCGCGCATCTTCGCGGCGATCTCGCGGCCCCGGTACGGCGCGTTCGAGCGGTGCACGATCAGCGAGAGCGCGTCGACCTTGTCGCCGTTGACCAGCAGGTCGAGCTTGACGACGTCGGCGGCCCGGTACTCCTTGAACTCGTAGTCCATCGACGCGTAGCCGCGCGAGACCGACTTCAGCTTGTCGAAGAAGTCGAGCACGATCTCGTTCATCGGCAGTTCGTAGGTCAGGTGGACCTGCTTGCCGTGATACGCGAGGTTGGTCTGCACGCCGCGCTTGCCGGTGCACAGCGTGATCACCGCGCCGACGTACTCCTGCGGCACGAACACCGTGACGGTGACGATCGGCTCGCGGATCTCCTCGCACTTGTCGGGCGGCGGCAGCTTGGCCGGGTTCTCGACCCGCTCGACCGTGCCGTCGCGCAGCAGGACCTCGTAGACGACGGTCGGCGCCGTCGTGATCAGGTCCATGTCGTACTCGCGCTCGAGCCGCTCCTGGACGATGTCCATGTGCAGCAGCCCGAGGAAGCCGCAGCGGAACCCGAAACCGAGCGCCTGCGAGACCTCCGGCTCGAACTGCAGCGAGGCGTCGTTCAGCTGCAGCTTCTCGAGCGCGTCGCGCAGCGCCTCGTACTGGTTCGCCTCGACCGGGTACAGGCCGGCGAACACCGAGGGCTTGACCTCCTTGAAGCCGGGCAGCGGCGCGACGGCCGGCGTGCGGTCGAGCGTCAGCGTGTCGCCGACCTTCGCAGTCTTCAGCTCCTTCAGCCCCGAGATCACGAAACCGACCTGGCCCGCCGACAGCGACTCGCGTTGCGTGGACTTCGGGGTGAACACGCCGACCTGCTCGCACAGCACCGCGGCGCCGGTCGCCATCATCCGGAACTTGTCCTTCGGGCGCAGCGTGCCGTTCACCATGCGCACCAGCATCACGACGCCGACGTAGTTGTCGAACCAGGAGTCGATGACGAGCGCCTGCAGCGGCGCGTCCGGGTCGCCCTTGGGCGGCGGGATCCGCGCGACGATTGCCTCGAGGATCTCGTCGATGCCCATCCCTGTCTTCGCGCTCGCCGGGATCGCATCGGTGGCGTCGATGCCGATCACGTCCTCGATCTCGACCTTCGCCTGCTCGGGATCGGCCTGCGGCAGGTCCATCTTGTTGAGCACCGGCACCACCTCGACGCCGAGCTCGATCGCCGTGTAGCAGTTGGCGACGGTCTGCGCCTCGACGCCCTGCGACGCGTCGACAACGAGCAGCGCGCCCTCGCAGGCCGACAGCGAGCGACTGACCTCGTACGAGAAATCGACGTGGCCCGGCGTATCGATCAGGTTCAGGTTGTAGAGCTGCCCGTCCTTCGCGGTGTACTGCAGCGCGGCGGTCTGGGCCTTGATCGTGATGCCGCGCTCCTTCTCGAGGTCCATCGAGTCGAGGACCTGTTCCTGCATCTCCCGGTCGGAGAGGCCGCCGCAGCGCTGGATCAATCGGTCGGCGAGCGTCGACTTGCCGTGGTCGATGTGGGCGATGATCGAGAAGTTGCGGATGTTCTGCACGTTGGGGGGCGACGCCTCGCGCGCCGTCTCGGGCCGGACACGGACCGGCCAGCCTTCGGGAAGCCGGGGTGTCGGGCGGGGGCGCCCCGTCCTGCCGGAAACAAGCCCTCCATTCTAGCCGATCGGGCGCCGCCGCCGCCCTGCGACCCCGCGGCGCGGGCGCCCGTCCATCGGACCAGCGAGGGCGGCGCGCGAGCCCGCGGGGCCCTCGCGCCCCGCCGGTCAGGCGGCGGTCACTGCCCGCCCTGCCCCTGCGGCCGGATCGGCACGAACTGGGCGCTCTCGCCGCGACGGACCAGCATGATGTGCGTCTTCGTGCGATCGAGCTTCGACACCGCCTCGTTGAACTGCTTCGCGCCGGTCACGTCCTGGTTGTTCAGCGACAGGATCACGTCGCCCGGGCGCAGGCCCGCCCGCGCCGCTGCGCCGTCGACCGTCTCGACCAGCACGCCGTTCTTGATCCGCAGCTGGTTGCGGCGCTCCTCGGGGATGTCCGCGACCACGAGGCCGAGCGCGTTGCTCTGCTGGGCGCCCGGGGCCGGCGCCTGCGGCGGGCGGTTCCCCCCGCCGGGGCGCGCCTGCTGCTCCGACTGCATCTCGGCGACGGTGACCGTCAGCTCGCGGGTGGCGCCCTTGCGCCAGACCGACACCTGCACCTTCGAGCCTGGCTTGGTGTTGCCCACCATCCGCGGCAGGTCGGTCGAGCGCTGGATGTCCTTGCCGTCGAACTTAAGGATGATGTCGCCCACCTCGATGCCGCCGCGCTCGGCGGGGCCCCCCGACTCGACGTTGCGCACCAGCGCACCGGCCGCGCGCGGCAGGCCGAGCGGCTCGGCGACGTCCTTGGTGACCTCGGCGATGCCGACGCCGATCCGCCCGCGCGTGACTCGGCCCGAGGTGCGGATCTGCTCGGCGACGCGCATCGCCTCGTCGATCGGGATCGCGAACGAGATGCCCATGAAGCCGCCGGTGCGGCTGTAGATCTGCGAGTTGATGCCGATCACCTCGCCGCGCATGTTGAGCAGCGGGCCGCCGGAATTGCCCGGGTTGACCGCGACGTCCGTCTGGATGAACGGCAGGTAGTCGCCGGTGTCGCGGCCCTTGGCCGACACGATGCCGGCCGTGACGGTGTTCTCCAGGCCGAACGGCGAGCCGATCGCGACGACCCACTCGCCGACGCGCAGCCGCTGCGGATCCCCGACCTTAATCGACGGCAGGTTGGTGCCCTCGATCTTGACCAGCGCGACGTCGGTGCGACGGTCGGAGCCGATCAGCCGGCCCTTGAGCTCGCGCTTGTCGGTCAGCGTCACGTAGATCTCGTCGGCGCCCTCGACGACGTGGTGGTTCGTCAGCAGGAAGCCGTCGGGCGAGATGATGAAGCCCGAGCCGACGCCGCGCGGCACCTCGCCGCCGTCGCCGCGGCCGCGCGGCGTGCCCGGGTTCGGCCCCTGGCCGGGGCGCGGCGGGAAGAAGCGGCGGAAGAACTCGTAGAACGGATCGTTCTCGTCCATCCCCTCGGGCATCTGGGGCGTCTGCGGCCCGGCCGACGGGGCGCCCGCGCGCGCGCGCTCGGTGGTGCGGATGTTGACGACCGCGGGGCCGGTCCGCTCGACGAGGTCGGCGAAGTCGGGCACCCCGCGCTCGCTCGCCTGCGGCTGCGCGGACGCGGCCGCTGGCACGAGGGCTGCGCCGGCGGCACCGAGCGCGACGATCAGGACGGAGAGGAGGCGTTTCATGGTCGGTCCGGTCACGGGGTCGGCCGCTCGAGGCGGCCGCGTTCGATCCAGCGCAGCCAGACGTGGAGCCTGCGCCAGCCTTCGTCGGACAGGCCGTCGCGCCCCAACAGCACCGTGGCGGGCCGCGCGCGCCGCCCCGGGCGAAGCTGCGCGGGATATGGTGCCACGACGAGCAGCGTCAAGCCCGGCAGTGTGCACCACGCGCGCAGGGCCATCTGCCGGGCGGTCGATTCACCGGGCTCGCGCAACGCCGGACGGCCGATGTCGTCGACGATGAGGGCGCGCGACGGCCCCCGGGACGGCGACGAAGCGGTCGGGGCGCGAGCGCTCCACAGCGCGGCGACCGCGGCGAGCGCGAAAGCGGCGGCTCCGAGCCCGCAGGCGAGCGCCGCAGCCGCCCGCCACTCGGGCGGGCCGTCGAGCACGAAGGTGGGACCGGTGGACAGGTGCGCCCCCGAGGTCGCGAGGCCGGCCGCCGGGATCGCGGCCAGTACCGCCCGCCACCGCGCTTCCGCAGCCGACCGCGTCACCTCGACCGAGAAGGCGACGCTCATCGGCGCGGCCGGCTCAGGCGAACCGCTTGACGACCAGCGAGCCGTTGGTGCCGCCGAACCCGAAGGAGTTCGAGATCGCGGCGTCGATGCGCATCTCGCGCGCCTGGTTGGCGCAGTAGTCGAGATCGCACTCCGGGTCCTGCTCGAAGATGTTGATCGTCGGCGGCGAGACCTGGTGGTGGACGGCGAGCACGGTGAACACCGCCTCCACGCCGCCGGCCGCGCCGAGCAGGTGCCCGGTCATCGACTTGGTCGAGTTGACGACCAGCTTCTTCGCGTGGTCGCCGAAGGCGAGCTTGATCGCCTCGGTCTCGTTCCTGTCGCCGAGCGGGGTCGAGGTGCCGTGCGCGTTCACGTACTGGATCGCGTCGCCGTTCAGCCGGGCGTTGCGCAGCGCGGCGAGCATGCCGCGCTTCGGTCCGTCGCGGTCGGGCGCTGTGATGTGGTGCGCATCGGCGCTCATGCCGTAGCCGGCGAGTTCGCCGTAGATCCTCGCGCCCCGCCGCTTCGCGTGCTCGTACTCCTCGAGCACCAGCACGCCCGCGCCCTCGCCGAGCACGAAGCCGTCGCGGTCCTTGTCCCAGGGACGGCTCGCGGTGCCCGGGTCGTCGTTGCGCGTGGACATGGCGCGCGCGGCGCAGAAGCCGCCGATGCCGAGCGGCGAGACCGTCGCCTCGGCGCCGCCGGCGATCATGACGTCGGCGTCGCCGTACTCGATCAGGCGCCCTGCGTCGCCGATCGAGTGCAGGCCGGTCGTGCAGGCCGAGACCACCGCGTAGTTCGGGCCGCGGAAGCCGTGCATGATCGACACCTGGCCGGAGACCATGTTGACGATCGAGCCCGGCACGAAGAACGGCGAGATCCGCCGCACGCCGCGGTTCACGTACTCGGTGTGGTTCTCCTCGATCATCGGCAGGCCGCCGATGCCCGAGCCGACGATCACGCCGATGCGGTCGGGATCCACCGTCTCGGCCGAGATGCCGGCGTCGCGGACCGCCTGCGCCGACGCGGCGATCCCGTAGTGGATGAACGTGTCGAAGTGGCGCGCCTCCTTGGCCGGCATCCAGGCCGATACGTCGAAGCCGCGGACCTCGCCGGCGATGCGGCACGGGAACGCGGACGCGTCGAACTTGGTGATCGGACCGATGCCGCCGCGGCCGGCGACGAGGTTCGACCAGCCGGTGGCCACGTCGTTGCCCACCGGGCTGATCAGCCCGAGACCGGTGACGACGACTCTGCGACGGCTCATGCGGAGGGCACTCCGGGAACGGGGAACGCGATGCGCGTCAGGCCGACTTCGGGTGGGCCTTGACGTAGTCGATCGCCTGCTGGACGGTCGTGATCTTCTCGGCTTCCTCGTCGGGGATCTCGGTCTCGAACTCGTCCTCGAGGGCCATCACCAGTTCGACCGTGTCCAGCGAGTCGGCGCCCAGGTCATCGACGAACGACGACTCGTTCTTGATCTCGGCCTCGTTCACCCCAAGCTGCTCGGCGACGATTTTCTTCACACGTTGCTCGATGTCGCTCATGTCTTCCTGATCCTTTCCTCGTTAGGGCTCGGGGCGGCGGCGCCGCGACCCGGCTGGAATCGGCGCGAGATTCTAGCATCCCGCGCCTGCAGCCCCGGCAGCGCCTCGGCCCCGGGGACTAGGTCCTGCGGTGCGTCAGGCCATGTACATCCCGCCGTTCACGTGCAGCGTCGTGCCGGTCACGTAGCCGGCACTCGGGCTGCACAGGAAGCCGACCGCGGCCGCGACGTCGGCGGCATCGCCGAGCCGGCCGAGGGGGATGCGCTGCAGCAGCGCCTGCGTCTGGGTCGCGTCGAGCCCCCGCGTCATGTCGGTGTCGATGAAGCCGGGCGCGACGCAGTTGACGGTGATGCCGCGCGAGCCGAGTTCCTGCGCGAGCGCGCGGGTCATGCCGGCGACCCCCGCCTTGGCCGCCGCATAGTTGGCCTGGCCGGGGTTGCCCGACGCGCCGACCACCGAGGTGACGTTGACGATCCGCCCCCAGCGCGCCTTCATCATCGGGCGCATCACGGCGCGCGACAGCCGGAAGACGGCGGACAGGTTGGTGTCGAGCACCGATGCCCACTCGTCGTCCTTCATCCGCATCGCGAGGTTGTCGCGGGTGATGCCGGCGTTGTTGACGAGGATCGCGAGCGGGCCCTCGGCCTTCGCGATCGCCTCGATCAGCGCCTCCGACGCAGCCGCGTCGCCGACGTCGAGCACCGCACCGCGGCCCTTCGCGCCGGCGGCCACGAGCGCCTCGGTGACGCCCTGCGCCCCGGCCTCGGAGGTGGAGGTGCCGACGACGGTCGCACCGAGCCGGCCGAGCTCGAGCGCGATCGCGTGGCCGATGCCGCGCGACGCGCCGGTGACGAGGGCGACGCGCCCGGCGAGCGGGGCGGCGGCGGATTCGGTCATGCGATCTCCTTCAGCGTCGACTCGAGGCTCGCGGCGTCGTGCACCGCCGACACCTGCAGCCCCGGCGCGATGCGCTTGGCGAGCCCGGCGAGCACCTTGCCCGGTCCGAACTCGATCATCCGCGTGCAGCCCATCGCCTCGAGCGCACGGACCACCTCGGTCCATCGCACCGGCCTGTAGGACTGGCGCACCAGCGCGTCGACGATCTCGACCGGCGCGCTGCGCACCGCGACGTCGACGTTGTTGACCAGCGGCACGCGCGGCGACGCGGGCGCGGTGTCGCGCAACGCGACCGCGAGGCGCTCGCCGGCAGACTTCAGCAGCGACGAGTGGAACGGCGCCGACACCGCGAGCGGCATCGCACGCTTGGCGCCCATCGCCTTCGCGACCTCGCAGGCCTTGTCCACCGCGGCCTTGCTGCCGGCGATGACCACCTGCGACGGCGCGTTGAAGTTGGCCGGCTCGACCACGTCCGGCACGCCCGGAGTGCTCGGCGCCGCGCCGGCGAACGACTCGGTCGCCTGCCGGCACGCGGCGCGGACCTGGTCGTCGTCGAGCCCGAGGATCGCCGCCATGGAACCGCTGCCGACCGGCACCGCCTCCTGCATCGCCCGCGCGCGCAGCCGCACCAGCCGCAGCGCGGCGCCCGGCTCGAACGCACCGGCGGCGGTCAGCGCGGTGTACTCGCCGAGGCTGTGGCCGGCGACCGCGTCGGCGTCCGGCCCGCCCGCGGCGCGCCAGGCGCGGTAGCAGGCGAGCCCGGCGAGCAGCATCGCGGGCTGCGTGTTGACGGTGAGCGCGAGCGATTCGGCCGGGCCGCCCGCGATCAGCGCGGACAGCGGCTCGCCGAGCGCCGCGTCGGCCTCGTCGATCAGCGCCGCGACCTCGGGGCGGTCCTTCAGCGTGTCGAGCATGCCGACGGCCTGCGAACCCTGGCCAGGGAAGACGAACGCGAGCTTCATGGGTGGCGAGGACCTCGTTCGATCAGAAGCGCACCAGCACCGCGCCCCAGGTGAAGCCGCCGCCGACGCCCTGCAGCATCACCAGGTGGCCGGG
>JADCHE010000112.1 GCA_020248665.1 Burkholderiales bacterium | reverse complement strand
CTCGGGCTCGCGGTGCTGCGCTGGGAGGATCCGTTCGGCTGGCGCGACCCGTCGACGCCCGAGCGCTTCGAGGTCCGGCTCGACCAGACGCGCAACTTCTACGGCACGGTGTCGGTGGCCGAGCGCCGCCATCCGGGCGACCCGTCGCGCGACCACCGCGTGTTCTTCAGCGGGCAGATCACGCACGGCATCCAGTACCTCGACCCGGCGCTCAAGCGGGCGCCGGTCACCTACTACTCGGAGGACAGCGGCATCGGCGAGACCCTGCGCTGGGTCGCGGCGCGCCAGCCGGCCGCGCGCGTCGCGCTGGTGGGGCTCGGCGCCGGCACGCTCGCGACCTACGCCCGCGAGGCCGACACCTACGACTTCTACGAGATCAACCCCGAGGCGGTCCGCGTCGCGAACGCCTGGTTCGACAACCTCTCCGCCTGCCGTGCGCGCGCCACGTCGACCTTCGTCGGCGATGCGCGGCTGAGCTTCGAGCGCCTGCCCGCCGACGTCCGCTACGACGTGATCGTGCTCGACGCGTTCACCGGCGGCTCGGTGCCGACGCACCTGCTGACGCGCGAGGCCTTCGAGACCTGGCACCGCCACCTCGCGCCCGACGGCTTCATCGCGATCAACATCACCAACGGCTACCTGAACCTGTACCCGGTCGTGCGCGCGCAGGCCGAGGCGCTGGGGATGGGCTTTCGCAACAAGTGGCTCGCCGCCGACCGCGCGCGGCTCGTGCGGCAGAACCAGCACTTCGTGATGACCCGCGACGAGGAGTACCTGCGCGCGCACCCCTCGGTGAACCGGCCGATCCGCGACGCGTCGGGTGCGATCGTCGGCCACGAGCGGCTCGACGTGCCGGGACTGCGGCCCTGGACCGACCACTACGGCAGCATCGGCGCGATCGAGTGGCGCGACTGAGCCTGGCCGGTGTTCGGGGCGCCGGCGCGTGGTCGAGGAACCCGCGGACCGGGATCATCGCGTCGCGCTCGCCCCAGACGAGCGACACCGGCATCGCGAGCCTGCGCAGGCGCGGGACCGGATCCTCGAGCACCGTCCGGCGCATGCGCTCGGGCATCGCCTCGCGGATGCCGGGCGCGAGCATCAGCGCGTGGTGGCGCTCGCGCAGGCCCTCGGCCCACGCGTCCCAGGTCTGCAGGCTCGAGCCGAAGCCATGCAGCAGCAGCTCCAACAGCGCGTCGCGCGGGCCCTCGTCGCGGACGTGCAGGCGCGTGCGGTCGAGCTCGAGGAGGTCGCCTGGCGAGGCGTGCGACGCGGCAGCGGGCGGGGCGGTGCATTCGGGGCATCGGGCGTCGAAGAGGCCACGAGGATGCCCCGACGGACCCGGTCGGGTCGGCGTCGTTGGCCAACCGGCGCACCGGCGCGACGACTCGCCCGATGCTCACCCAGTGCGGACGGCCGAGGACCCGCGCGCTGTGCGTCGATCCGCCGCCCGTCCGCACTACACTGTCGACGATGAGACTCGACGTCGACCTCGCCCACGCCAGCCGCCTCGTGAACCACGGCCCGACGGTGCTCGTCGGCAGTGCGCACGGCGGGCGCCGCAACCTGATGGCGGCCGCGTGGTCGATGCCGGTCGAGTTCACGCCGCCACGGATCGCGGTCGTGATCGACAAGGCCACGTTCACGCGCGAGCTCGTCGAGGCGAGCGGCGCCTTCTCGGTGTCGCTGCCATGCCCGGCGCTCGCCGACCTGACCTGGACGGTCGGCTCGGTGAGCGGCCGCGATCCGGCCGAGGACAAGTTCGGGCGCTACGCGATCGACGCATTCGCCGGGCCGGTGCTCGGGTTGCCGTGGATCGCCGGCTGCGTCGCCTGGCTCGAGTGCCGCGTGATCCCCGAGCCGCACGCGCAGCGCGCCTACGACACCTTCTTCGGCGAGGTGCTCGTCGCGCAGGCCGATGCGCGCGTGTTCGACGCCGGGCGCTGGACGATGACCGCGGACAACGCCGCGCTGCACACGATCCACCACCTGGGCGCGGGGCGCTTCGTGCCCGCCGGACCGATGCTGCAGGCGAACCGGCTCGGGCCGCGGGGCCCGGCGCGCTGAGACGACCGACGACCGACGACCGAGGAGACGACGATGGACGAACGGGTGGTGCGCACCGACCGCGACGGCGCGGCGACGCTGACGCTGAACCGACCCGACAAGCTGAACGCGCTGAACGTCGAGCTCTTCGAGGCGCTCGACGCGCACCTCGACGACATCGAGCGCCACACGGACACCGTGGGCCTGGTGATCGTCCGCGGCGCGGGACGCTGCTTCTCGGCCGGCCACGACCTCGGCGACATCTCGACCGGCGAGGCGCTGCCGCGGCCGCACTTCCAGGCCTCGGTGATCGAGCGGCTCGCGAACCTGCCGCAGCCGGTGATCTCGGCGGTGCACGGCCACTGCTACACCGGCGCGCTCGAGCTCGCGCTGGCCGGCGACATCGTGTTCGCGGCCGAGGGCGCGAAGTTCGCCGACACCCATGCGAAATGGGCGCTGACGCCGGTCTGGGGACTCTCCCAGCGGTTGCCGCGGCGCGTCGGCACCTACGTCGCGCGCGAGCTGATGATGACCTGCCGCGTGGTGGGCGGCCGCGAGGCCGAGCGGATCGGGCTGGCCAACGCGTGCGCGCCCGACGCCGAATTCGACGACGCGCTCGCGCGGCTCGCCGCCGGCATCCTCGCGCAGAGCTGGTTCAGCCACCGTGCGAACAAGCGGCTGCTGCGCGAGACCGACGGGCTGCCGCTCGGCGCAGGCCTCGCGCACGAGGCGTACCGCACCGAGGGCCGAGGGCCGGACATGGACGACCGCATCGCGGCGTTCAAGGCGAAGACCGCGAAGGTCGGCTGAGCGCGCGCCGTCAGGCCATGAAGGCCTCGATCAGCCGCGCGAGCCGCTCCGGCTGGTCGTGGTGGACGTTGTGGCCGGCATCCTCGACGTGCTCGATCCGCAGGTCCGCGTACGCGCCCGCGCGCGCCTCGAAGGCCTGCGGGTCCGAGGCGAGGCGGGCCCACAGCCCCGACTGCGCGCCATCGACCCAGAGCACCGCGGCGCGGGTCTGGCGCCAGCAGTCGATCACCTCGTCCTGCGGCATCGCGAGCGGGCTCGCGCGCTTCAGCGCAGGGTCGGCTCGGCGCACCACCGTGCCGTCGGGCGCGAGCTCGCCCCACTGCTCGGCGAGGAAGCGCGAGCGCGCTTCGTCGAGGCGCGGGTTCTCCGAGCGCATCCGAAGCGCGAACTCGTCGAAGCTCTCGTAGGGGCGCTGCGCGGTCTCGTCGCCGAGCTGCGCGAGCCACTTCGCGTAGCGCCGCGGCGCCGGGTCGTGGCGTCCGCCGGGCGGCCCGAAGCCATCGACGTTGACCAGCCGCGCGACACGGTCCGGCCGCACACCCGCGTACAGCGCGGCGACCTGCGCGCCCATGCTGTGTCCGACGAGGCGCGCCGGGGCGTCGGGCGTGACGTGCTCGAGCAGCGCGTCCAGGTCGCCGACGTAGTCGGGGAACCAGTAGGTGTCCGCGCCGCTGCGGCCCGACAGGCCGTGGCCGCGCCAGTCGGGCGCGACGACGTGCCAGTCGCGCTCGAGCGCGTCGACGACGAACTGCCACGACGCCGAGACGTCCTGCGAGCCGTGCAGCAGCACCAGCGGCGGGGCGTGCCCGGGACCCCAGCGGCGCACGTGGTGGTCGACGCCCCGGATCGGCACGGTCTCCGAACGGCTCGCCTTCATGCGGGTCTCCTCGTGGCCGTCGGCGGCCGATACCCGATGGTACCCACCGCGCGCGCGGCCGCGGCCGGTCGCGGACGTCCGGCGTTCCGCGCGCGCGGGTCCCGGCACCGCCGACGGGCGCCGCTGCGCTAGCATCGGCCCGACCCGCAGGAGACCGCCGATGTCGATCGAATCGCTGTTCCGCCCGCTGAAGGTCGGCCCGCTGACGCTGTCGCACCGCGTCGTGATGGCGCCGCTCACCCGGATGCGCGCGACCGTGCCCGGCTGCGTGCCCAATGCGCTGAATGCCCGCTACTACGCGCAGCGCGCGACCCCGGGCGGGCTGATCGTCGCCGAGGCCTCGCAGGTCGACCCGGGCGGGCGCACCGCGCCGTCGACGCCGGGCATCCACTCGGACGAGCAGGTCGAGGGCTGGTCGCAGGTGGTGCGCGCGATCCACGAGCGGGGCGGCCACGTGTTCCTGCAGCTGTGGCACGTCGGCCGGCTGTCGCACTCGTCGTACCAGGCCGACGGCGGCCCGCCGGTCGCGCCGTCCGAGGTCCGGGCCGAGGGCATGGTGCGCACCGCCGACGGCGGGCGCGAGCCGTACCAGACGCCGCGCGCGTTGCGCACCGACGAGCTCCCCGGCCTCGTCGAGGCCTACGCGCGGGCCACGCGCAACGCGATGCGCGCCGGCTTCGACGGCGTCGAGGTGCACGGCGCGAACGGCTACCTGCTCGAGCAGTTCCTGCAGTCGCGCACCAACCTGCGCACCGACGCGTACGGCGGCTCGATCGAGGGCCGTGCGCGGCTGCTGCTCGAGGTGACGCGCGCGGTCGCGTCGGTCTGCGGCGCCGAGCGCGTCGGGGTTCGCCTGTCGCCTTTCGGCGTCGCGAACGGCAGCGGCGAGGACGACCCCGAGCCGCTGTACCGGCACGTGATCCGCGCGCTCGACGCGTTCGGCCTCGCCTACCTGCATCTGATCGAGCCCCGCGCGAGCGGGGCGGGCCAGGCCGAGGTCGACCGGCAGGGCGTGCCCTCGGCGGCCGCGATGTTCCGGCCCGACTGGCATGGCGTGCTGATCGCGGCCGGCAACTTCCGTGGCGACGGTGCCGCCGCGATGGTCGAGGCGGGCGACGCCGACGCGATCGCGTTCGGCCGGCTCTTCATCTCGAACCCCGACCTGCCGGCTCGGCTGCGCGCGGGTGCGCCGCTGACGCCATACGACCGCGCGACCTTCTACACGCAGGGCGAAGCGGGCTACGTCGACTATCCGACGATGGCAGGCTGAGCGGCGACGCCGACGGCCGGTCGCGACCCCGGCGTCAGCCGCGCGAACCGGGCGCCGGACCGAGGCCCCTGCTGTGCACGACGAAGCCGGCCGCCAGCGTGTTGATCTGCGCGCCGGTGATCTCGCTCAGCACCCGGCCCCGTTCGGATGGGATCGCCGCGTTCAGGTGCTGCACCGGCCGACCCTCGTGGTCGTGGATCAGGCGCACCAGCGTCAGCAGCGGCGCGCCGACCTCGGTGCCGAGCAGCGTGGCATCACGCGCCTCGGCGGTCTTCGCGCCGATCTCCTGGACGACGCGACCGAAGCGCACGCCCTGCGCCATCAGGATCTCGTAGAGCGGGCGGCGTGCGAGCGCGGCCGCGGTGATGCGCCGACCGAGCCGCTCGGGCACCCACGCGTCGGTGGCCATCACCGGCACGCCGTCGAGGCTGCGGCATCGCACCGCGTGCAGCGCGCGCTCGCCGGCGGCCAGCTGCATCGGCCCCGCCACCTCGGGCGGTGGCACCGCGTGCGCGACCGAGATCACGCGCACCTCGGTCGACTCGGCGTAGCGGCGCAGCCCGTCGACGAAAGACAGCGTGGGCGCGGGCAGCGGCGCGGGCGCACGCTCGGTGACGAAGGTGCCGAGCCCGTGGCGGCGCTGCACGAGGCCCTGCGCCTGCAGGTCGGACAGCGCGCGCCGCACGGTGATGCGCGACACGCCGAAGCGCGCGCACAGCGCCTCCTCGGTGGGGAGCGCGTCGCCCGGGCGCCAGGCACCGCGCACGATCCGGTCGCGCAACAGCAGGTACAGCTGCCGGTGCAGTGCGACGCCGCTCGAGCGCGGCAGTCCGACCGCAGCGTCGGCCACGCGCGCGTCGTCCGGAGGCTCGGCCGGGGGACGACTCGGGCGGGCGGCTCGGCCGCCGCGGGGGGGTCCGGATACGGCGGGGCGCATTTGACAGGGTCAAGTTGTATTGTGACTATGATAACCGGACAACCGCCCCGGCACGACGTCGCCGCGGCTGCGGGGAACAGGAAGGAGACGCATCGATGAACCCGCTCCGATCGTTGTGCCGGTACGCCGTCGCGGTCGCGCTGGCGCTCGCCGCCGGCGGTGCGTCCGCGCAGGCGGGCCCGCAGGCCGCGCCGGCCGCCGCCGGCTGGAAGCCCGAACGCCCGGTCACGCTGGTCGTGCCGTACAGCCCGGGCGGCGGCACCGACGTGATGGCGCGCCAGGTCGCCAAGGAGCTGTCGCGCCGCTGGAACCAGTCGGTCAACGTCGAGAACACGCCGGGCGCCGACGGCCTGCTCGGCACGCGCCGCGTGATCGAGGCGAAGCCGGACGGCCACACCTTCCTCGTGCAGCTGCCCTCGCTGGTGCTGAACAAGCACCTGCCCGGCTTCAAGGGCGCCGACCCGACGACCCAGCTGATTCCGGTGGTCGCCTACTCGGTGCTCGCCGGCGTCTACGTCGTCAACGCCGCGATCCCGGGCAGGACCTTGTCCGAGGTACTCGCCTACTGCCGTACCGCGCCGCAGCCGTGCACGTTCGGCACGACCGAGAACACCGCGCGGTTGAGGCTGCAGATGCTGCAGTCGACGGAGCTGCCGTCGATGATCGTCGTCAACTACAAGGGCGGCGGGCAACTGATCACCGATCTCGTCGGCAACTCGATCAACGTCGGCTCGATGGGCTACACCGCGGTGATCCCGCACATGGCCTCGGGCAAGCTGAGGGTGGTGATGTCCTCCGGCAAGGAGCGCTCGCCGGTGCTGCCCGACGTGCAGTCGGCGATCGAGGCGGGGTATCCGCAGCTGCTCGGCGAGACTTGGTACGGCCTCTTCGCGCCGCTCGGCACGCCGAAGCCGATCGTCGACGCGGTGTCGGCCGCGGTGCGCGAGGCGATCCGCGACGAGACCGTGCTGAAGTCGTTCGCGACGCTCGGCGCCTCGCCGATCGGCAATACGCCCGAGCAGTTCGCGCAGCTGGTGCGCGAGGAGGCCGAGCGCCTCGAGGCGCTGGTCAAGCGGTTCCCGATCCAGTGAACGGAGCACGACGATGAACGCCGCGACCACGACCGCTGCCCCCGCGTCACCGGCCGTCGATCCGCGCGCCGGCCGCGACGCGTCCGCCTGGACCGTCGCCGACCTCGAGCGCGATCGCGGCTGGATCGTCCGCCTCGACGACGCCGACCGCACCGACCTGATGACGGTGCTCGCCGCCGGCCGCGTGCCGGGTCGCGCGCTGCTCGACTACCGGCGCGAGGACTTCCCGTTCGGCGCGCGGGTGCTCGGCAAGCTCGCAGGCGCAGTGCGCGACGCGCAGCACGGGCGCGGCCTCGCGCTGGTCAGAGGGCTGCCGCGCGAGGGCGTCGACCCGGCGTCGTTCGAGCTGCTGACCTGGGCGATCGGGCTGCACTTCGGCGTGGCGCGCCCGCAGGACCGATTCACGCGCTACATCAACGCGGTGAAGGACGTCGGCGTCGACTACCGCAGCCCGACCGGCCGCGGTTACTCGTCGCGCGCCGAGCTCGACTTCCACGCCGACAGCGGCGACGTCGTGATGCTGACCTGCTACAACCAGGCGCCGGTCGGCGGCGACAGCCTGGTGAGCAGCGGCGTCGCCGCCTGGCGCGCGCTCGCCGCCGAGCGCCCCGACCTCGCGCACGTGCTCGAGACCCGACCCGTCCCGTTCAGCCGCCAGGGCGAGCAGAGCGAGGGCGAGGCGCCGTTCACGCGGGTCACGGTGTTCGCGCGGACCGCGACCGACGTCTTCTGCGCGTGGAACCGCAACCGGATCGTCAATGGCATGAAGCTCGAGGGGGCGCCGCCGGTCGATGACGCGCAGCGCGAGGGCGTCGAGCTGCTGGACGCGATCCTGCGCCGGCCCGCGCACCTCTTCGAGATGCGCCTGGAGCCCGGCGACCTGCAGATCCTCTCGAACTTCACCACGCTGCATGCTCGCACCGCGTTCACCGACGACCCCGACGAGGCGCGCAAGCGCACGTTGTTCCGCCTCTGGCTCGCCACGCCCGACGGCCTCGCGCTGCCGCCCGAATGGCGCGACAAGTGGGGCGCGGTCGAGCCCGGCGTGGTCAAGGGCGGCATGCGCGGGCACCACTACGACGACGGCTGCCGGGCGTTCGAACTCCGGCAGGCCGAGACCCTGGGCATGCGGCTGCCGTCCTGAGGCGCCGCTGCGTCCGCCCACCCCGACACACCGAAGGAAGGATCGCCATGACCCCCGCTTCCCGCCTCGCCGAGATGTTCCGCAGCGGCCGCATGATCGTCGCCCCCGGCGCGATCGACGGCATCACCGGCCGTGCGATCGAGCGCGCCGGCTTCCAGGCCGCCTACATGACCGGCGCCGGCACCTCGGCGACGCTCGGCTACCCGGACTACGGGCTGCTCACCGCGACCGAGATGATCGCGAACGCCACGCGGATCGTGAACGCGATCTCGATCCCGCTGATCAGCGACGCCGACACCGGCTACGGCAACGAGCTCAACGTGTTCCGCACGGTGCAGGACTTCGAGCGCGCCGGTGTCGCCGCGATCCACATCGAGGACCAGGTGTTCCCGAAGCGCTGCGGCCACCTCGACAACAAGGAGGTGACCTCGCGCGAGGACTGGATCGCGAAGATCCGCGCGGCCGCCGCGGCGCGCCGCTCGCGCGACTTCACGATCATCGCGCGCACCGACTCGCGCGCGGTGCTCGGCTTCGACGAGGCGATCGAGCGCGCGAACCTCGCGATCGCCAGCGGCGCGGACGTCGCGTTCGTCGAGGCGCCGCAGTCGCTCGAGGAGGTGGCGGCGGTGCCGAAGCGCGTGAAGGGCCGCTGCCTGCTGAACGTGGTGCGCGGCGGCAAGACCCCCGAGGTGCCGCTCGCCGAGGCCGAGGCGATGGGCTATGCGATCGCGATCCTGCCGGGCCTGCTGCTCGGCGCGGTGATCGCGGCCTGCGACGAGGCGCTCGACGCGGTCAAGGCCACCGGCCGCTATCCGGCATCGAAGACCGACGTCTCGCCGGCGAAGACCTTCGCGCGCTTCGGTTCGGCCGACTGGGACGCGCGCCGCACGGCGTTCCGCGGGCCGCTCGCACCCGCCGCGGCGCCCGCGCCGTCCGAGACGGTCGCCGCGAAGTGACGCGACGCCGGAGTCGCCGATGAACGTCCCCCGGACCCTGTTCGACAAGATCTGGCAGCGGCACGTCGTCGTCGATCGCGGTGACGGCCACCAGCTGATCTACGTCGACCGCCACCTGCTGCACGACGGTTCGTCGACCGCGTTCGAGACGCTGCGCACGCGGCGGCTGCCGGTGCGGCGGCCCGAGCTCGCGCTGGCGACGCCCGACCACTTCACGTCGACCGCGAGCCGCGATCCGGCGGCGATCGCCGACCCGATGCACCGGCGCCACTTCGACGCGATCCGCACCAACGCGCAGGGCGCGGGGATCCGGCTGTTCCACGTCGAGGACGTGCGGCAGGGCATCGCGCACGTGGTGGGCCCCGAGCAGGGCTTCACGCGGCCGGGCATCACGCTGGTGTGCGGCGACTCGCACACCGCGACGCACGGTGCGGTCGGCGCGCTGGCGTTCGGCATCGGTGCCTCCGAGGTCGCGCACGTGATGGCCACGCAGTGCCTGTGGCAGAAGAAGCCGAAGGCGATGCGGGTGCGCGTCGACGGCGTGCTCGCGCCCGGCGTCACCGCGAAGGACGTGGTACTCGCGATCATCGCGCGCATCGGCGCGGCGGGCGGCGTCGGCCACGTGATCGAGTACGCGGGCAGCACGATCCGCGCGATGTCGATCGAGGGGCGGCTGACGGTGTGCAACATGTCGATCGAGGCCGGCGCTCGCGCCGGCATGGTCGCGCCCGACGACGCGACCTATGCGTACCTGCAGGGCCGGCCGATGTCGCCGCAGGGCGAGGCCTGGGATCGCGCGCTCGCGTTCTGGCGTACGCTGCCCTCCGAGGACGGCGCCGAGTTCGACCGTGACGTGTCGATCGACGGCGCGGCGATCGTGCCGATGGTGACCTGGGGCACCAGCCCCGAGGACGCGTTGCCGATCGACGGCCGCGTGCCCGACCCGTCCGACGCGCCCGACGCGGCGCGGCGCGATGCGATGCGCAGCGCGCTCGACTACATGGGCCTCGTGCCCGGCACGCCGATGGAGGCGGTCGCGGTCGACCGCGTGTTCATCGGCTCGTGCACGAACAGCCGCATCGAGGACCTGCGGGACGCAGCGCGCGTCGCGCGCGGCCGGCGCGCGATCGTGCCGTCTTGGGTCGTGCCGGGCTCGGGGCTGGTGAAGGCGCAGGCCGAGGCCGAGGGGCTCGACCGGGTGTTCCGCGAGGCGGGCTTCGAGTGGCGCGAGCCCGGCTGCTCGATGTGCGTCGGCATGAACGGCGACACCGGGTGGCCCGGCCAGCGGATCGCGTCGACCTCGAACCGCAACTTCATCGGGCGACAGGGGCGCGGCGTTCGCACGCACCTGCTGAGCCCCGCGATGGCGGTGGCCGCCGCGGTGTCCGGCCGCTTCGCCGACGTCCGCCGCCTCGCGGCGCCGGGAGCCTGAGATGCCCCCGTTCACCACGCTGACCGCGGTCGCGGTGCCGCTCGACATGCCGAACGTCGACACCGACCGCATCATCCCGGCGCGCTTCCTCGGCCGCACCCGCGAGGAGCAGGTGCAGGCGTTGTTCCACGACCTGAGGCACGACCCCGAGGGGCGGCCCGTACCCGGCTTCGTGCTGAACCGGCCGGAGTTCGCCGGCGCGCGCATCCTCGTGGCCGACCGCAACTTCGGCTGCGGCTCGTCGCGCGAGCACGCGGTGACGACGCTGATCGACAACGGCTTCCGCGCGTTCGTCGCGCCGAGCTTCGGCGACATCTTCCACAACAACTGCTTCCAGAACGGCGCGCTGCCGGTCCGGTTGCCCGAGGCGCGGGTGGCCGAACTGCGCGCGCTGCTGGCCGCCCGGCCCGGCGCGACGATGACGGTCGACCTCGTGCGGCAGGTCGTGGTCGGCCCCGACGGTGTGGAGGACCGCTTCGAGACCGATCCATTCCGCCGCGACTGCCTGCTCGGCGGCGTCGACGACATCGGCCTCACGCTGGGCCATGCGGCGCAGATCGAGGCGTTCGAGGCGAAGCGGCGGGCCGAGCCCGACTGGGCCTGAGTCGGGGTTGCGCCGAGCACTGATCGGCGCCGGCTCGGGGGGGCGGCGTGCTTGCCCGGGCCCGCGGGCTGCGAGCCCGAGTCCCCCGGCGGTCCCGCGCCGCGGGCCACCGCTCGCCGGGGTGCGAACTGCGTCGTGCAGGTGCCGCATTCCGAACGGACCGCCGCCTCGCGCGCCAACGCGGCGGCCCTCTCGGCGCGCGCCGCTCAGGATCCCTGTGCGTCCGCGGCCGGACGCGCGAGCGACGGCCCGCCCGCGGCGTGCCGCACCGCGTCGAGCAGCGCGGCGATCGACACCGGCTTCTGCAGCACCGCGCGTACGTCGCCGGTGTCGGGCAACTGCACCCGGTCGACGATCGCCGAGACCACGACCACCGGCACCGCGGCGATCGCCGGATCCTGCGCCTTGCGGCCGAGCAGGCCGACGCCGCCGAGCCGCGGCATCATCAGGTCGACCAGCACCACCGCGAACGCACCGGGCTCGGCGCGCAGCGCCTCGAGCGCGGCCTCGCCGTCGGGCGCCAGCGACACCGCCCAGCCGTCGTCCTCGAGGACGAGGTGCAGCGACGCGCGGACGTCGTCGTCGTCCTCGACGATCAGCACGCGGCGGGGGACGGAGCGGGGGTCGGTCATCGGAGGTTCGGGCAGGCGCGACGCAGGTCGTGGTGGAAGTATGGACCCGAATCGCACCACTGCGCCCGGGCGACGCTCATTCGACGGCGGCGCCCGAGCACTTCACGACCTCGCCCCGCTCGGCCATCGCCGCGATCGCGCGCGGGACCGCGTACGGGGTCACTCGGGCTGGATGCCAGCCCGGCGGATCTTCGCGCCCCAGGCGTCGATCTGCCCGACGACGAAGCGCGCGAACGTGTCGGCGTCCACCGGCGCGGGCTCGATGCCGAGGCCGGCCGGCCCGAACGGCCCGCCACGGATCGTGAAGTCGAGCCCGGCACGATCCCGCCGGCCGCGGGCGGCTCCGGCTCACGCCGAACCCGTACGGCGTACGGGCTCCTTAGCCGGGCCGCCGGCCGTCGACGACGATGTTCGTGCCGAGCCCGCGCTGCAGCTCCTCGGCGATCACGCGGGCGATGATGTCGGTGCCGCTGCCGAGCGCGAACGGCACGACGAGTCGGATCGGCTTCGCGGACCAGG
>JADCHE010000111.1 GCA_020248665.1 Burkholderiales bacterium | reverse complement strand
CGTGCGCGACCCGCAGATCGAGGTGGTCGTCGAGCTGATCGGCGGCTACGGCATCGCGCGCCAGCTGGTGCTCGAGGCGATCGCGCACCGCAAGCACGTGGTCACCGCGAACAAGGCGCTGCTCGCGGTGCACGGCAACGAGATCTTCGCGGCCGCACGCGAGCAGGGCGTCACCGTCGCCTTCGAGCCTGCGGTCGCCGGCGGCATCCCGATCATCAAGGCGCTGCGCGAGGGCCTGACCGCCAACCGCATCGAGTGGATCGCCGGGATCATCAACGGCACCACCAACTTCATCCTCAGCGAGATGCGCGACAAGGGCCTGCCCTTCGACGTCGTGCTGAAGGAGGCGCAGCGCCTGGGCTACGCCGAGGCCGACCCGACCTTCGACGTCGAGGGCGTCGACGCGGCGCACAAGGCGACGATCATGTCGGCGATCGCGTTCGGCATCCCGGTGCAGTTCGACCGCGCGCACGTCGAGGGCATCGCGTCGCTGCAGGCCGAGGACATCCGCTACGCCGAGCAGCTCGGCTACCGGATCAAGCTGCTTGGCATCACGCGCCGCCGCGAGCACGGCATCGAGCTGCGCGTTCACCCGACGCTGATTCCCGCGAGGCGCCTGATCGCCAACGTCGAGGGCGCGATGAACGCGGTCTGGGTCAAGGGCGACGCGGTCGGCCATACGATGTACTACGGCAAGGGAGCCGGCGCCGAGCCGACCGCGAGCGCGGTCGTGGCCGACCTGGTCGACGTGGTCCGCACGCTGACGGTCGATCCGGGCAACCGGGTGCCGCACCTCGCGTTCCAGCCCGACGCGATGGCCGACCTGCCGATCCTGCCGATCTCGGAGATCGAGAGCGCCTACTACCTGCGGCTGCGGGTCGCCGACGAGCCGGGCGTGCTCGCCGACGTCACCCGCATCCTCGCCGACGCGCGGATCTCGATCGACGCGGTGCTGCAGCGCGAGCCGGCCGAGGGCGAGCGGCAGACCGACCTGATCCTGCTCACCCACGTGACCGTGGAGAAGCGCTGCGACGACGCGATCCGCCGGATGGAGGCGCTGACCACCGTCGTGTCGAAGGTCACGAGGATCCGCCTGGAAGACCTGAACTGAGGAGCGGCCCCGGGCCGCGCGCACCACACGAGACTCGATCGCCGCAGCCCGGAGCACGGAGCGCGGCAGCCCCACCGGACGACGCCACACCCATGCGCTACCTCTCGACGCGCGGCGGCATGCCGCCGCAGCGCTTCACCGACATCCTGCTCGGCGGTCTCGCGCCCGACGGCGGCCTGGTCGTGCCCGAGCGCTACCCGGCGATCGACCACGCGACGCTCGAGAAGTGGCGCGCCCTGCCGTACGCCGACCTCGCGTTCGTGCTGCTGCGGCTCTACTGCGACGACATCCCCGACGCCGACCTGCACGCGCTGGTCCGCCGCACCTACACCGCCGACACCTTCGGCTCGGACGACATCGTTCCGGTGCGCACGCTCGAGCCCGACCTGCACCTGCTGCGGCTGTCGAACGGGCCGACGCTCGCGTTCAAGGACGTCGCGATGCAACTGCTCGGGCACCTGTTCGAGTACGTGCTCGCGAAGGAAGGGCGACAGCTGAACATCCTCGGCGCGACCTCCGGCGACACCGGCAGCGCGGCCGAGTACGCGATGCGCGGCCGCCGCGGCATCCGCGTCTTCATGCTGTCGCCCGCCGGCCGGATGAGCCCGTTCCAGACCGCGCAGATGTTCTCGCTGCGCGACGCGAACATCTACAACATCGCGGTCGACGGCGTGTTCGACGACTGCCAGGACATGGTCAAGGCGGTCTCGGCCGACCTGCGCTTCAAGGCGCGCCACGCGATCGGCACGGTCAACTCGATCAACTGGGCGCGGGTGGTCGCGCAGGTCGTCTACTACTTCAAGGCCTGGTTCGCGGTGACCGCCGAGGGCGGGCCGCGCGAAGTGTCGTTCACCGTGCCGAGCGGCAACTTCGGGAACGTGCTCGCTGGCCACATCGCACGCCGGATGGGCCTGCCGATCCGCCGGCTCGTCGTCGCGACCAACGAGAACGACGTGCTCGACGAGTTCTTCCGCACCGGCGTCTACCGGCCGCGCGGCACGGCCGACACGCACGCGACCAGCAGCCCGTCGATGGACATCTCGAAGGCGTCGAACTTCGAGCGCTTCGTCTGGGACCTGGTCGGCCAGGACGCGGGGCGTACCGCCGCGCTGTGGCGCGAGGTCGACGGGCGCGGTTTCTTCGACCTCGGTGGCACGCCCGAGTTCGAGCGCGTGGCGGAGTTCGGCTTCACCTCGGGCGCGAGCTCGCACGCGCTGCGGCTGCAGACCATCCGCGACACCGAGGCGCGATACGGCACGGTCGTCGACACGCACACCGCCGACGGCCTCGCGGTCGCGCAGCGCTGGCGCGAGCCGGGCGTGCCGATGGTCTGCCTCGAGACCGCGCTGCCGGCCAAGTTCGCCGAGACGATCCGCGAGGCGCTCGGGCGCGACCCGGAGCGCCCGGCGGCCTACGCGGGCATCGAGGCGCGCGCGCAGCGCTACGCGCGGCTGCCGGCCGACGTGGCGCTGCTCAAGCGCTACATCGCCGAGCGCGCACCCACCGTCGAGCCGGCCGCGGCCGCGCCGGCGCCGTGACGCGGACGCCGATCGCGTGAAGGTCTTCGGCTTCGCCGGCTACTCCGGCACCGGCAAGACGACGCTGATCGAGCAGCTGATCCCGCGCTTCGTCGCTCGCGGGCTGCGCGTGTCGCTGATCAAGCACGCGCACCACGCGTTCGACATCGACAAGCCCGGCAAGGACTCGTACCGCCACCGCGAGGCCGGTGCCTCCGAGGTGCTGATCACCTCGGCGCAGCGCTGGGTGCTGATGCACGAGCTGCGCGGCGAGTCGGAGCCCGACCTCGCGATGCAGCTGTCGCGGATGTCCGACTGCGACCTGGTGCTGGTCGAGGGCTACAAGCGCGCCGACATCCCCAAGCTCGAGATCCACCGGCCATCGACCGGCAAGCCGCTGCTGCACCCGCAGGACCCGAACATCGTCGCGGTCGCCGCCGACGCGCCGGTGGAGACGTCGCTGCCGGTGCTGGACCTCAACGACTATGATGCGATCGTCGCGTTCGTCGTCGACCGTCTCGGCCTCGGCGTCGCGGCCCCCACGACCGACATGCCCGCCGACGCCCGACGATGAACCGCCCTGCGCTGCTCGACTTCGACGAGGCGCTGCGCCAGCTGCTGGCGCTCGCCGACCCGCCGGCCGGCCGCGAGACCGTGCCGACGATGGACGCGCTCGGTCGCGTGCTCGCCGACGACCAGGTCTCCACGCTCGACGTGCCGCCGATGGACAACGCGCAGATGGACGGCTGGGCGGTGCGCGTCGCCGACCTCACCGCGGGCGCGCCGCTGCCGGTCTCGCAGCGGATCCCGGCCGGTGCCGCGCCGTCTCCGCTCGCCGCCGGCACGGTGGCGCGGATCTTCACCGGTGCGACCGTGCCCGAGGGCGCCGACGCGGTGGTGATGCAGGAGCAGGCGACGCTCGACGGCGACCGGGTGCGCTTCGCCGTGGTGCCGCCTGCGGGCGAGTGGGTCCGCCGCACCGGCGAGGACATCCGCCGCGGGTCGACGGTCTTGGCGGCCGGCACGCGGCTCACGCCGCAGGCACTCGGCCTGGCTGCGTCGGTGGGATTGGCGACGCTGCCGGTGCGCCCGCGGCTGCGCGTCGCCTGCTTCTTCACCGGCGACGAGCTGGTGATGCCCGGCGAGCCGCTGCCGCCCGGCGCGATCTACAACTCCAACCGCTTCGTGCTCGGCGCGCTGCTGCGCCGGATCGGCTGCGAAGTCGTCGACCTGGGCATCGTGCCCGACTCGCTCGACGCGACCCGCGCCGCGCTGCGCGAGGCGGCCGCGCGCGCCGACCTGATCGTCACCTCGGGCGGCATGTCGGTCGGCGAGGAGGACCACGTCAAGCCCGCGCTCGAGGCCGAGGGCGAGCTGCGCACCTGGCAGATCGCGATCAAGCCGGGCAAGCCGCTCGCCTGGGGCCGGGTGCGTCGCGCCGCCGGCGGCCACGCTCACTTCGTCGGGCTGCCGGGCAACCCGGTGTCGAGCTTCGTGACCTTCCTGCTGCTGGTGCGCCCGTTCGTGCTGCGGCTGCAGGGCGTCGTCGACGTCGCGCCGCGTGCGCTCGCGCTGCGCGCCGACTTCGACTGGCCGAAGCCCGACCGGCGCCGCGAGTTCCTGCGCGCCCGGCTCAACGACGCGGGCGGTCTCGACCTGTTCCCGAACCAGGGCTCGGCGGTGATGACTTCGACCGTGTGGGCCGGCGGCCTGGTCGACAATCCGCCGTCGAACCCGATCCGCCGCGGCGACGTCGTGCGTTTCCTGCCGTACGGGGAGCTGGCGTGAGGGTCGAGGTCCTCTACTTCGCGGGGCTGCGCGAGGCGGTCGGCACCGAGCGCGAGCGCGTCGAGCTGCCCGACGGCGTCGCCACCGCGGCCGCGCTGCGCGCGCACCTGCGTTCGCGCGGCGGCGCGTGGGCCGAGGCGCTCGCCGAGACGCGCACGCTGCGCGTGGCCGTCGACCAGGCGATGGCCGCCGGCGACGCGCCGCTGCGCGACGGCGCCGAGGTCGCGTTCTTCCCGCCGGTCACCGGCGGCTGAGCGCGGGGGAGGGCGCCGTGCCGGTCCGCGTCCAGACCGAAGACTTCGACGTGTCCGCCGAGCTTGCGGCGCTGCGCTCGGGGCGGCCGACCGTCGGCGCGGTCGCCTGCTTCGTCGGCACCGTGCGCGACGTCAACGAAGGCACCGGCGTGTCGACGATGACGCTCGAGCACTACCCCGGCATGACCGAGAAGGCGCTCGAGACGATCGTCGCCCGTGCGCGTGAGCGCTGGAACCTCGACGACGTGCTGGTCGTGCACCGCGTCGGCGAGCTCGCGCCGCTCGACCAGATCGTGCTGGTCGCGGTGACCTCGCGGCACCGCGGCGAGGCCTTCCAGGCCTGCGAGTTCGTGATGGACTGGCTCAAGACGCAGGCGCCGTTCTGGAAGAAGGAGCGCACGCCGCAGGGCGAGCGCTGGGTCGACGCGCGCGAGTCCGACGACGCCGCGACCGCGCGCTGGGGCGCGGGCGCGACGCCGAACGCGGGCGATGGCGCGCGGTGAGTGCGGTCGCCTCGCCCGGCACCTGGATCGCGATCGCGGTCGGTGCGGTGCTCGGCGCGTGGGCCCGCTTCGGACTCGCGATCGCGCTGAATCGCGCGGGCGCCGCGATGCCCTGGGGTACGCTCGTCGCGAACCTCGCCGGCGGCCTGATGATCGGCGCGGCGCTCGCGCTCTTCGAGCGGCGCCCGGAGTTCGCGGCCGCGTGGCGGCCGTTCTTCGTGACCGGCTTCCTCGGCGCGCTGACCACCTTCTCGACCTTCTCGGCCGAGTCGCTGCAGATGATCCAGCGCGGCGCGGTCGGCCAAGCGCTGGCGCACTCGGCGTTGCACCTCGTCGGCGCGCTCGGCGCCGCGGCGATCGGCTGGCGACTGCTGCGCTGAACGGCGCGCGGGGCGCACGAGACCTGCGGTCCGCGCGCCGCCCCGTCAGCGCTGCCCGAACGTGATCGCGCCGAAGACGTCCTTGAACTCGCGCGGCTGCGCGCGCCAGTACTGCCGCGGCACGTCGACGCTCGCGCCGAGCTCGGCCGCCGCGTGCCACGGCCAGCGCGGGTTCCACAGCAGGCCGCGCGCGAGCGCGACCAGGTCCGCGTCACCGTCGGCGACGATCGACTCGGCGTGCGCCGACTCGGTGACCAGGCCTACCGCGATCGTCGGGATGCCGACCTCGGCGCGGATCCGCCTGGCGAACGGCACCTGGTAGCCCGGCCCGAGCGGGATCTGCTGGCGCGGCGACACGCCGCCCGACGAGGCGTCGATCCAGTCGCAGCCCCGTGCGGCGAGCGCCTTCGCGAACGCGACCGTCTGGTCGGGATCCCAGGTGCCCTCGACCCAGTCGGTCGCCGAGACGCGCACGCCCAGCGGGCGGTCCGACGGCCAGTGCTCGCGGATCGTCTCGAACACCTCGAGCGGGAAGCGCATCCGGTTCTCGAGCGAGCCGCCGTAGGCGTCGGTCCGGGCGTTCGACAGCGGCGACAGGAACTGGTGCAGCAGGTAGCCGTGCGCCGCGTGCAGCTCGATCGCCTGCAGGCCGAGTCGCGCGGCGCGGCGCGTCGAGTCCGCGAAGCGTGCGCGCAGCGCCGCGAGGCCGGCCGCGTCGAGCGCGACCGGCGGTGCCTCCTCGGGGCGGTGCGGCAGCGCGGACGGCCCGACCGTGCCCCAGCCGCCGCGCTCGGGCGGGATCAGCATGCCGCCTTCCCACGGCCGGCCGCTCGAGGCCTTGCGGCCCGCGTGGCCGAGCTGGATGCCGATCGGCATCGACCCGAGCGGACGGATCGCCTCGAGGGTGCGCGCGAGCGCGGCCTCGGTCTCGTCGTCCCACAGGCCGAGGCAGCCCGGGGTGATCCGGCCGATCGGCTCGACCGCGGTCGCCTCGATGATCAGCAGGCCGGCGCCCGAGACGGCCATCTGGCCGAGGTGCACGACGTGCCAGTCGGTCGCCCGGCCGTCGTCGGCCGAGTACTGGCACATCGGCGAGACGACGATCCGGTTGGGCAGCGTCAGGCCGCGCAGCGTGAAGGGGGTGAACAGGCGGGGCCCGTCGGGGCGGGGCGTCGCGGAGGCGGTCATCGGCGGGAGGCGGGAGAAGGAAGGCGTCGGACCGGGGCCGGCGTGCAACCGGGCCCCGGGGCGCGGAGCCCGATTCTAGACCGCCGCCGCGGCCGCCGGGCACGCCCCCGCGCGGCGCGGCGGGACTTGAAACCGGGGCCGCCGGCCGCAAATCCCTCCCGTGACCGCGGCCTTGCCGCCACCCCGCATCTCCGAGAGGCCCCATGAGACAGGACAAGCTGACCACCCAGTTCCAGCAGGCGCTGGCCGACGCCCAGAGCCTCGCGCTCGCGAGCGACCACCAGTACATCGAGCCGCTGCACCTGCTGTCGGCGATCGTCGGGCAGCCCGACGGGTCCGGCCGGGCGCTACTGGAGCGCGCCGGGGTGCGATTGCAGCCGATGAAGACCGCGCTCGACGCGGCGCTCAAGCGCCTGCCCCAGGTCTCGGGCACCGGTGGTGACGTCCAGGTCGGCCGCGACACCGTCCGGCTGCTCAACCTCGCCGAGAAGGAGGCGACCCGGCGCGGTGACCAGTACATCGCGACCGAGATGCTGCTGCTCGCGCTGGCCGAGGACCAGGGCGACGCCGGACGCATCGCGCGCGAGGCGGGCCTGGATCGCAAGCGGCTCGAAGGCGCGATCGACGCGGTCCGCGGCGGCCAGCCGGTGGGCAGCGCCGAGGCCGAGGGCCAGCGCGAGGCGCTGAAGAAGTACACCATCGACCTGACCGAGCGCGCCCGTGCGGGCAAGCTCGACCCGGTGATCGGCCGCGACGACGAGATCCGCCGCACGATCCAGATCCTGCAGCGCCGCACCAAGAACAACCCGGTGCTGATCGGCGAGCCCGGCGTCGGCAAGACCGCGATCGTCGAGGGCCTCGCGCAGCGGATCGTCAACGGCGAGGTGCCGGACACGCTGAAGGACAAGCGCGTGCTGTCGCTCGACATGGCGGCGCTGCTCGCGGGTGCGAAGTACCGAGGCGAGTTCGAGGAGCGGCTGAAGTCGGTGCTCAAGGAGCTCGCGGCCGACGAGGGCCGCACGATCGTCTTCATCGACGAGCTGCACACGATGGTCGGCGCCGGGAAGGCCGAGGGAGCGATCGACGCGGGCAACATGCTCAAGCCCGCGCTCGCGCGCGGGGAGCTGCACTGCGTCGGCGCCACCACGCTCGACGAGTACCGCAAGTACATCGAGAAGGACGCCGCGCTCGAGCGCCGCTTCCAGAAGGTGCTGGTCGGCGAGCCGAGCGTCGAGGCGACCATCGCGATCCTGCGCGGCCTGCAGGAGCGCTACGAGCTCCACCACGGCATCGAGATCACCGACCCGGCGATCGTGGCGGCCGCCGAGCTGTCGAACCGCTACATCACCGACCGGTTCCTGCCGGACAAGGCGATCGACCTGATCGACGAGGCCGCCGCACGGATCAAGATGGAGATCGACTCGAAGCCCGAGTCGATGGACCGGCTCGACCGCCGGCTGATCCAGCTCAAGATCGAGCGCGAGGCGGTCAAGAAGGAGACCGACGAGGCGTCGAGGAAGCGGCTCGGGCTCATCGAGGAGGAGATCGCGAAGCTCCAGAAGGAGTACGCCGACCTCGAGGAGATCCTGCGCGCCGAGAAGGCCGCGGTGCAGGGCTCGGCCGCGATCAAGGCCGAGATCGAGCAGCTGCGCGTGCAGATGGCCGACCTGCAGAGGAAGGGCCAGTTCGACAAGGTCGCCGAGATCCAGTACGGCCGGCTGCCCGAGCTCGAGGGGCGCCTGGCGAACGCGCAGAAGGCGGAGGCCGGGAAGGGCGGCACCGACCAGGCGCCGCGGCACAAGCTGCTTCGCACCGAGGTGGGTGCCGAGGAGATCGCCGAGGTCGTCTCGCGCGCGACCGGCATCCCCGTGTCGAAGATGATGCAGGGCGAGCGCGACAAGCTGCTGAAGATGGAGGACACGCTGCACGCGCGCGTCGTCGGCCAGGACGAGGCGGTGCGCCTGGTGTCCGACGCGATCCGTCGCTCGCGCGCCGGTCTCGCCGACCCGAACCGGCCGTACGGCTCGTTCCTGTTCCTCGGGCCGACCGGCGTCGGCAAGACCGAGCTGTGCAAGGCGCTCGCGAACTTCCTCTTCGACAGCGAGGAGCACATGATCCGGATCGACATGTCCGAGTTCATGGAGAAGCACTCGGTGTCGCGGCTGATCGGCGCGCCCCCCGGCTACGTCGGCTACGACGAGGGCGGCGCGCTGACCGAGGCGGTCCGCAGGAAGCCCTACAGCGTGATCCTGTTCGACGAGGTCGAGAAGGCTCACCCGGACGTGTTCAACGTGCTGCTGCAGGTGCTGGACGACGGCCGGATGACCGACGGGCAGGGCCGCACGGTCGACTTCAAGAACACCGTGATCGTGATGACCTCGAACCTCGGCTCGCACGATATCCAGCGGATGAGTGCGGACGGCACCGATCCCGACCTGATCAAGGAGGCGGTGATGGGCGAGGTCAAGCGTCACTTCCGGCCTGAGTTCATCAACCGGATCGACGAGATCGTCGTGTTCCACGCGCTCGCGCAGGATCACATCCGCGCGATCGCACGGATCCAGCTGAAGCGCCTCGAGCAGCGGCTGCACGAGCGCGACCTCGTGCTGACGGTGACCGACCGCGCGCTCGACGAGATCGCGAAGGTGGGCTTCGATCCGGTGTTCGGCGCGCGGCCGCTGAAGCGCGCGATCCAGCAGCACCTCGAGAATCCGGTCGCGAAGGCGATCCTCGAAGGGAGGTACTCGCCGAAGGACGTGGTGCCGGTGGACTTCGAGGGGGGGAAGTTCGTGTTCGAGAGGACGGTGCACTGAGCCGGCACGTGCTGGACGGCGGTCGCATCACGCTGCGGTCGCCCGGATCGGATCGGGCGTACGGGTCGGCTCGTCGTGGTGCGCCCCGGTCGAGGGCATGGGCCGGGGGCCGCCGAACCGGGCCCCGCGCCCGCGGCCCGTCGGTCATCGGCCCACCGGGGCCGACGTACCGCTGATGATGCGGGTGATGCGGCGCTCCACGGCGTCGACACTCGAGGCGCCGCCGTCTTCGTGGATCCGGCGATTGAACAGGGACCGGATCGGATGCATCGGAGGCTCCCTGCCGAGGATGGGACCGGGGGGCACCGGCACTTCGGTTCGCTCACCGTCCGTCGGCTCGCAGTCGCCGTGATCGACCCGCCCGGAAGGTTCGGTCGGGCCGGTTCGCGACCGTTCGGTCACGCCCGGCGACGCCGTGGTGCGGAACCGACCCGCCGTCCCACGACACGGCGCCCCCCCGGACCGGTGCGGCCCGTGTGGCACACTCCGCGTCCCTGCGGCCCGCCGAGCTCTCACAGCGCCGATGACCGAACCGACTCCCACCCCGACGGCCCCCGTGACGACCGGGCCGGACGCTGCATCCGCGACGCCGCGCGCGAGCCCGGTGGATCGTCACGGACGTGACGAGCGTGGCGAACGTGAGGATCGTGACATGCACGGGCAAGGCGCGGTCCACCGCGCGCCGGTGCTCGACGCGGCGGCCGAACGGCGGGTCCGGACCCGCATCGCCGGCGAGCTCGCCGTCGCGCAGGGCCGCGTCGAGGCGGCCGTCGACCTGCTCGACGGCGGCGCGACGGTCCCGTTCGTGGCGCGCTACCGCAAGGAGGCAACCGGGGGGCTCGACGACACGCAGCTGCGCACGCTGGAGGAACGGCTCGCCTACCTTCGCGAACTGGAGGCGCGCCGCTCGACGATCGTCGCGAGCATCTCGGGGCAGGGCAGGTTGACAGACGCGCTGGCCGCCGCGATCGACGCTGCGGCGACGAAGCAGGAGCTCGAGGACCTGTACCTGCCGTACAAGCCGAAGCGCCGCACGAAGGCCCAGGTCGCACGCGAAGCGGGGCTCGAGCCGCTGGCCGACGCGCTGCTCGCGGACCGCAGCCTCGTGCCCCAGGACACCGCGCTCGGGTACGTGTCGGCCGAGCGCGGCGTCGCCGATGCGAAGGCCGCGCTCGACGGCGCACGCGACATCCTGTGCGAGCGCTTCGCCGAGCGACCCGAGGTGCTGAACGCGTTCCGGACGTTCCTGTGGGACGAGGGCGCGATCGCGTCGAAGCGCGCCGAAGGCGGCGACGCGCAAGCCGAGAAGTTCCGCGACTACTTCGACCACGCCGAACCGCTGCGCGGCGTACCGTCGCACCGGGCGCTTGCGCTGTTCCGCGGGCGCCAGCAGGGCGTGCTGTCGCTGTCGATGTCGCTCGGCGAGGAGCGCGACGCGCTGGTGCCTCACCCGTGCGTGACGAAGCTCGCGGGCCTAGTCGGCCTCGGCGTGGTGCTGGCCGACGCTTCGATGCCGGCCGACCGCTGGCTCGCCGACGTGCTGCGCTGGTGCTGGCGCGTGAAGCTGCAGCTGCACTTCGAGAGCGAGCTATTCGGGCGGCTGCGCCAGGACGCGCAGGCCGAGGCGATCCGCGTGTTCGCCGCGAACCTGAAGGACCTGCTGCTGGGCGCGCCCGCAGGACCGAAGGCGGTGATGGGCCTCGATCCCGGTCTGCGCACCGGCGTGAAGGTCGCGGTCGTCGACCCGACCGGCAAGCTCCTCGACACCGCGACCGTGTATCCGCACGAGCCGCGCCGAGACTGGGATGGCGCGATCGCGACCCTCGCGAAGCTCGCCGCGCGGCACGGCGTCGCGCTGGTCGCGATCGGCAACGGCACGGCGTCGCGCGAGACCGACCGGCTCGCCGGCGACCTGCAGGAGCGCCACCCCGAGCTCGGCCTTCGCAAGGTCGTCGTCTCCGAGGCTGGCGCGTCGGTCTACTCGGCGTCGGCGCTCGCCGCCGGCGAGTTCCCTGACCTCGACGTCAGCCTGCGCGGTGGGGTGTCGATCGCGCGTCGCCTGCAGGATCCGCTCGCCGAGCTGGTCAAGATCGACCCGAAGTCGATCGGCGTCGGCCAGTACCAGCACGACGTCGACCAGCGGGGCCTCGCGCGCAGCCTGGACGCGGTCGTCGAGGACTGCGTCAACGCGGTCGGCGTCGACGTGAACACCGCGTCGGCGTCGCTGCTCGCGCGCGTCTCGGGGCTGAACCCGTCGATCGCCGAGCGCATCGTCGCGCACCGGGATGCGCACGGACCGTTCCGCAGCCGCGCGGCGCTGAAGCAGGTGCCGCGCCTCGGCGACAAGACCTTCGAGCAGGCGGCGGGGTTCCTGCGGATCCAGGGTGGCGACGATCCGCTCGACGCGTCGGCGGTGCACCCGGAGGCCTACACGGTCGTGCAGCGGATCCTCGAGGTGCTCGGCCGTCCGGCCTCCGAGGTCATCGGCAACCGCGACCTGCTGCGTGGCCTGTCGCCCGGCGCGTTCGTCGACGAGCGCTTCGGCGTCCCGACCGTGCGCGACATCCTCGTCGAGCTCGAGAAGCCGGGTCGCGACCCGCGTGGCGACTTCGTCACCGCGACGTTCCGCGAGGGCGTCGAGAAGGTCTCGGACCTGCAGTCCGGCATGGTGCTCGAGGGCGTCGTCACCAATGTCGCGAACTTCGGCGCGTTCGTCGACATCGGTGTTCGCCAGGACGGCCTGGTCCACGTGTCGGCGCTGTCCGCGAAGTTCGTTCGCCACCCGAGGGAAGTGGTCAAGGCCGGCCAGCTCGTCCGGGTCAAGGTGCTCGAGGTCGACCTCCAGCGTCAGCGGATCGCGCTGACCATGAGGCTCGACGACGAGCCGGGTCAGGACGCGGGACCACGCCGGCACGGCGATCGCCCTGCGCGCGACTCGGGGCGCGGTTCGCCGCGTCAGCCGCCGGCCACGCCGAAGTCCGGCGGCGTTGCGCCGCGCGGCCCGCAGGTCCCCACCGCGATGCAGGCGGCGTTCGCAGCGCTGAAGAAACGCTGAGTCCCGCCTGCGCAGCGGGCGTTCGCGCCGGGCTCGCGGTCTGCTTCAGCCCGTACGGCCTGCCGGCGCGTTCGCCACCCCGTGCACCACATGCCCCGTCGGCCCCGCCGCCGCGGCCGACTCGCAGTGCCGCGTCTGGTCGTCGAAGAAGAAGTCGGGCTCGAAGGACCGCAGGAACGGACCCTTGTCGAGCCCGCCGAGGAACATCGCCTCGTCGACCTCGACCTCCCATGCCATCAGCGTTCGCACCGCGCGCTCGTGCGCGGGCGCGCTGCGCGCGGTGACGAGCGCGGTGCGGATGCGCATCGCGCCTTCGGCCTCGGCGTCGAGCCGCAGCGCGTGCAGCGCGCGCAGCAGCGGCTCGAACGGCCCCGGCATCAGCGGATGCTCGGCACGCGATCTCTCGTGGTGCTGGAAGGCGTCGAGCCCTTCGCCCTGGAACACGCGTTCGGCCTCGTCCGAGAACAGCACCGCGTCGCCGTCGAACGCGATGCGCACTTCCTGCGGGTGCGAGCCGCCGGCGCGCGCCGAGTCGGGGTACACGCGTGCGGCCGGGAATCCAGCCGCGAGCGCGCCGCGCACGTCGTCCTCGTTGGCCGACAGGAACAGGTGCGCGCCGAGCGCGCCGAGGTACGCGTAGGGCGCGCGCCCGCGCGTGAACACGCCACGTTCGATCGGAAGCCCGTGGAAGCCCGCCGAGCGGAACACGCGCATGCCGCTCGCCGGGTCGTTGCGCGACAGGATCACCACCTCGACGCGATGCCGCCCGCCGCGGTTGAACGCGAGCAGCTTTCTCACCAGCGGCAGCGCGCAGCCTGCCGCGGCGGGCACGTCGAGCCGCTCGAGTTGCAGCCGCATGTAGGCGTGGTCGTCGCCGGCCTCGAACAGCCGGTTCTCCTCCTCGAAGTCGAACAGCGCGCGCGAGGAGATCGCGACGACCAGCTTGTCCTGCAGCGAAATCGGCATCGTGAGGCACGGGTGAGTAACCGCCACCGTGGCGGTGGCGCGCTCGGGCGGATTCTACCGGCGCCGCACGGCGCCGGCGCCCGCCGAAGTGTGCTTCAATCACGCCCGACCCGCCCGCCGCCGCGCCCCGTCCGCCGGCGCGACCCCGCCCCGCCTCCGGAGAGCCCCCCGCGATGAAGTTCCGCTTCCCCGTCATCATCATCGACGAAGACTGGAAGTCCGACTCGGCCAGCGGCCTCGGCATCCGCGCGCTCGCCAAGGCGATCGAGGAGCAGGGCATCGAGGTCGTCGGCGGCTTCACCTACGTCGACGTGTCGATGGTCGCGAACCAGGCCGCGCGCGCCTCGGCGTTCATCGTGTCGATCGACGACGAGGAGATCAACGAGGAGGGACCGGAGAGCAAGGCGATCTCGGACCTGCGCCGCTTCATCCACGAGACGCGCAATCGCAACGCCGACATCCCGATCTTCCTGTTCGGCGAGACCCGCACCTCGCAGCACATCCCGAACGAGATCCTGAAGGAGCTGCACGGCTTCATCCACATGTTCGAGGACACGCCGGAGTTCGTCGCGCGCTACATCATCCGCGAGGCGACGAACTACATGAACTCGCTCGCACCGCCGTTCTTCAAGGCACTGGTGCACTATGCGAACGACGGCTCGTACTCGTGGCACTGCCCGGGCCACTCGGGCGGCGTCGCGTTCCTGAAGAGCCCGGTGGGCCAGATGTTCCACCAGTTCTTCGGCGAGAACATGCTGCGCGCCGACGTCTGCAACGCGGTCGAGGAGCTCGGGCAGCTGCTCGACCACACCGGGCCGGTGGCCGCGAGCGAGCGCAACGCCGCGCGGATCTTCAGCAGCGATCACCTGTTCTTCGTGACCAACGGCACGTCCACGGCGAACAAGATCGTCTGGCACTCGACGGTCGCGACCGACGATATCGTGCTGGTCGACCGCAACTGCCACAAGAGCGTGCTGCACGCGCTCATGATGACCGGTACGGTGCCGATCTTCCTGCAGCCGACGCGCAACCACCTCGGCATCATCGGTCCGATCCCGAAGGAGGAGTTCTCGCCGGACAGCATCCGCCGCAAGATCGAGGCGAACCCGCTGGTGAAGGACAAGTCCGCGCGGCCGCAGGTGATGACGATCACGCAGTCGACCTACGACGGCATCCTCTACAACGTCGAGACGATCAAGAACGTGCTCGGCGACTACATCGAGAACCTGCACTTCGACGAGGCCTGGCTGCCGCACGCGACCTTCCATCCCTTCTATCACGAGATGCACGCGATCGGAGAGAACCGGCCGCGATCGCAGACCGCGATGGTCTTCTCCACGCAGTCGACGCACAAGCTGCTGGCCGGGCTGTCGCAGGCCTCGCAGATCCTCGTGCAGGAGGCGGTCGACCGCAAGCTCGACCGCTACCGCTTCAACGAGTCGTACCTGATGCACACGTCGACGTCGCCGCAGTACGCGATCATCGCGTCGTGCGACGTCGCTGCGGCGATGATGGAGCAGCCGGGCGGCCGCGCGCTCGTCGAGGAGTCGATCTCCGAGGCGCTGGACTTCCGCCGCGCGATGAAGAAGGTCGACGACGAGTTCGGCGAGTCGTGGTGGTTCCGGGTCTGGGGGCCGGCCGGCTTCGACCACGTCGGCTCGGGCCGGCGCGAGGAGTGGCTGCTCAAGCCCACGGATGGCTGGCACGGCTTCGAGAAGGTCGCGCCCGGCTTCAACATGCTCGACCCGATCAAGGCGACGCTGGTCACGCCGGGCCTCGGGCTGGACGGCAGCTTCTCGCAGTGGGGCATCCCCGCGTCGCTGGTCACCAAGTACCTCGCCGAGCACGGCGTCGTCGTCGAGAAGACCGGCCTCTACTCGTTCTTCGTGATGTTCACCATTGGCATCACCAAGGGTCGCTGGAACACGCTGGTGACCGAGCTGCAGCAGTTCAAGATGGACTACGACTCGAACCAGCCGCTGTGGCGGGTGATGCCGGAGTTCGTCTCGAAGTTTCCGACCTACGAGCGCGTCGGCCTGCGCGACCTCGCGCAGCAGATCCACGAGGAGTACCGTCGTCACGATGTCGCGCGCGTCACGACCGACATGTACCTGTCGAACATGGAGCCCGCGATGAAACCGTCGGACGCCTACGAGTGCCTGGCGCACCGTAAGGTCGATCGCGTGCCGATCGACGAGCTCGAGGGCCGCATCACGACGATGCTGGTGACGCCGTACCCGCCTGGCATCCCGCTGCTGATCCCGGGTGAGCGCTTCAACAAGACGATCGTCGAGTACCTGAAGTTCGCGCGCTCGTTCAACGATCGCTTCCCGGGCTTCTCGACCGATGTCCACGGTCTGGTCGTCGAGATCGACCGCAATGGCAGCCGGTACTTCGTGGACTGCGTGCGGGTGTGAGGGGGCGAGCGCGGCCCTCGAGCGGCCTCAGGCGACCGGTCGGGTGTCGACCACGAGCCGGGTGCCCGCGACGCGGTCGTACAGCGTGCGGCGCCGTGTGTCGAACAGGCCCCAGAAGAACGGAAGCGGCCACAGCAGCAGCCACGCCGGGTGCCCGGTCCCGGTCGCGGCCCAGATCGGCGCGAGCAGCATCGCCCAGGCCGCCGTGTAGCGCACCGCGGCGCGGGTCCGGCTCGGCGGCCCGCCGTCTTCGGAGAGCAGTCGCACGCCGACGGTGCGCATCGGCAGCGTGCGCCGGCCCTCGCTCCAGAACCAGACGAAGTAGACGCCGAGCACCACGAACAGCCAGGCCTGAAGACCCCAGCGAAGCGCGCCAGGCTCCCCGCGGTACTGCAGCAGCGCGGAGTACGCGTAGCCGAAGAACACCACCACGCCGAACAGCACGATCGACTCGTACGTCGCGCTCATCGCCCGGCGCCACAGCCCGGCATCGGGCAGCGATCCGGCGGGCGCGTCGACGGGGGAGGCGCCCGCGACGGGCGCAGGCCGGGAACCCGCCACGCGCTTCAGCGCGAGCCGGCGGCGGGGCCGACGGTCGGCGCGACGCCCCCGGACGACGCGGCGCTGCCGTCGGTGCCGACCGCGATGACCGGCGTCTTGGAGGCGCGGCGAGGCAGCGGCTGGGCCGCCACGGACGCGAGCCCGGTCGGCCCGGTGACGTAGCGGGCGGCGGTGTTGCTGCCGGTGTTGCCCACGGCGCCGAGCACCGAGCGCTGCTCGGGCGTCATCGACTGGTAGTGCTCCCACTCGGCGAGAAGGTTCTCGCGGGCGATCTGCTGGGCGAGCACGTAGTTCGCGCGGGCGATCCGGCGCTGTTCGGGCGTCAGCGCCGCCCATTCGACGATCCGCTTCTCGACGCGCTTCTGCTCGTCGGGCTTCATTCCGGGGAAGCGCTGCGCGAGGTCGGCCCAGGCGCGCTTCTCGGTCACCGGCAGCGCGTTCCACTTCTCCTCGAAGGGTGAGAGCACCTGGCGCTGGGTGGCGCTCAGCTCCGACCACAGCGGCTGGGCGAGCGGCAGCAACGACGGGCGGACCGGCTCGCGGCGTGGCAGCTCGGCTCGGCGGGCGGGCGCCGGGGCGGGTGCGGCGGCCGGCGGTTGCGCCTCGGCCGCGGCCGGCGCGGCCGGTGCGGCGGTCGCGGGCGCCGAGCCCTCGGCAGACGTCTGGGCGGGTTGCGCCGCCGGGGCCGGCGTCGATCCGGCGGTCGTCGGGTCGACGGGTGCGGCGGCGGTCGGTGGGTCTCCGGCGGGCGTGCCGGTGGGTGCTGGGTCGGGCCCCGCGGCGATGGCCGCGGCCATGCCGAGCGCCGCGAGGGCGCCGAGCAGGCTGCGGACCGTGGCCGGGCGACGGATCATTGCCGGGAGTTCTTGATGTAGACGCCGAACCCCTTGTCGGCGTACGCGGCGATCGGGACCTCGTCGTCGGAGAGCATCAGCTCGGCGTCGATGTCGGCGGTCTCGGCGGCCCGCTGCGCATCCTCCCACTCCGCGATACCGTACAGGCCGGCCAGCACGAACAGGATGGGGACGACCGTCGACAGGAGGCGGACCAGCGCCGACGGGCGGTCGTCACCGCCGAGCGCGACCGCGGGCGACACCCCGGCGCCGGCCGTCGCCGCGACCGCTTCGGGCTGCGCACGCGCGACCGCCGCCAGGCGCGCGCGCTCGAGCCGCTGCGTGACGCGATAGGGCAGCCGCTCGGCGGATTCGTCGAGGGCCTGCCGGATCCGGGAGGCGAAGAGTTGTTCGTTCATAGCGTGATTCCCCTGGCCTTCAGCGCTGCGGCAAGGGCATGAGTCGCCCGGGAACAGTGCGTCTTGACGCTGCCTTCCGAGCACCCCATGGCGATCGCGGTCTCCGCGACGTCCATCTCCTGCCAGTAACGCATGACGAAGGCCTCGCGTTGACGGGGGGGGAGCTTCTGGATCTCAGCGTCGATGATACGCAGGATCTGGTCACGCTCGACCAGATGGGCTGCGCTCTCGCCCGCCCGGGAGTCGCCCTCGACCTCGAGCGCGTCAAGGGGGTCGCGATCGCCGGAGTCGTCGTCGTCCGGCTGCAACGAGGACAGCAACGTCGTCCAGAGGTTGCGGACCTTCTGGCGCCGGAAGTGATCGTGGATGACGTTCTGCAGGATCCGCTGGAACAGCAGCGGCAGTTCGGCGACCGGCTTGTCGGCATACTTCTCGGCGAGCTTGAACATCGCGTCCTGGACGATGTCCAGCGCGGCGTCGTCGTCGCGGACCGCGTAGACCGCCTGCTTGAACGCCCGGCGCTCGACCGATTCGAGGAAGTCCGAGAGTTCCCGCCGTGAGGCCATTCACCCGCGCCGAAGCCCTGGAAGAGCGGCGCATGCTAGCAGAAACCGTGCCTTGACCACCCTGCTGCGGTGCATTACCCTCTCGCACCTTTCGGCTTCGACGACGGCCGGCACGACCGGACGCATCGGCGGGGCCTTTGTCTTTTCCGAGTCTCACCGATCCAGCGATTCACGCGAAAGGCACGCATGCCGCAGCGGCCCCCACGAGGGGTGCGACGGCGTCCATCAATCTCCCAGGCCCCGTACCGAGGTCTGCGTCGAGGCGGCTAGCGAAGGCCGCGTTGGCGCCGGCGGACGGGCTCCCTGGACCTTGAACGGGACACACCATGGAAATCACCGGCGCAGAGATCGTCGTGCGCTGCCTTCAGGAAGAAGGCGTCGAGCACCTCTTCGGGTACCCCGGCGGGGCCGTCCTCTACATCTACGACGCGCTCTTCCAGCAGGACAGGGTCAAGCACATCCTCGTGCGGCACGAGCAGGCGGCGGTCCATGCGGCCGACGCGTACTCCCGCGCCACGCAGAAGGTCGGCGTCTGCCTCGTCACCAGCGGCCCCGGCGTGACCAACGCGGTCACCGGCATCGCCACCGCCTACATGGACTCGATCCCGATGGTCGTGATCTCGGGCCAGGTCCCGACGCACGCGATCGGCGAGGACGCGTTCCAGGAGTGCGACACCGTCGGCATCACCCGGCCGTGCGTGAAGCACAACTTCCTGGTCAAGGACATCAAGGACCTCGCGACGACGATGAAGAAGGCCTTCGTCATCGCATCCACCGGCCGTCCGGGCCCGGTGCTGGTCGACATCCCCAAGGACATCACCAAGGCGAAGTACCGTTTCGACTACCCGAAGTCGGTGCCGATGCGCTCGTACAACCCGGTCGTGAAGGGACACCAGGGCCAGATCCGCAAGGCGGTGCAGTTGCTGCTCGCCGCCGAGCGCCCGATGGTCTACACCGGCGGCGGCGTGATCCTCGCCAACGCCTCGCCCGAACTGAACACGCTGGTCGACCTGCTCGGCTTTCCGTGCACCAACACGCTGATGGGGCTGGGCGCGTACCGGGCGAGCAGCGATCGCTTCGTCGGCATGCCGGGCATGCACGGTACCTACGAGGCGAACATGGCGATGCAGCACTGCGACGTGCTGCTCGCGATCGGCGCGCGCTTCGACGACCGCGTGATCGGCAACCCGAAGCACTTCGCGCAGAACCCGCACAAGATCATCCACATCGACATCGACCCGTCGTCGATCTCCAAGCGGGTGAAGGTCGACGTGCCGATCGTCGGCGACGTGCGCGAATGCCTCGTCGAGCTGACCGCGCAGCTGCAGGCGGCGTTCGCGTCGGGTACCCGCACGCACCGCGGGGTGCAGGCCTGGTGGAACCAGATCGGCGAGTGGCGCAAGAAGGACTGCCTCAAGTACGACCGCGACAACCGCGAGGTCATCAAGCCGCAAGCGGTCGTCGAGGCGCTGTGGCGGGTCACGAACGGCGATGCGTTCATCACCTCCGACGTCGGCCAGCACCAGATGTGGGCAGCGCAGTTCTACCGCTTCGACAAGCCGCGCCGCTGGATCAACTCGGGAGGACTCGGCACGATGGGCGTGGGGCTGCCCTACGCGATGGGCGTCAAGCTCGCTCACCCGGACGCGCAGGTGGCCTGCGTGACCGGCGAGGGCTCGATCCAGATGTGCATCCAGGAGCTGTCGACCTGCAAGCAGTACGACCTGCCGGTCAAGATCGTGAACCTGAACAACCGCTACCTCGGCATGGTGCGGCAGTGGCAGGAGATCGAGTACGGCAGCCGCTACTCGTCGTCGTACATGGAGGCGCTGCCCGACTTCGTGCGGCTCGCCGAGGCCTACGGGCACGTCGGCATCCGCGTCGATCGCCCGCAGGACGTCGAGCCCGCGCTGCGCGACGCGTTCGGCAAGTACAAGGACCGCACCGTGTTCCTCGATATCATCACCGACCAGACCGAGAACGTCTGGCCGATGGTGCAGGGCGGCAAGGGGCTGACCGAGATGATCCTCGGCTCCGAGGACCTGTGAGGGAGGTCGCGCGATGAAGCACATCATTTCGATCCTCCTCGAGAACGAGCCCGGCGCGCTGTCGCGCGTGGTGGGTCTGTTCTCCGCCCGCGGCTACAACATCGAGACGCTGACTGTCGCACCCACCGAGGACCGCTCGCTGTCGCGGATGACGATCGTCACCAGTGGCTCGGACGAGGTCATCGAGCAGATCACCAAGCACCTGAACCGCCTGATCGACGTGGTGAAGGTCGTCGACCTGATCGAGACGCCGTACATCGAGCGCGAATTGATGCTGATCAAGGTGCGCGCGGTCGGCAAGGAGCGCGAGGAGATGAAGCGGATGGCGGACATCTTCCGCGGCCGCGTCATCGACGTCACCGACAAGAGCTACACCATCGAGCTCACCGGCGACGGCACGAAGCTCGACGCGTTCATCGACGCGCTCGACGCAACGGCGATCCTGGAGACGGTCCGCACCGGCGCGTCGGGCATTGCCCGCGGCGAGCGGGTCCTGAAGGCCTGATGCACCGGCCTCGTCCGAACAACCGAGACATCCACCGGAGGAAGGAAGCCCCATGAAGGTCTACTACGACAAGGACTGCGATCTCAAGCTCATCAAGGGCAAGAAGGTCGCCATCATCGGTTACGGCTCGCAGGGCCACGCACACGCGCAGAACCTCAACGATTCGGGCGTCAAGGTCGTCGTCGGCGTGCGCAAGGGCGGCCCGTCGTGGGACAAGGTCAAGAAGGCCGGCCTGAAGCCCGCCGAGATCGCCGACGCGGTCAAGGGCGCGGACTTCGTGATGATGCTGATGCCGGACGAGCACATCGCCGCGACCTACAAGTCCGACATCGAGCCGAACATCAAGCAGGGCGCGACGCTCGCGTTCGCGCACGGCTTCAACATCCACTACGGCCAGGTCGTGCCGCGCACGGACCTCGACGTCACGATGGTCGCGCCGAAGGCGCCGGGCCACACCGTGCGCTCGACCTACGCGCAGGGCGGCGGCGTGCCGATGCTGGTCGCGATCCACCAGGACCGCAGCGGCGCGGCGCTGCACCACTCGCTGTCGTACGCGTGCGCGATCGGAGGCGGCCGCGCAGGCATCATCGAGACGAACTTCCGCGAGGAGACCGAGACCGATCTGTTCGGCGAGCAGACCGTCCTGTGCGGCGGCACCGTCGAGCTGATCAAGGCGAGCTTCGAGACCCTGGTCGAGGCCGGCTACGCGCCCGAGATGGCGTACTTCGAGTGCCTGCACGAGCTCAAGCTCATCGTCGACCTGATCTACGAGGGCGGCATCGCGAACATGAACTACTCGATCTCCAACAACGCGGAGTTCGGCGAGTACGAGACCGGGCCCCGCCTGGTGACCGCCGAGACCAAGGCGGAGATGAAGCGCGTGCTGGCCGACATCCAGTCGGGCGACTACGCGAAGCGGTTCATCCTCGAGAACCGCGCGGGCGCTCCGACGCTGCTGTCCAAGCGCCGCCTGATGGCCGAGCATCCGATCGAGGTGGTCGGAGAGAAGCTGCGTGCGATGATGCCCTGGATCAAGGCCAACAAGCTGGTCGACAAGTCGCGCAACTGACGTGACGGCGGGCCCGAACCACGCCGCGGCCAACGACGAGGGCGCGCCCGCGGCGCTGCGTCCGTCAGCGCCCGCCGCCTCGGCGGCCGGCGCGGGCGGCTGGCCGGGCCTGATCCATCCCGACTGGCAGGACTGGCTGACCTCGGCGCTGGTGCGGGGGGCGGACGACGAGACGCTGCTGGCCGCCATGCGCGAAGGCGGCTTCGAGGACGGCTATGCGCGCGTCGCGATCTCGGTGATTCGATCGATGACGGAGCGCGTGCGCCAGCAGAACCCGTCGATGCTCGACGACTACGCGGCCGATCCGATCCGCCTGCCGGCGGCCGGCACGCGGCTGCGCGTCGCGGACCGCGACGTACGGCTGGCGATGGTGCTCGCCAACCCGAACGTCGCGCTCGTCGAGGACCTGCTGACCGAGCAGGAGTGCGACGCGCTGATCCGCATGGCGCAGGGCAAGCTCAAGCGCTCCGAGGTGGTCGACCCGACCTCGGGACGGCTGGAGATCAGCGGGGTGCGCCGCAGCGAGGGCGCGCACTTCGGCCACGGCGAGAACGCGGTGGTCTCTCGGATCGAGGCACGGGTCGCCGCGCTCACCGGCATCCCGATCGCGCACGGCGAGCCGCTGCAGCTGCTGCACTACCCGGAGAACGGTGAGTACGAGCCGCACCACGACTGGTTCGACCCGGCCTTCGAGGGCTCGGCACGCCAGCTGCAGCACGGCGGCCAGCGGGTCGCGACCGTGGTGATGTACCTGCGCGAGCCCGAGCAGGGGGGCGACACCTACTTTCCCGAGCTCGAGCTGTCGGTGCGACCGCGCCGCGGCAGCGCCGTGTACTTCGAGTACACGAACGCGCGTGGCGAGATCGACTCGCGCTGCCTGCACGCCGGCATGCCGGTGCTGCGCGGCCACAAGTGGATCGCGACCAAGTGGCTGCGGCAGGGGCCTTACGCGGCGCCGTGAGCGAACCCGTGCTGCGCCCGCGCGTCGGGCACCGACGCGCGGGCGCGGTTGTCTCGGACGCTGCCGGACGGTAGCCTGTCGCGATGGACGAACCGAAGCGCCGGAGATTCCGGCCGTTCCGCGGTACCCGGCCGGTGCGCCCGGCCGTCGCGGGCACCGAGGCCACCCCCCCGAAGCCGCGCTCGCGCGGCGTCTACATCCTCCCCAACGCGTTCACCACCGCGAACCTGTTCGCCGGCTTCTACGCGATCGTGCAGGCGATGAACGGGCGCTTCGAGGCGGCGGCGGTCGCGATCTTCGTCGCGATGGTGCTCGACAGCCTCGACGGGCGCGTGGCGCGCCTGACCAACACGCAGAGCGCGTTCGGCGAGCAGTACGACTCGATGTCCGACATGGTGTCGTTCGGGGCGGCGCCGGCGCTGATCGTCTACGAGTGGTCGCTGCGCGGCATGGGCAAGCTCGGCTGGCTCGCTGCCTTCGTCTACGTCGCGGGCGCGGCGCTGCGGCTCGCGCGCTTCAACACCAACATCGGCGTGGTCGACAAGCGCTTCTTCCAGGGGCTGCCCAGCCCGGCCGCGGCCGCGCTGGTGGCCGGGCTCGTCTGGATCGCGACCGACCTGCGCGAGACCCGCTGGATCGACTCGACCGGCCCGGACCTGCGATGGCTTGCATGGGCCGTCACGGTGTACGCGGGCGTCACGATGGTCTCGAACGCGCCGTTCTACAGCTTCAAGGACGTGAACTTCCGCAAGACCGTGCCGTACATGGTCGTGCCGCTGATCGTCCTGGCCTTCGTGCTGGTGTCGTCCGATCCGCCGATCGTGCTGTTCTCGCTGTTCCTCGTCTACGCGGTCTCGGGCTACGTGATGTGGTTCCTGCGCTGGCGCTCCGGCCGGCCCGCCGTCGCCCGCCCCCCGCCGCCATCCGCCCCGACGAATTGACCCGCTCGCGGTCCGGACGCTAGAATCTAGGGTTTTTCCTCGGCGCTCGGAGCCCCATGCGCGCGAAGCTCGTGCTCGGCAACTGGAAGATGAACGGCGGCGTCGCGTCGGCCGAGGCGCTGCTCGCGGCCGTGCGCGAAGGCGCCGCCGGACTGGCGGGCGTGCAGGTCGGCGTCTGCCCGCCGTTCCCGTACCTGGGGCTCGCGGCCGCCCGGCTGTCCGGATCGCGGGTGACCTGGGGCGCGCAGGACGTCTGCGAGCACGACGACGGCGCGTTCACCGGCGGCGTGTCGGCCCGGATGCTCGCCGACCTCGGCTGCACCCACGTGCTGGTCGGCCACTCCGAGCGCCGGACGCTCTTCGGAGACACCGACGAGGTGGTCGTGCGCAAGGCCGCGCGCGTGCTCGCCGCGGGGCTCGTACCGGTGGTCTGCGTCGGCGAGACCCGCACCGAGCGCGAGTCCGGCGCGACCGAGGCGGTGCTCGCCCGTCAGGTCGACGCGGTCTGCGCGATGCTCGCACCAGCGGGCGAGCGGTGCGTGCTGGCCTACGAGCCGGTCTGGGCGATCGGCACCGGGCTCACCGCCACGCCGCAGCAGGCGCAGGACGCCCACGCGTTCATCCGGTCGCGGCTCGCCGCGGGCGGCGTCGCGGCCGCGCCACGGCTGCAACTGCTCTACGGCGGCTCGGTCAAGCCCTCGAACGCGGCGGAGCTGTTCTCGCGGCCCGACGTCGACGGCGGCCTGATCGGTGGAGCCTCGCTGGTCGCTGCGGATTTCCTGGCGATCCTCGGCGCTGCGGCGCATCGGGGCTGACCGGGTCGATTGACGACAACGGCGGCACGCGCGACGTCGCGCGGCCGCATCAAGGAAGGTACGGATGGCGATTCTCGCAACCCTCGCGGTGGTGATCCAGGTGCTGAGCGCGATCGGCGTGATCGTGCTGGTGCTGTTGCAGCACGGCAAGGGCGCCGACATGGGCGCGGCCTTCGGCTCGGGCTCGTCGGGCAGCCTGTTCGGGGCCACCGGCTCGGCGAACTTCCTGTCGCGGCTCACGGCCGCGCTGGCGACCGTGTTCTTCGTCTGCACGCTCGCGCTGGCGTTCTTCGGCAACGCCCGCGGCGTCGGTCGCGCGCCCGCGAGCGTGATGGACTCGGTGCCGGCTGCTGCCCCGGCCGCCCCGGGCACGGCGCCGACCGCGCCGGTGCCCGCCGCGCCGACAGCGCCGTCCGGCGGTGATGCAGTGCAAAAAAGTGGTCCCGGGGGCGATATCCCGAAATGATTTCGCGCTAGAATCTGGGGCTGAGCCGACGTGGTGAAATTGGTAGACACGCTATCTTGAGGGGGTAGTGGCGAAAGCTGTGCGAGTTCGAGTCTCGCCGTCGGCACCAAATCCAGGGCGTCCCCACGACAGTCAGGGCGGCGCTCCAATCAGGGAAGCTTCGTGAACCTAGAGAACTACCTGCCCGTCCTCCTGTTCATACTGGTGGGCGCAGGCGTCGGCGTCGCGCCGTTGGTCCTCGGCAAGCTCCTCGGTCCCTCCCGTCCGGACCCCGTCAAACTCTCCCCGTACGAATGCGGCTTCGAAGCCTTCGAGGACGCACGCATGAAGTTCGACGTCCGCTACTACCTCGTGGCGATCCTCTTCATCCTGTTCGACCTGGAGATCGCATTCCTGTTCCCGTGGGCCGTGTCGCTCGACACCATCGGCTTCTTCGGGTTCATGTCGATGATGGTCTTCCTGACGATCCTCGTGGTGGGGTTCGTCTATGAATGGATGAAGGGCGCGCTCGACTGGGAATAGCGGAGCGGCGACTGGGAAGGCAACGAGAACTCTGAGCGGCGCGGCCGGGCGGCGGTATCCCGTCGTCACGGCATCGCGCCCCGGGCGGGTCGACATGGGCATCCCGCGCTTCGCGGCGCGGCTGATCGCGGGTGGCACCACCGGCGGTACGGGTGAGCACGCATGAGCATCGAAGGCATCCTCAACGAGGGCTTCGTCACGACGAGCCTCGACAAGCTGATCAACTGGACCCGCACCGGCTCCATGTGGCCGATGACCTTCGGTCTGGCATGCTGCGCGGTCGAGATGATGCACGCGGGAGCGTCGCGCTACGACCTGGACCGCTTCGGGATCATGTTCAGGCCGAGCCCGCGGCAGTCCGACGTGATGATCGTCGCCGGTACCCTGTGCAACAAGATGGCGCCGGCGTTGCGCAAGGTCTACGACCAGATGCCCGAGCCGCGCTGGGTGATCTCGATGGGCTCGTGCGCCAACGGCGGCGGCTACTACCACTACTCGTACTCGGTCGTGCGCGGCTGCGACCGGATCGTGCCGGTCGACGTCTACGTGCCGGGCTGCCCGCCGACGGCCGAGGCACTGCTCTACGGGATCATGCAGTTGCAGAACAAGATCCGGCGCACCAGCACGATCGCGCGCTGAAGGACCCCCGATGAGCGCTACCGACACCCTGAAGGCCGCCGTCTCCGAGGCGCTGGGCGAGCGCGTCGTCGCGCTGACCGAGCGGCTCGGCGAGCTCACGCTGGTCGTCCGCGCGGCCGACCATGTCGAGGTCGCGCGCACGCTGCGTGACCACTCGGCGCTGCGCTTCGACACCGCGGTCGACCTGTGCGGCATGGACTATCTCGACTACGGCCACGGCGCCTGGGACGGCGCGCGCTACGCGGTCGTCGTCCACCTGCTGTCGGTCGAGCGCAACCAGCGGCTGCGGTTGCGCACGTTCTGCCCCGACGACGACTTCCCGCTGATCGAGTCGCTGACCGACGTGTGGCCGTCGCTCGGCTGGTTCGAGCGCGAGGCCTTCGACCTGTACGGCATCGTCTTCGAGGGCCACGCCGATCTGCGCCGGATCCTGACCGACTACGGCTTCGTCGGGCATCCGTTCCGCAAGGACTTCCCGGTCTCGGGCTACGTCGAGATGCGCTACGACCCCGAACAGAAGCGCGTGATCTACCAGCCGGTGACGATCGAGCCGCGCGAGATCGTGCCCCGCGTGATCCGCGAGGGGGGCTACGGCGTCGGCCGCTGAGGGCCCCACCGGGGAGCGAGAGATGGCAGAGATCAAGAACTACACCCTCAACTTCGGCCCGCAGCACCCGGCCGCGCACGGCGTGCTGCGGCTGGTGCTCGAGCTCGACGGCGAGGTCGTGCAGCGCGCCGACCCGCACATCGGCCTGCTGCACCGCGCGACCGAGAAGCTGGCCGAGACGCGTACGTTCCTGCAGAACGTGCCGTACATGGATCGCCTCGACTACGTGTCGATGATGTGCAACGAGCACGCTTACGTGATGGCGATCGAGAAGCTGCTCGGCGTGCAGGTGCCGGAGCGAGCGCAGTACATCCGCGTGATGTTCGACGAGATCACCCGGATCCTGAATCACCTGATGTGGCTGGGCGCGCACGGGCTCGACGTCGGCGCGATGACGGTCTTCCTCTACGCGTTCCGCGAGCGCGAGGACCTGATGGACGTCTACGAGGCGGTGTCGGGCGCGCGGATGCACGCGGCCTACTACCGCCCGGGCGGCGTCTACCGCGACCTGCCCGACCGCATGCCGCAGTACGTCGCGAGCAAGGTCCGCAACGAGCGCGGCGTGGCCGAGCTGAACGCGAACCGCCAGGGCTCGGTGCTCGACTTCCTCGATCTCTTCACGCAGCGCTTCCCGGGCTGCGTCGACGACTACGAGACGCTGCTGACCGACAACCGCATCTGGAAGCAGCGGCTGGTCGGCATCGGCGTGGTCTCGCCCGAGCGCGCGAAGGCGCTCGGCTTCACCGGCCCGATGCTGCGCGGCTCGGGCGTCGAATGGGACCTGCGCAAGACGCAGCCCTACGAGGTGTACGACCGGCTCGACTTCGACATCCCGGTCGGGCGCAACGGCGACAGCTACGACCGCTACCTGGTCCGCGTCGAGGAGATGCGCCAGAGCAACCGGATCGTCAAGCAGTGCGTCGACTGGCTGCGCAGGAACCCGGGGCCGGTGATCGTCGACGACCACAAGGTCGCGCCGCCGTCGCGCGTCGCGATGAAGTCGAACATGGAAGAGCTGATCCACCACTTCAAGCTCTTCACCGAGGGCATGCACGTGCCCGAGGGCGAGGCCTACGCGTGCGTCGAGCACCCGAAGGGCGAGTTCGGCCTCTACCTGGTGTCCGACGGTGCGAACAAGCCGTACCGGCTCAAGATCCGCGCGCCGGGCTTCCCCCACCTGCAGGCGCTCGACGAGATGGCGCGCGGCCACATGCTGGCCGACGTGGTCACGCTGATCGGCACGCAGGACATCGTGTTCGGCGAGATCGACAGATGAGTCTCCTTTCCGAGGGTGCCTACCGGCGGATCGACCGCGAGGTCGCCAAGTTTCCCGCCGACCGGAAGCAGTCGGCCGTGATGGCCGCGCTCGCGATCGCGCAGGACGAGATCGGCTGGGTGTCGCAGGACGTGATCGACGACGTCGCGGCCTACCTGCAGATGCCGTCGATCGCGGTGTGGGAGGTCGCGACCTTCTACAACATGTACGTGAAGACGAAGCCGGGGACGTTCCGGCTCGCGGTGTGCACGAACCTGCCGTGCCAGCTGCGCGACGGCGACAAGGCCGCCTCGTACCTGAAGGAGAAGCTCGGCATCGGCTTCGGCGAGACCACGCCCGACGGCACGTTCACGCTGGTCGAGGCCGAGTGCCTCGGCGCCTGCGGCGACGCGCCCGTGCTGCTGGTCAACAACAAGCGGATGTGCAGCTTCATGGGCAGCCAGCGGCTCGACGCGCTCGTCGACGAGCTCAAGAAGACCTGATCCAGGAGAAGCAACGGGATGGGTGCGAACGACTTCCGCCAGGCGCTCTCGGACGTGCGCGTCCAGGAGACCTGCTTCCACGGCCGGCACATCTCGCCGCAGATCTACGCGGGGCTGAGCTCGCCCGACGGCTGGCACATCGACGCGTACCGCGAGCGCGGCGGCTACGAGGCGCTGACGAAGATCCTGAAGGAGGGCATGACGCCCGAGCAGGTGATCGGCGAGGTCAAGGCGAGCGGGCTGCGCGGCCGCGGCGGCGCTGGCTTCCCGACCGGCCTCAAGTGGAGTTTCATGCCGCGGCAGTTCCCGGGCCAGAAGTACCTGGTCTGCAACTCCGACGAGGGCGAGCCAGGCACGTTCAAGGACCGCGACATCCTGCGCTACAACCCGCACATCGTGATCGAGGGCATGGCGATCGCCGCCTATGCGATGGGCATCACCGTGGGCTACAACTACATCCACGGCGAGATCTGGGAGTCCTACGAGCGCTTCGAGGCCGCCCTCGAGGAGGCGCGCGCGGCGGGCTTCCTCGGCAGGGACATCCTCGGCTCGTCGTTCTCGTTCCAACTGCACGCGTTCCACGGGTTCGGCGCGTACATCTGCGGCGAGGAGACCGCGCTGCTCGAGTCGCTCGAGGGCAAGAAGGGGCAGCCGCGCTTCAAGCCGCCGTTTCCGGCGAGCTACGGCCTGTACGGCAAGCCCACCACGATCAACAACACCGAGACCTTCGCGGCGGTCCCCTGGATCATCCGCAACGGCGGCTCGAAGTTCCTCGAGATCGGCAAGCCGAACAACGGCGGCACGAAGATCTTCTCGGTGTCGGGCGACGTGCAGCGGCCGGGCAACTACGAGATCCCGCTCGGCACGCCTTTCGCGAAGCTGCTCGAGTTGGCCGGCGGCATGCGCCCGGGGCGCACGCTCAAGATGGTGATCCCGGGGGGCTCGTCGATGCCGGTGCTGCCCGCCGAGATCATGATGGCCACCGACATGGACTACGACTCGATCGCGAAGGCCGGCTCGATGCTCGGCTCCGGCGCGGTCATCGTGATGGACGACACGCGTTGTGCGGTGAAGTCGCTGCTGCGGCTGTCCTACTTCTACTACGAGGAGTCCTGCGGCCAGTGCACGCCGTGCCGCGAGGGCACCGGCTGGCTGTGGCGCATGGTTCACCGCATCGAGCACGGCGAAGGCACCGTCGAGGACCTCAAGCGCCTCGGTGAGGTCGCCGACAACATCCAGGGCCGGACCATCTGCGCGCTCGGAGATGCCGCCGCGATGCCGGTCAAGGCGTTCCTGAAGCACTACTGGTCCGAGTTCGAACACCACGTCGAGCACAAGCGCTGCGTGGTCCCGGCGTACGTCTGAGCGGCAGAGTCACATGGTCGAGATCGAGGTCGACGGCAGGAAGGTCGAGGTCGCGGAAGGCAGCATGGTCATGCATGCGGCCAACGCGCTCGGCGTCTACGTGCCGCATTTCTGCTACCACAAGAAGCTGTCGATCGCGGCCAACTGCCGCATGTGCCTGGTCGACGTCGAGAAGGCGCCCAAGCCGCTGCCGGCCTGCGCGACGCCGGTGTCGCAGGGCATGAAGGTGTGGACGAAGTCGCAGAAAGCCGTCAAGGCCCAGAAGGGCGTGATGGAGTTCCTGCTGATCAACCACCCTCTCGATTGCCCGATCTGCGACCAGGGCGGCGAGTGCCAGCTGCAGGACCTCGCGGTGGGCTACGGCGCCTCGGCCTCGCGCTACACCGAGGAGAAGAGGGTCGTCTTCCACAAGTCGATGGGGCCGCTGATCTCAGCCGAGGAGATGACGCGCTGCATCCACTGCACGCGCTGCGTGCGCTTCGGCCAGGAGATCGCCGGGGTCATGGAGCTCGGCATGGCTGGGCGCGGCGAGCACTCCGAGATCATGAGCTTCGTCGGCCGCGGCGTGGAGTCCGAGCTGTCGGGCAACATGATCGACGTGTGCCCGGTGGGCGCGCTGACCTCCAAGCCGTTCCGCTACAGCGCCCGCACCTGGGAGCTGTCGCGCCGCAAGTCGGTCGCGCCGCACGACTCGCTCGGCTCGAACCTGGTGGTGCAGGTCAAGCAGAACACGGTGATGCGCGTGCTGCCGCTCGAGAACGAGTCGATCAACGAGTGCTGGCTGTCAGACCGCGATCGCTTCTCGTACGAGGGGCTGAGCTCGGTCGAACGGCTCGAGCGACCGATGCTCAAGCACGACGGCAAGTGGCACGAGGTCGAGTGGCAGGCCGCGCTCGATTACGCGGCGCACGCGCTGTCCGGCGTGCGCGCGAAGCACGGTGCGGCCGCGATCGGAGGGCTCGCCTCGCCGCAGGCGACCGTCGAAGAGCTGCACCTGCTCGCGAAGCTGGTGCGCGGGCTGGGCAGCGAGAACGTCGACTGCCGGCCGCGGCTGGCCGATCCGACGCTCGCCTCGCGCCTGCAGGGCGTGCCGTGGCTCGGCATGCCCATCGAGCGGATCAACGCGCTCGACCGCGTGCTGCTGGTCGGTTCGTTCCTGCGCAAGGACCACCCGCTGCTCGCGGCGCGCGTACGCGCCGCGGTCAAGCGCGGCGCGCGCGTCGCGGTGCTGCACGCAGCCGACGACGACCTGCTGATGCCGGTCGCCGCGAAGGCGATCGTCGCGTCGTCCGAGTGGGGCGTGATGCTGGCGGGCGCGCTGGTCGCGACGCTGCAACAGAAGAACGAGGCGGTGCCCGCCGAACTCGCCGGCGTGCAGCCGAGCGAGGCCGCGCGTGCGCTCGCCGCGACACTCGCGAGCGGTCAGGCGAAGGCGGTGCTGCTCGGCAACGCGGTCGGACAGCATCCGCAGGCGGCACAACTCGCCGCGCTCGCGCAGTCGCTCGCCGCAGCCACCGGCGCGACGCTCGGCTGGACGGTCGACGGCGCGAACGCGGTCGGCGGGCAGCTGGCGGGCGCGGTGCCTGGGCCGGGCGGCCTGGATGCAGCCGGCATGGTCGAGCAGCCTCTGAAGGCCTACCTCCTGCTCGGCCTCGAGCCGCGGCTCGACCACGGCATGCCCGGCGCGGCCGCCGCCGCGATCGGCGCTGCCGACACCGTGATCGCCCTGACGGCGTTCCGCTCTGACGAATTGCTGGCGGCGGCCGACTGCCTGCTGCCGATCACCCCGTTCACCGAGACCGCCGGCGCGTTCGTCAACTGCGCCGGCACCGTCCAGTCGTTCGCGGGCGTGGTGCGGCCGCGCGGCGACGCACGGCCCGGCTGGAAGGTGCTGCGCGTGCTCGGCAACCTGCTCGCGGTCACCGGCTTCGACCAGGAGAGCGCCGAGCAGGTCCGCGCGCAGGCGCTGCCCGAAGACGTCGCCGCGAGGCTGTCGAATGCGGTGTCCGGCGGCCTCGCGCTGCCCGCGCCGTCGGTCGGGCTGCAGCGCGTCGCCGACGTGCCGCTTTATTCCGGCGATGTGATCGTCCGGCGCGCCCCGAGCCTGCAGGCCACGCGCGACGCGCAGCCGCCCAAGGCGCGCATGAACGCCGCGACGCTCGCGACGCTCGGCCTCGCGGCGGGCGACGCGGTGCGGGTGCGGCAGGCGCTCGGTGGGGCAGGACAGGGTGAGGCGCTGCTCGAGGCGGCGCTCGATCCGGGCGTGGCCGACGGAACGGTGCGCATCGCCGCCGCCCACGCGAGCACCGCAGGGCTGGGTGGGATGTTCGGGGAGATCGCCGTGGAGCGTGCGTGATGAACTGGATCGATGCCCTCGACAGCCAGGGCCAGGCGCTGCTCGGCGGCGCGTGGCCCGTCGTCTGGACGCTGATCAAGATCGTCGCGGTGCTCGCGCCGCTGATGGCCTGCGTCGCCTACCTGACGCTTTGGGAGCGCAAGTTCATCGGCTTCATCCAGCTGCGGATCGGGCCCAACCGGGTCGGACCGAAGGGGCTGCTGCAGCCGATCGCCGACGCGGTGAAGCTGATCTTCAAGGAGATCATCGTCCCGACGCAGGCGAGCAAGGGGCTGTACATCCTCGGTCCGATCATGACGATCATGCCGGCGCTCGCCGCATGGGCGGTGATCCCGTTCGGGCCCGACCGCGCCCTCGCCAACGTGAACGCCGGCCTGCTGCTGCTGCTCGCGATCACCTCGCTCGAGGTCTACGGCGTGATCCTCGCCGGCTGGGCCTCGAACTCGAAGTACGCGTTCCTCGGCGCGCTCCGCGCCTCGGCCCAGATGGTGTCGTACGAGCTCGCGATCGGCTTCGCGCTGGTGGTCGTGCTGATGGTGTCGGGCAGCCTGAACATGACCGACATCGTCGAGGGCCAGAACCAGGGCCGCTTCGCCGAGATGGGCCTGAACCTGCTCAGCTGGAACTGGCTGCCGCTGCTGCCGGTCTTCGTCGTGTACTTCATCTCGGGTATCGCCGAGACCAACCGGCATCCGTTCGACGTCGTCGAGGGCGAGTCGGAGATCGTCGCCGGCCACATGATCGAGTACTCGGGCATGGGTTTCGCGATCTTCTTTCTCGCCGAGTACGCCAACATGATCCTGATCTCGGCGCTGGCCGCGATCATGTTCCTCGGCGGCTGGGCGCCGTTCATCGCGATCGAGGCCGTGCCCGGCCCGCAGTGGTTCTGGGACTGGTTCTGGCTGTTCCTGAAGACCTTCATGCTGGTCACGGTCTTCATCTGGGTCCGCGCCTCGTTCCCGCGGTTCCGCTACGACCAGATCATGCGGCTCGGTTGGAAGATCTTCATCCCGGTCACGCTGGTCTGGCTGGTGGTCGTCGGCATCTGGATTCAGACGCCGCTCAACATCTGGAACTGACCTTCCGAGCGAAGACCCCCATGGAAGCGATCAAGGACTTCGTCAAGAGCTTCATGCTCGTCGAGCTGCTCAAGGGCCTGCGGCTCACGGGCTCGCAGGTGTTCGCGCGCAAGATCACCGTGCAGTTCCCCGAGGAGAAGACGCCATACTCGCCGCGCTTCCGCGGTCTGCACGCGCTGCGCCGCTACCCGAACGGCGAGGAGCGCTGCATCGCCTGCAAGCTGTGCGAGGCGGTGTGCCCGGCGCTCGCGATCACCATCGAGTCCGACGTGCGACCCGACGACGGCACGCGGCGCACGAAGCGCTACGACATCGACCTCACCAAGTGCATCTTCTGCGGCTTCTGCGAGGAGTCGTGCCCGGTGGACTCGATCGTCGAGACCCACGTCCTCGAGTACCACGGCGAGAAGCGCGGTGATCTCTACTTCACCAAGGAGATGCTGCTGGCGGTCGGCGACCGGTACGAGAAGGACATCGCGGCGGCCCGCGAAGCCGACGCCCGGTACCGCTGACCCGGACCCCCAGACGAGAGCCCCCGTGGACCCGACCGTCTTCTTCTTCTACCTGTTCGCGGCCGTCACCGTGTTCTCTGCGCTGCGGGTCGTCACCGCGCGCAATCCGGTGCACAGCGCGCTGTTCCTGGTGCTGACCTTCTTCTCGGCCGCGGCGATCTGGCTGTTGCTGAGGGCGGAGTTCCTCGCGATCACGCTGGTGCTCGTCTACATCGGCGCGGTGATGGTGCTGTTCCTGTTCGTCGTGATGATGCTCGACATCAACGTCGACCGGATGCGCCAGGGTTTCTGGAAGAACCTGCCGGTCGCGGCCTTCGTCGGCGTCGTCGTGGTGCTCGAGCTGATCGCGGTGCTGTGGCACCAGTTCGGCACGATCCAGGCGTCCTACGCGCCGCGCCTGCCGGCCGACTACAGCAACACCAAGGCGCTCGGCGCGCTGATCTACACCGAGTACGTCTACCCGTTCGAGATCGCCGCGGTGATCCTGCTGGTGGCGATCGTCGCCGCGATCGCGCTGACCCTGCGCCGCCGGGAGGGCGTGAAGGCGCAGAGCGTGTCCGAGCAGGTGCGCGTGCGCAGCACCGACCGGGTCCGGCTGGTGAAGATGCCCGGTCGCCCCGCGACCCCGCCGGCCTCTGCGACGACCGCGGCCCCCGCGAACGGAATCGAGCCTCAGAAATGACCATCACCCTGGCGCACTACCTCGGGCTTGGCGCGATCCTGTTCGCGATCAGCGTCGTCGGCATCTTCCTGAACCGGCGCAACGTCATCATCATCCTGATGGCGATCGAGCTGATGCTGCTCGCCGTCAACATGAACTTCGTCGCGTTCTCGCACTTCCTCGGCGACGCTGCGGGGCAGATCTTCGTGTTCTTCATCCTGACGGTGGCCGCCGCCGAGTCGGCGATCGGCCTCGCGATCCTCGTCGTGCTGTTCCGCAACCTCGACACGATCAACGTCGAGGACATGGACGCACTGAAGGGCTGACGGCCGCAGGGAAGAGAACAACGACATGAAGACAGCCTACCTGCTCGTCCCGTTCGCGCCGCTCGTCGGTGCGATCCTAGCCGGCCTGTTCGGCCGCGTCATCGGCCGCACGCTGAGCCACGTCGTCACCATCCTCGGCGTGCTGGTCTCGCTGCTCGCGTCGATCACGGTGCTGCGCGACGTGCTCGCCGGCAACACCTTCAATGGTCCGCTCTACACCTGGGCGGTCGTCGACGGCGTGAAGTTCGAGGTCGGCTTCCTGATCGACTCGCTGACCGCGACGATGATGTGCGTCGTGACCTCGGTCTCGCTGATGGTGCACGTCTACACCATCGGCTACATGAAGGACGACCCCGGCTACCAGCGCTTCTTCGCCTACATCAGCCTGTTCACCTTCTCGATGCTGATGCTGGTGATGTCGAACAACTTCCTGCAGCTGTTCTTCGGCTGGGAGGCGGTCGGCCTGGTGTCGTACCTGCTGATCGGGTTCTGGTACACGCGACCGACGGCGATCTACGCGAACCTGAAGGCGTTCCTCGTCAACCGCGTCGGCGACTTCGGCTTCGTGCTCGGCATCGGCCTGGTGCTCGCCTACTTCGGCAGCCTCGACTACGCCGAGGTGTTCAAGGCGGCGCCCGGGGTCGCGGACAAGACGATCAACCTGGTGGGCGCGGCCGAGTGGTCGCTGCTCACCGTGACCTGCATCTGCCTGTTCATCGGCGCGATGGGCAAGTCGGCGCAGTTTCCGCTGCACGTCTGGCTGCCCGACTCGATGGAAGGCCCGACTCCGATCTCGGCGCTGATCCACGCGGCGACGATGGTGACCGCGGGCATCTTCATGGTCGCGCGGATGTCGCCGCTGTTCGAGCTGTCGGACACCGCGCTGTCGTTCGTGATGACGATCGGCGCGATCACCGCGCTCTTCATGGGCTTCCTCGGCATCGTCCAGAACGACATCAAGCGAGTGGTTGCGTACTCGACGCTGTCGCAGCTTGGCTACATGACGGTGGCGCTGGGCGCATCGGCCTACTCGGTCGCGATCTTCCACCTGATGACGCACGCGTTCTTCAAGGCGCTGCTGTTCCTCGCCGCCGGCTCGGTCATCATCGGTATGCACCACGACCAGGACATCCGGAACATGGGCGGGCTGCGCAAGTACATGCCCATCACCTGGATCACCTCGCTGCTGGGCTCCCTCGCGCTGATCGGCACCCCGTTCTTCTCGGGCTTCTACTCGAAGGACCTGATCATCGAGGCGGTGAAGCACTCCGAGCTCGCCGGCAGCGGCTTCGCGTATGCCGCGGTGTTGGTCGGCGTCTTCGTGACCGCGTTCTACTCGTTCCGGATGTACTTCCTGGTCTTCCACGGCAGGGAGCGCTTCGACGCGTCCGGACACGGTCACGACGCGGGGCACGGCGACCACGGGCACGGTCACGACGACCACGGGCACCACGGTGGCCCGCCGCACGAGAGTCCGGCGGTCGTCACCGTCCCGCTGGTGATGCTCGCGATCCCGTCGGTGCTGATCGGCCTCTACACCGTCGGCCCGATGGTCTTCGGCGACTTCTTCAAGGACGTGATCCACGTCGACGCTGCGAAGCACGGTGCGATGACCGAGCTCGCCGGGCACTTCCACGGCTGGGCGGCGATGGGCGTGCACGCGCTGGTCACCCCGGTGTTCTGGCTCGCCGTCGCCGGAGTCGCCGCCGCGTACTACTGCTACCTGGTCAACCCGGCAGTGCCAGCTGCGATCCAGCAGCGCCTCTCGGGCGTGCACCGCCTGCTCGAGAACAAGTACTACCTCGACCGCTTCAACGAGATCTTCTTCGCGGGGGGCGCACGCTCGATCGGCACCGGCCTGTGGAAGGTCGGTGACCAGACGGTGATCGACGGAGCGGTGGTCAACGGCAGCGCACGGCTGGTCGGCTGGTTCGCCGGTGTGCTGCGCTGGGTCCAGTCCGGCTTCATCTACCACTACGCGATCGCGATGATCGTCGGCGTGGCGGTGATGGTCTGGTGGTTCGTGCCGATCACGACGCGCTGACCGGCACGGGGACAAAAGAACATGAACACCTCCGTTTCCTTCCTCAGCGCCGCGATCTGGATCCCGATCCTCGCGGGCCTGTTCGTGCTGGCCTTCGGCACCGACCGCAACGCCGGCGTGGTGCGCGCCGTCTCGCTTGGCGGCGCGGTGCTGGGCTTCCTCGCGACGATCCCGCTCTACACGAAGTTCGACATCGCGTCGGCCGAGATGCAGTTCGTCGAACGCATGCCCTGGATCGACCGTTTCGGGGTGGAGTACCACCTCGGTGTGGACGGGATCTCGCTGTGGTTCGTTATGCTGACGGCGTTCATCACGATCTTCGTCGTCGTCGCCGGCTGGAAGGTCATCGAGGAGCGCGTCGCCGGCTACATGGCGGCGTTCCTGATCCTCTCGGGCCTGATGGTGGGCGTGTTCGCGGCGCTCGACGGGCTGCTGTTCTACGTCTTCTTCGAGGCGACCCTGATCCCGATGTACGTCATCATCGGCATCTGGGGCGGACCGAACCGTGTCTACGCGGCGTTCAAGTTCTTCCTGTACACGCTGCTCGGCTCGCTTCTGACCCTGGTCGCGATCATCTACCTCTACCTGAAGTCGGGCTCGTTCTCGATCCTCGACTGGCACGAGATGCCGCTGTCGATGTCCGAGCAGGTCGCGATCTTCTTCGCGTTCCTGCTCGCGTTCGCGGTCAAGGTGCCGATGTGGCCGGTGCACACCTGGCTGCCCGACGCGCACGTCGAGGCGCCCACCGGCGGCTCGGTCGTGCTGGCCGCGATCATGCTGAAGCTCGGCGCCTACGGCTTCCTGCGACTGTCGCTGCCGATCGTACCCGACGCGAGCCAGGCGCTCGCCGGCACGATGATCGTGCTGTCGCTGGTCGCGGTCGTCTACGTGGGGCTGGTCGCGCTGGTGCAGACCGACATGAAGAAGCTGGTCGCCTACTCGTCGATCGCACACATGGGCTTCGTGACCCTGGGCTTCTTCATGTTCGAGCAACTCGGCGTGCAGGGCGCGATCGTGCAGATGATTTCGCACGGCTTCATCTCGGGCGCGATGTTCCTGTGCATCGGCGTGCTCTACGACCGGATGCACAGTCGGCGGATCGCCGATTACGGCGGCGTCGTCAATACGATGCCGAAGTTCGCCGCGCTCTTCATGCTGTTCGCGATGGCCAACAGCGGGCTGCCCGCGACCTCGGGCTTCGTCGGCGAGTTCATGGTCATCCTCGGTGCGGTCAAGTACAACTTCTGGATCGCCGCGATCGCCTCGACGACGCTGATCTTCGGCGCCGCGTATTCGCTGTGGATGTACAAGCGGGTGGTGTTCGGCGAGATCGCCAACGACGAGGTCCGGCACCTGAAGGACGTCGATGCGCGCGAGTTCTGGATGCTCGCCGCGCTCGCGGTCGCGGTCCTCGTCATGGGCCTGTGGCCGAAGCCGTTCACAGACGTCTCCGAGGCGTCGGTGCGCGCGCTGCTCGACCACGTCGCCATCTCCAAGATCGCCGAGTGATCCCGATGGACAAGCTCAACCTCGTCGCCGCCCTGCCGGAGATCCTGCTGCTGGTGTCGGCCTGCGCGGTCTTGCTGGTCGACGTCTTCGCGAAGCCCGCGGACGGCCCTACCCGGATCGACCGGCTCGCGCTCGCTGTGCTGCTGCTGCCGGCGCTCGCCACCGTGTGGCAGCTCGGCCAGCCCGCCCAGTCGGCCTTCAACGGCATGTACGTCGCCGACGGCATCGGCCACGTGCTGAAGCTGACCTCCTATATCGCGGTCGCCGCGACACTCGTCTACGCGCGCGGCTACGCGGCCGACCGCGGGATGCATCGCGGCGAGCTCTACGCGCTCGCGCTCTTCGCGCTGCTCGGCCAGATGATCATGATCTCTGCCGGCAACCTGCTCGTCGTCTACCTCGGGCTAGAGCTGATGTCGCTGTCGCTCTACGCGCTGGCGGCGATGCGCCGCGACCACGCGGTCTCGACCGAGGCGGCGATCAAGTACTTCGTGCTGGGCGCGCTCGCCTCGGGCTTCCTGCTGTACGGGATGTCGATGCTCTACGGCGGCACCGGCACCCTCGACCTCGACCGGATCGCCGAGTCGATGAGCGGGCGCACGCCGGCCAACGCGACCGTGATGGTGTTCGGCGTGGTGTTCATCGTCTCCGGGCTCGCGTTCAAGTTCGGCGCGGTGCCGTTCCACATGTGGGTGCCGGACGTCTACCAGGGCACGCCGACGGTCGCGACGCTCCTGATCGCGAGCGCACCGAAGATCGCGACCTTCGCGATCGCGTTCCGTATGCTCGCCGAGGCGCTGCCCGCGGTGGCGGTCGACTGGCAGCAGATGCTGCTGGTGCTTTCGGTGCTGTCGATGGGCCTCGGCAACATCGTCGCGATCGCGCAGGACAACCTCAAGCGGATGCTCGCCTACTCGACGATCGCGCAGATCGGCTTCGTGCTGCTCGGCATGCTGTCGGGCGTGGTGGGCGGCAGCACCGACGGCATGGCCGACGCGTGGAGCGCGTCGATGTTCTACGTCGTCACCTACGTGCTGACGACGCTCGGTACCTTCGGCGTGATCATGCTGATCGCGCGCAAGGGCCACGAGGCCGAACTGATCGACGACCTGAAGGGGCTCGGCAAGCGCAGTCCGGGCATCGCGTTCACGATGCTGATCCTGATGTTCTCGCTGGCCGGCATCCCCCCCACCGTCGGCTTCTACGCGAAGCTCGCGGTGCTGCAGTCGGTGGTGGACGCGGGCATGGTGTGGCTCGCGGTGTTCGCGGTGATGCTGTCGCTGATCGGCGCGTTCTACTACCTGCGCATCGTCAAGACGATCTACTTCGACGAGCCGGTCGACACCGCAGCGATCACGCTGGCGGCCGACGCGCGCACGCTGATGGTGGTCAATGGCGCGGCGGTGCTGGTGCTGGGGCTGGCGCCCGGGCCGCTGATGACGCTGTGCCTCGGCGCCGTCAAGCAGGCGTTCGGCATCTGACCGGGCTCGGGGACAGGATCGCGCCCAGGAGCCCCGCATGAGCGAGCACCTCAGGGAGAGCACCGTCAGCTCCGAGCTCGTCTTCCAGGGCGTGTTCCTGCGCGTGCGCAAGGACGTCGCCCGGCTGTCCGACGGCTCCGAACATCCGCGCGAGTGGGTCATGCACCCGGGCGCGGCCGCCATGGTCGGGCTCGGCGACGACGGCCGCGTGCTGATGGTGCGCCAGTGGCGCTACCCGATGCAGCGCGCCTACCTCGAGATCCCCGCGGGCAAGATCGATCCGGGCGAGACCTCGCTGCAGACCGCCCGACGCGAGCTGCTCGAGGAGACCGGCCACGTGGCGCGCGAGTGGGCGCCGCTGACGCAGATCCACCCCGCGATCGGCTTCTCGAACGAGCTGATCGACCTGTACCTCGCGCGCGGGCTCGAGGCTCGCGCGGCCGGCGAGGGCAGGGCGCTCGACGCAGGCGAGCGGATCGACGTCGAGTGGCGCACGCTCGGCGAGCTCGTCGACGAGGTCCGGGCCGGGCGGCTGCCAGACGTGAAGACGCAGATCGCGGTGCTGCACCTGCAGCGGATCGTCGACGGCGACTGGGCCTGGCCGGCGTTCTCGCCGGCTTGAACCGAGGGCCGGCGCGTCCGTCGGGCCGCGTCGGCGTTCTCGCCGCCCGGTGCGCGCTGTGCGATCATCGAAGCACGGAGGGCTGGCAGAGCGGTCGAATGCGGCGGTCTTGAAAACCGTTGTGGGGCAACCCACCGGGGGTTCGAATCCCTCGCCCTCCGCCACCCGCGCCCCGGCACCCCCGCCCGACTCGCCGCCCCCCGCGCACGGCGCGCCCCGCCGCGAGGACGTCCGCGCCGGGCACGTCCTTCTCCGCCGAGTACCGATGCCCGCCGTCGCGGGTGGAGAACGTCGATGAGCGAGTCGCTGCTTCGGGCCTGCGTGCAGGTGTCCACCTTCCTCGGGGGCGGACTCCTCACTCGCGCGAGCGGGTTCCTGTTCGCCCGCGACGGCGGCATCTGGCTCGCGACCAGCGGGCACGTGGTGCACGACGAGGCGGCGGGCCACCTGCCGGATCGCGTCGGCGTCGCGCTGCACGTCGACGACGTGGACCTGACTCGCACCGTGCAGGTCGCGGTGCCGCTGTACGAGGGCGGTATCGCGCGTTGGCGGCAGGCGTCAGACACCGGCGGCCAGGTGGACGTGGCGGTGGTGCCTCTCGAGGCGGCCTCGCTCGAGTCGTCGCGCGGCTGGGAGGCCTTTGGCCCCGAGCACCTCGAGGGCGCCCTCGACGAAGTGGAGGTCGGCGAGCCCGCGCTGGTCGTCGGCTTCCCGCTCGGCTTCCACGACACGGTCCACCACCTGCCGGTCGTGAGGCAGGCGGGGATCGCGTCGGCGTTCGGCGTGCGCTTCCAGGGGCAGGGCTACTTCCTCACCGACGCGCGCACGCACCGGGGCACCAGCGGTGCACCGGTGGTCGTACGCGCGCGTTCGGGCCCGCTCGCCGGGTCGCGGCTGCCGTGGCGGCTGCTCGGCGTTCACGCGTCCCGGATGGACATGGGCACGCGCGACCGCGACCTCGACGAGTCGCTCGGGCTCAATGCGGCGTGGTATGCCGACGTGCTGCTCGCATTGACCCGACCTTGACGGACGAGGCTCGGCCGCGCCGGTCTGTTACCATCTGTCTGGTAGACATGCTCATGTGCGACTTTGCTATGCGAGTTTCCCGGAGTGTCTCTGCAGTGCCCGGCACGTGCCTGGCATCAACACGAAAGGAACTCTGCAATGGCCAAGGAAACCGGTACCGTCAAGTGGTTCAACGAGAGCAAGGGTTACGGGTTCATCACCCCTGACACCGGCGGCAAGGACCTGTTCGCGCACTTCAAGGAAATCCAGGGCACGGGCTTCAAGACCCTGCTGGAGAACCAGAAGGTCGAGTTCGACGTGACGCAGGGCCAGAAGGGCCCGCAGGCCTCGAACATCCGCGTCGTCGAATGACGGACGTCGTCGGCTCCGCACGGAGCTCGACGGAAGACCGCGGCTTCGGCCGCGGTTCTTCTTTGTGCGCGCGGAGCCTCCTGTGAGGACGCTGCAGGACGCCACCGAGATGATCTGCGACCTCAAGGGCAGCGTCATCGCGCTGGACGCGCTGATCGGCGCGCTGCTGCACCACGTGCCCGAATCGCAGCGCGACGCGCTCGCCAGCACCTTCGAGGCCAATGCCGAGATCGCCCGCACGGTGCTGCTGCACGCCTCGATCTCCGACCAGACGCTCAAGGGCTTCGAGGCCGACGTCGGGCGCTACGGGACGCTGATCCGCACGGCCTGAGCGTGGCGGTGAAGGCGGTCGGCGCGACCGCTCGTGGGAGCGTGGAGCGACCGATCCGCGCAGCCGTGCCGGCGGTCGTCGAGCGGGGCGATGCGGGGGCGTCGGTCGGGGTACAATGGGCGATCGAGTTGTTGCGGGTTCGCGATCGCTTCGCGTCGGAGGCGGTCGCTGCGAGTCCCACGGTGATTTGATGCCGCGTTCCGTCCGGGTCGCGGCGGTCCTGTGAGGACGGGTTCAATGGCCTTCGGCATCGTCAAGTTCTTCAACGTCGGCAAGGGTTTCGGGTTCATCCAGCCCGAGGACGGTTCCAAGGACGTCTTCGTCCACATCACCGCCGTCCAGGCCGCGGGCATGTCCGAACTTGTCGAGAAGCAGCGCGTGCAGTTCGAAGTCCAGTCGGGTCGGGACGGGCGCGTCTCGGCGACCGACCTGAAGAGCGCCTGACACCGCTCCGACGTGCCCCGGGCCGTGTCGATCCGGCCTCGGGTGCTCTCCATCCGATCGAGTTTCAGCGAGGGGGCGCGACGGCGCGCTCCGGGGAGGGACATGCATGTCCAAGGAAGAACTGATCGAACTCGGCGGCGTGGTCAGCGAGGTGCTGCCGCAGACCCGCTTCCGCGTCACGCTCGAGAATGGCGTCGAGGTCACCGCGTACGCGTCGGGCAAGATGCGCAAGCACCGGATCCGGATCCTCGCGGGGGACCACGTGACGCTCGAGATGTCGCCGTACGACCTGAGCAAGGGGCGGATCAACTTCCGCCACAAGGACGGTCCGGCGGCGCCGCGCGGCCCGGTGCGCCCGGCCCCGAGGCGCGGGTGATGGGCACCCCGAGCGCCTCCGACGTGCTCGACGTCGTGCGCAAGCACCGCGAGCGCTTCGACTTCGAGATCTCGGCCGAGATGGCCGCACCGCTCGACACCGTGCGCAAGCTCGGCGCCGAGCTGGTTTCCAAGCACTCGGTGATCGCGTGCATCGTGACCCGCTACGAGGGCGGCGACCCGACCGACGCGTGGCTCTACCGGATCGCCGGTTTCGTGCCGCCCGCCGCGCCGGGTCGCAAGGCGCGACCGGGCCCATCCTGATCGCGTCGCGCGGCGCCGCGGTTCGACGCGGCGTCGTGCGGGGGCCGCTCCCGGCGCGACCGCACGCGACGATCGCGCGCATCGTCGGACGTGGGAGGCACGCATGGATCTCGGACTGAAGGACACGGTGGCCGTCGTCACCGGCGGCACGCAAGGCATCGGCCGGGCGACCGCGCTGCGGCTCGCCGCCGAGGGCGCGAAGGTTGTGGTGTGCGCGCGCGGGCGCGAGCGGCTCGACGCGGTCGTGGCCGAGATCCGCGCGGCGGGCGGCGCCGCGCACGCGGTCGCGGCCGACGTGGCCCGGGCCGAAGACTGCGTGCGGATCGTCGAGGAGGCGCAGCGGACCTTCGGCGGCGTCGACGTCCTGGTGAACAACGCGGGCACCGCGCGCACCGGCGCGTTCGAGTCGGTGACTGACGAGGCCTGGCAGGCCGACCTCGACCTCAAGCTCTTCGCGGCGATCCGGCTGATCCGGCTCGCGCTGCCGTCGATGAAGGCGCGCGGCGGCGGGCGCATCGTCAACGTGACCAACATCGGCGCGAAGCAGCCGGGCGCGCGCACGATGCCGACCACGGTGTCGCGCGCCGCGGGGCTCGCGATGACGAAGGCACTGTCGCGCGAATACGCGGCGCATGGCATCTTGGTCAACACGGTCTGCATCGGGCTCGTGCGTGCCGGTCAGCACGAGGCGCGCGCGGCGCGCGACGGCGTCGATCCGGAGGCGCTGTATGCCGAGATGGCTAAGACCGTGCCGCTCGGGCGCGTCGGCGAGGCCGACGAGGCGGCGGACGTGATCCTCTTCCTGGTGTCACGCCGCTCCAGCTTCGTCACCGGCTCGAGCATCAACATCGACGGCGGGGCCTCGGCGGTGTTCTGACGCGCGGCGGTGCCGCGTCCCGGCCGCCGCGCCTTCGCGGTCGGCGGTGATAGCATCCCGGCACCCGCATCCGCCGCCCACGCCATGGCCGCTCCCGCGCCCGCTTCCCGGTTCTCGTTCGGCCGGTTCCTGCTGTACGTGCTGCTGATCGTGCTGGCGGTCGGCGCGCTGTACTTCGCCGTCGTGCTGAACTGGAGCTACTCGAGCGGCGAGCGGGCGGGGTGGGTGCAGAAGTTCTCGAAGAAGGGCTGGCTCTGCAAGACCTGGGAGGGCGAGGTCGCGCTGGTGTCGATGCCGGGCGCGATCCCCGAGAAGTTCGAGTTCACCGTCACCGACGACACCGTCGCCGAGCAGATCAACCGGCACATGGGCCACCGCGTCTCGCTGCACTACGAGCAGAAGGTCGGACTGCCGACGACCTGCTTCGGCGAGACGCGCTTCTACGTGACGCGCGTCGTGCGCGTCGAGGACGGCACCGGCGGGCCGGGTTCGGCGATGCCGGGCACCCCCGGTGCGCCGGGCACGCCGGGCGTGCTGCCCGCGCCGTCCGCGCCGCCGCCGCCGCCGCCTCCGGTGCAGGCGCCGGCGACGCCCGCATCGCCTGCGCCGTCGGGAGACTCGGCGCCGTCGGGCTCGACGCCCGGCCTGCCGTCGACCGGAGCGCCCGCTGCGCCGTCCGCGCCCGCTGCGACCCCCGCACCGCTTGCCTCGCCGGGCGGCGATCCGGCGACTCGGAAGCCCTGACCGTGGGGCCCGCAGCGGCCCCGGCGGTCCGCGCCCCGGTGCCGCCCCGATCGCAGTCGTCGTGCCGGCCGTGCGTGTGGTGCCCCGTGCGCTCGCCGGGCTCGGCAGGCTTGCCGTCGACGTAGATCACCTCGCGGGTGTGCGTGTGCTGTCGCCCGAGCTTCGTGCGCGGCCGCTCCGACACGCACGCGCCGACCATCGACCCGGCCGTGCCGCCGACGCCCGCGCCGACAAGGGCGCCGGTCGAGCCGGCGACGCTGCCGCCGACCGCAGCCCGCGACGCGCAGGCGATCGCACCATCGATCATCGCGCCGGTGCGCGCGCCCCCGTCGGTGGACACCGCGCCGCCGGCGGCGCCGCTGGGCGCGCCATCGACGATGCCGCCGGTCCGGCCGTCCATCGCGTCGCCGATCGCGGTGCCCGTGCGCGGCGCCGAGGCCGCCGCCGATGGCGGTCTGGACCCGCTGCGCGGCGACGGTGCCGGCGAAGGCGAGGGTGACGCGCGCGATCAGCGCTGGCAGGGTACGAGAGCGGAGCGTCACGACGGACTCCTGGACGGACCTCCGACGTGAGCGCGGAACGGTCGACGAGGGTCCTTGCGGCGCGCTCCGCGTGGCTGGACGCGGCATCCGCCCCCGGGGGGAACGGACGCCGCGACGGACGCGACGGACGGCCGTGCTATGGTCACGGTCGAGTGCCAACTCTCCGAATCCTCCCGTGCAGCCAGCCTCGACGGCGAAGCTTCCCCCGCGCTGCGCCCGTCTGCGCCCGCGGTTGCTCGGTTCCTTGTTCGCCGTCTCGCTCGCCGCGGCGACGGGCCTCGCCGATGCACAGCTGCGCCTCGGCCCCGCACCGCTCGCACAAGGCCTGCCCGCGCCGCTGACGCCATCGCCCACCCCGCTCGCGCCGGTGCCGTCCACGCCGCTGCCGCGCGAGCCGGTGCGCGCCGCGCCCGACGTCGCGCCGCCCGGTGCTGCGTCGGCGGGCGTGCCGCGCACCGCGGGCCGCCCGCGCATCGGCCTGGCGCTGTCCGGCGGCGGCGCGCGCGGCTTCGCGCACGTCGGCGTACTGCGCGCGCTCGAGGCGATGCGGATCCCGGTCGACTGCATCGCCGGCACCAGCGCCGGCTCGGCAGTCGGCGCCGCATACGCGACCGGCCACACGCCGCAGGAGATCGAGGCGTCGCTGCGCTCGGTCGACTGGGACCGCGACATGTTCGACGACGCGCCGCCGCGCCGCGACCAGCAGCCGCGCCGGCGTGCCGAGGAGAAGGCCTACCTGCTCGACCTGACCTTCGGCTACCGCGAAGGCTCGGTGATGCTGCCGCCGGGCCTGATCTCGGGGCAGAAGATCGAGCTCTTCCTGCACCGCATGCTGGGCACCAGCGGCCGCTTCGACACCTTCGACCGCCTGCCGATCCCGTTCCGCGCGATCGCGACCGACCTCGAGCGCGGCGAGATGGTGGTGCAGGGCAGCGGCAGCCTCGTGACCGCGGTGCGCGCGAGCATGGCGGTGCCGTCGGCGTTCTCGCCGGTCCAGTCCGACGGGCGGCTGCTGGTCGACGGGGGACTGACGCGCAACATGCCGGTCGACGTCGTGCGTGAGGTCTGCGCGGACGCCGTGATCGCGGTGGACATCGGCGGCCCGCTGCTCAAGCGCGAGGAACTCGGCAGCGTGTTCGGCATCGCGGGCCAGATGATCGGCATCCTGATGGAGCGCAACATGCGCGAGTCGCGCGCCGAGATCCGCCCCGGCGTCGACGTGATCATCAAGCCCGAGCTGGGGGACATCGGATCGGCGAGCTTCTCGCGCGGCGTCGAGGGCATCCCGGCGGGCGAGGCCGCGACGCTCGCCGCACGCGCGGAGCTCGAGCGGTTCGTGCTGCCCGAGGCGCAGTACGCGCAGTGGCGGGAGGCACGCGCCGCGCGCGTGGCCCGCAACGACTCGTACACGAACGTGCGGATCGTCGGGGCGAGCCCCGCGATCGCACGGTCGATGATCGCCCAGGCGCCCATCGAGCAGCGCGGCACCCTGGATCGCGGCAAGCTCGAGCGGGCGATCAACACCTGGAATTCGTCCGGCGACTACGATCGGATCAGCTACTCGCTGCTGCCGGACGGCGTCGGCCAGGTGCTCGAGCTGACGCCGATCGACAAGGCGTGGGGGCCGAACTTCCTGCGCTTCGGGCTGAGCGCGGCGGCCGACTCCAACTCCAACGGGCTCTTCAACGTGCTGTTCGGCTACCGCCGCCCCTCGATCAACGAGTGGGGCGGCGAGTTCAAGAGCGAGTTCCAGTTCGGCAGCACGCGCCGCTTCGCGGCCGAGCTGTTCCAGCCGGTCAATCGCGGGGCGGTGCGCGGCTTCGTGAACCCGCAACTGCTGGTCGAGGAGGTGCCGGTCTGGATCTTCAACGGCCGGGACCGGGTGGCCGAGTACGGCGTGCGCACCGCGCAGGCGGGGCTGGACCTCGGCGTGCAGGGCGTCTACGGGGAGGCCCGGATCGGAGCGTTCGCGGGCACCCGCTCGACGTTCGTGCGGACCGGCAGCTCACTGCTCCCCGAAGAGGACGAGGACTATATCGGCGTACAGCTCTCGCTGCTCGCCGACCACCTCGACGCGACCGACTTCCCGCGCGACGGTTACCTGCTCGGGCTCGTCGTGCGCAGAGAGGACGCCACCAGCAACCTGATCGGACGCCACTACTCGAACCGCGCCCAGCTGGTCGGCAAGAAGGTCGAGAGCTGGGGCAACCACACGTTCGCGGCCACGATCCGGATCGGCGAGGGCTCCGAGACCCTGGCGCTGAACCAGGCGTTCAGCCTGGGCGGGTTCATGAACCTGTCGGGCCTGCAGCTCAACCAGATCCTCGGCTCCTCGGTGCGCTACGGCAGCCTGAGCTACCAGAACCAGATCATGACGCTGCCCAACCCGATCGGCCGCGGCGTGTACGCCGGCCTGGCCCTCGAGGCCGGACGAGTCGTCACGCCTTTCCTGCCCGAGACCGAGTCGGGTTGGATCGCCGGGGCCACCGCGTTCATCGGCGCGCACACCGGGATCGGCCCGGTCTACCTCGGCTATGGCCTCGCGCAGGGCAACAACCGCCTCGTGTACCTGTTCCTGGGGCGGCCGGGCCTCTGAGCGACCGGCGGGTGAACCCGCGTATCCTTCGGTCCCATGCTCGACACGATCCGCTCCGCCGCCATCACCGCCTTCCACGACGCGTGTCACGCGCGTCCCGAATGGCCCGCCGACGACGCGCCGGCGCACGCCGCGCTGCCCGGCGGCGCGCTCGCCGAAGCGTGGGCGTGGGTGCTCGTCAACCACCGCTTCAACTGCTCGCTGTGGAAGGAGGAGGACCTCGCCCGGCGCACGCAGGCGGCCGACGCCGAGATCGCGGCGAACAAGCGCCACATCGACCGGTTCAACCAGGCGCGCAACGACGCGATGGAGCGCATCGACGACTCGCTGCTGCGCGCGACCGCCGACTGGCCCCGTGCGGACGACGCACGCCTGTCGAGCGAGACCGCGGGCGCGATGATCGACCGGATGTCGATCCTGTCGCTCAAGATCCACCACATGGGGCTGCAGACCGTGCGCACCGACGTCGACGAGGCGCACCGCGCGTCGACGCGCGCGAAGGTCGAGCAGCTGCGCCGGCAGCGGGACGACCTCGCGTCGTGCTACGACCGCCTGCTCGACGAGCTGCGCGCGGGCACCGGCTGCTTCCGAATCTACCGTCAGTTCAAGATGTACAACGACCCGACGCTGAACCCCGCGCTGGTCGCGGAGCGGCGGGGCCGGCGCTGACGACTGTGCGCGTCGCGCCGTGAGGGTGCTCGTCGTCAAGATGTCGTCGATGGGCGATATCGTGCATGCGCAGCCGGTGGTCGCGGACCTGCTCGCGCACGAGCCGGGTGCGATGATCGACTGGGTCGCCGAGGCACCGTTCGCATCCATCCCCGCGATGAATCCCGGCGTCGCCGATGTCATCCCGATCGCCTGGCGCAAGTGGCGCCGCACGCTGCGCGAGCCGGCGACGCGCGACGCGATGCGCGCGTTCCGCGGGCGGCTGCGCGCGACGCGCTACGACTGGATCATCGACTGCCAGGGGCTGGTGAAGAGCGCCGCCGTCACGAGGCTCGCTCGCGGTGCGCACCGCGCGGGGCCGTCGTGGTCGTCGGCACGCGAGCCGCTCGCCTCGCTTGCCTACGACCGTCGCGCCGAGGTGCCGTGGTCGCTGCACGTGGTCGCGCGCAACCGCGCGATCGCCGCCTCCGCGCTCGGCTACCCGGTCGACGGACCCGCGCGCTTCGGGCTCCGGGTGCCGCGATTCGAGCCGCCGTGGCTGGACCGGTCGCGCGCCCTCGCGGTGCTGATCCCCGGAGCGAGCCGGCCAGAGAAGCTGTGGCCCGAGGAGCGCTGGATCACGATCGGCCGGCTGCTCGTCGAGCGCGGGCTGCGGCTGGCGTGGCTGTGGGGCAGCGCCGACGAGCGCGAGCGCGTCGCACGGCTCGCCGCGGCCTGCGGCGGCGGCGTCGTCGACGCGACGCAGGGAGCGCAGGCCGTAAGGGACGAGCCGGCGGACGCGACTTCGGTACTGCCGCCGTTCCTGCCGGTCGCGGATGCGGCGGGCCTCGTCGCCGCCGCGCGCGTCGTCGTCGGCCTCGACACCGGCTTCACCCATCTCGCCGGCGCGCTCGGGCGGCCGACGGTCGGCATCTTCTGCGACTTCGACGCGACCCAGTGCGCGGTCAGCGGCGACGGCCCGTGCGAGAGCTTCGGGGGCATCGGTCAGGTGCCGCCGCTGGCCGACGTGGCGGAGGCGGTGACGCGCATGCTCGACGCGGACCCGCCGCGCGCCTGAAGGACACCGACCCGACGATGGACCCGATCCGATTCTCCTGGCTGCTCGCACGGCGCGACTGGCGCGCGGGCGAGTTGCGCCTGCTCGCGGCCGCGCTGGTGGTCGCGGTCGCCGCGATCGCGAGCGTCGGCTTCTTCGTGGACCGGATGAAGACCGCGCTGAACCAGCAGGCGCGCCAGCTCCTGGGCGCGGACCTGGTGATCGGTTCCGACGGGCCGATCGCCGAGCCGCTCGCCGCGCGTGCGCTCGCCGACGGGCTGCGCGTCGCGCGCACCGTGGTCTTCCCGAGCATGGCGCTCGCCGAGACCGCACCCGGCGCGAGCGCGCCGCCGGCTTCGCTGCTCGCGTCGGTCAAGGCGGTGTCGGACGGCTATCCGCTGCGCGGCGAGGTCCGTGTCGCCCCCGCGCCGGGCGCGTCCGATGTCGCGGCGACCGGCGTGCCGGCACGCGGGACGGTCTGGGTCGACCCGGCGATCGCGACCGGCCTCGGCCTCGCGGTCGGCGGCACACTCCAGCTCGGCGATGCGAGCTTCCGCATCGAGCGGCTGATCGCGATCGAGCCCGACCGCGGCGCCGGCTTCGTCAACTTCGCACCGCGCGCGATGATCGCGCTCGACGACCTGGCCGCGACGAAGCTCGTTCAGCCGGCGAGCCGCGTGTCCTGGCGGCTGCTGGTCGCCGGCGAGGCGCCCGGGGTGGCGGCCTACGAGGCCTGGGCCCGTGGCGCGCTGCCGCGCGGCGCGCGGATCGAGACGCTCGAGGCGGGCCGCCCGGAGCTGCGCGCGACCCTCGACCGCGCCCAGCAGTTCCTCGCGCTGGTCTCGCTGCTGTCGGCCCTGATCGCCGCGGTCGCGATCGCGGTCGCCGCGCGGCGCTTCGCGCAGCGCCACCTCGACGGCTGCGCGGTGATGCGCGCGATCGGTCTCACGCAGGGCCGGCTGCTGGCCGCGCTGCTGCTGGAGATGCTGTGGCTCGGTCTGGGCGCGGGCGCGCTCGGCGCTGCGATCGGCTGGCTCGGGCACCTCGCGCTGATCGGCGCTGCCGCGCCGGTGCTGACGCTGCAGCTGCCGCCGTCGTCGCCGCTGCCCGGGCTGCAGGCGATCCTCGCCGGCCTGCTGCTGGTGCTCGGCTTCGCGGCGGTGCCGCTCGCACGGCTGGCCGGCGTGCCGCCGCTGCGCGTGCTGCGCCGCGACCTCGGCGCGCCGCCGGTGTCGGCCTGGGTCGCCGCGGCTGCAGCGCTGGCAGCGTT
>JADCHE010000110.1 GCA_020248665.1 Burkholderiales bacterium | reverse complement strand
GGCACGGCGCCCGCCTCCGCGCCCGCGTCCGCCGCGTCGGGCGCTCCCGCCCCCGCCTCCCCGCCCGCCGCCCCGAAAGGCGCCGCCTCCGCACCCCGCCCCGCGCTCGTCGTCACCACCGTGCGCCCCGCGAAGGCCGAGCTCGCCGACCTGCTGTCGGCCAACGGCAGCATCGCCGCCTGGCAGGAAGCCTCGATCGGCGCCGAAGTCAACGGGTTGCGGATCGCCGAGGTCCGCGCGGACGTCGGCGATGCGGTCAAGCGCGGCCAGCCGCTCGCGGTGTTCGCGTCGGACACGGTGCGCGCCGACCTCGCCGCCGCGCAGGCCTCGCTCGCCGAGGCGGACGCCTCGATCGGCGAGGCGCGTGCCGCGCTCGCCGAGGCGCAGGGCAACGCCGACCGCGCCCGCGCGGTCGAGTCGAGCGGCGCGCTGTCGGCGCAGCAGATCGTGCAGTACCTGACCGCCGCGCAGACCGCGCAGGCCCGGCTGCAGTCGGCCCAGGCGCGCGCGCAGTCGGCGCAGGCGCAGGTGCAGTCGCAGCAGCTGCGCCTGAGGATGACGCAGGTACTCGCGCCCGACGACGGCGTGATCACCGCGCGCGCGGCGAGCGTCGGCGCGGTGGTGCCCGCCGGCCAGGAGCTCTTCCGGCTGGTCCGCGGCAACCGCCTGGAGTGGCGCGCCGAGGTCACCGCGACCGAGCTCGCGAGACTGAAGCCGAAGCAGCCGGTCCGCGTGCTGCCCGCCTCCGGCGGCGAGATCCGCGGCACGGTGCGCACCGTCGGCCCGGTCGTCGACGCGCAGTCGCGCAACGCGCTGGTCTACGTCGACCTGCCCGCGGGCAGCGCCGCGAAGGCGGGCATGTTCGCGCGCGGCGAGTTCGAGCTCGGTTCCAGCACGGCGCTGGTCGTGCCGCAGCAGTCGGTCGTCGTGCGCGACGGCTTCGCGTACGTGTTCGCGCTGCAGGGCGAGCGGGTCGAGCAGCGCAAGGTGCAGACCGGGCGGCGCGTCGGCGAGCGCATCGAGATCCTCGACGGCCTCGCCGCCGACGCGACGATCGTCTCCGCCGGCGCCGGCTTCCTCAACGACGGCGACCTCGTGAAGGTCGCGCCCGATGCACCGCGCGCCGCCAGCGCCGTGACCGGAGGCTCGAAGTGAACTTCTCCGCGCTGTCGATCCGCAACCCGATCCCGGCGGTCCTGCTGTTCATCCTGCTCACGCTCGCGGGGCTGCTCAGCTTCCGTGCGATGGGCGTGCAGGACTTCCCGGACATCGAGCTGCCGGTGGTCACCGTCGACGCCAGCCTGCCGGGCGCCGCGCCCGCGCAGCTCGAGACCGAGATCGCGCGCCGCCTCGAGAACTCGATCGCGACGCTGCAAGGCGTGAAGAACATCGTCACGAGGATCCTCGACGGGCAGGTCAACATCACGATCGAGTTCGTCCTCGAGAAGAACGCGTCGGAGGCGGTCAACGAGGTGCGCGACGCGATCGCGCGCGTGCGCGCCGACCTGCCGAGCGACCTGCGCGACCCGGCGGTCACCAAGGCAACCACCGCCGGCCGGCCGCTGGTGACCTTCGCCGCGCGCAGCACGCAGCTCGACGAGGAGGCGCTGTCCTGGTTCGTCGACAACACCGTGTCGAAGCGGCTGCTCAACGTGCAGGGCGTCGGCCAGGTCAAGCGGCTCGGCGGCGTCACGCGAGAGGTCCGCGTCGAGCTCGACGGCGCGCGGATGGCGGCGCTCAATGTCGCCGCCGCCGACGTCTCGCGGCGCCTGCGCCTCGTGCAGCAGGAGGCGCCGGGCGGGCGCGGCGACGTCGGCGGCGCGGAGCAGGCGGTGCGCACGATCGCGACCGTCGCGAGCGCCGGCGAGCTCGAGCGCCTCGAGCTGCCGCTCGCCGACGGCCGCCGCATCCGCCTGGGCCAGGTCGCGACGGTCACCGACTCCTTCGCCGAGCGCCGCTCGCTCGCGCTGCTCGACGGCGAGCCGGTGGTCGCGATCGAGGTGATGCGCTCGAAGGGCGCCAGCGAGATCACCGTCGCCGAGGGCGTGCGCGCGGCGATCGCCGAGCTGCGCGCCTCGCATCCGAACGTGACGATCGTCGAGGCGGTGGACAACGTCGCGCCGGTGCAGGAGAACTTCGACGGCTCGATGCACCTGCTCTACGAGGGCGCGCTGCTCGCGGTGATCGTGGTCTGGGCGTTCCTGCGCGACTGGCGCGCGACGCTGATCAGCGCGGCCGCGCTGCCGCTGTCGGTGATCCCCGCGTTCCTCGGCATCCACCTCTTCGGATTCACGCTCAACACCGTCACGCTGCTGTCGCTCGCGCTGGTGGTCGGCATCCTCGTCGACGACGCGATCGTCGAGATCGAGAACATCGAGCGGCACCTTCGGATGGGCAAGACCCCGTTCCAGGCGGCGATGGAGGCGGCCGACGAGATCGGGCTCGCGGTCGTCGCGACGACCTTCGCGCTGGTCGCGGTGTTCCTGCCGACCGCGTTCATGGCGGGCGTGCCGGGCAAGTTCTTCAAGCAGTTCGGCTGGACCGCGGTGCTCGCGATCCTCGCCTCGCTGGTGGTGGCGCGGCTGCTCACGCCGATGATGGCGGCCTACCTGATGAAGCCGAAGGCCGCCAGGGACGGGGCGCCGCCGATGCCCGCCGAGGCGCCGGCCACCCACCACGCCCAGGGCCCGGTCGATCGCGACCGCATCGGCCCCGCGGCCGTCTCGCCGATCGACGAGTCGGGCGACGGGATCGTGATGCGCACCTACCTCCGGATGGTGCGCTGGTGCCTGCGCCACCGGCTCGTCACGGCGCTGCTGTCGCTCGCGTTCTTCGCCGGCTCGCTGTCGCTGGTGCCGCTGCTGCCGACCGGCTTCATCCCGCCCGGCGACCGCAACCAGACGCTGGTGAGCGTCGAGCTGCCCCCCGGCAGCACGCTGAAGGAGACCCACGAGGCCGCCGAGCGCGTGCGCGGGCTGCTCGCCGGGATGCCGGAGATCCTGAGCGTGTTCAGCTCGGTCGGCGGCGGCGTGTCGGGCGACGCGTTCGCGGTCGGTGCCGCGCCCGAGGCGCGCAAGGCGGCGCTCACGCTGTCGCTCGTGCACCGCAACGACCGCGCGGCGAACCAGCAGGCGGTCGAGCAGGAGATCCGCCGGCGGCTCGCGCAGGTGCCGGGCGTGCGGCTCACCGTCGGCCCCCAGGACGTCGGCGTGAAGATGATGCTGGTGCTGAGGAGCGAGGACCCGGTCGCGCTTGCGGGCGCGGCGCGCAACGTCGAGCGCGAGCTGCGCACGATCCCCGGCATCGGCGGCGTCAGCTCGAGCGCGAGCCTCGTGCGTCCGGAGATCATCGTGCGCCCGGACTTCGCGCGCGCCGCCGACCTCGGCGTCGTCGCGTCGAGCATCGCCGAGACCGTGCGGATCGCCACCGCCGGCGACTACGACGTCGGCCTGCCGAAGCTGAACCTGTCCGAGCGCCAGGTGCCGATCCGCGTGAAGCTGCCCGACTCGGTGCGCGCCGACCTCGCCGCGATCGAGCGGCTCACCGTGCCCGGGCGCAACGGCCCGGTGCTGATCGGCAACGTCGCCGACGTGACGATCGACAGCGGCCCCGCACAGATCGACCGGCTCAACCGCAGCCGCAACGTGACGCTCGAGGTCGAGCTCGCGGGCCGGCAGCTCGGCGAGGTCTACGCCGAGGCGATGAAGCTGCCGTCGCTGACCAGCCTGCCGCCCGGCGTGCGGATCGCCGAGCTCGGCGACGCGCAGGAGATGCAGGCCCTCTTCGAGAGCTTCGGCATCGCGATGGGCATCGGCGTGCTGTGCATCTACATGGTGCTGGTGCTGCTGTTCCGCGACTTCCTGCAGCCGGTGACGATCCTCGCGGCGCTGCCGCTGTCGATCGGCGGCGCGTTCGTGCTGCTGCTCCTGGCCGAGAAGAGCTTCTCGATGCCGTCCCTGATCGGCCTGCTGATGCTGATGGGCATCGTGACCAAGAACTCGATCCTGCTGGTCGAGTACGCGATCGTCGCGCGGCGCGACGGCATGAGCCGCTTCGACGCGCTGGTCGACGCCTGCCACAAGCGCGCGCGCCCGATCGTGATGACGACGCTCGCGATGGGCGCCGGCATGCTGCCGATCGCGATCGGCTGGGGGCCCGACCCGAGCTTCCGCTCGCCGATGGCGATCGCGGTGCTCGGCGGCCTGGTGACCTCGACGCTGCTGTCGCTGCTGGTCGTGCCGGCGGTCTTCACCTACGTCGACGACGTCGAACGGCTGCTCGGGCGGCTGGTGCGGCGTCTGCGGCGCGCGGACTCGCAGCCGGCGCGCGCGGCGGCGGGTCCGGCGGCGGGCGCGGAGCGCTGAAGGCCTTCGGGTCAGGCGACCACGATCACCTCGGCCGTGCGACCCGGTGCGGCGCCCAGCGCGGCGTCGCAGGTGACCAGCGGAGCGCCGATCGCCTCGGCGAGCGCGAGGTACGCCGCATCGTAGGCGGTCAGGTTCTCCCGGAGCGCCCATACCCTCGGAAGCAGCGGCAGGTGGTCGTAGCGGCTGATCGGCATCGCGCCCAGGTCGTCGAAGGCCTGGGATGCACGCGCGGCCGTCAGCAGGCCGCGCGACGCGATCCGGCGCAATACCTGCGCGACCTCGAGGTCGATCAGATGAGGGGCCGCGAGCGCGTCGCCCCGCGACAGCACCAGCCGCCCGACGTCGTCCGCCCGCGGACCCCGCAGCAGCAGTTCGAGCACCGCGGACGCATCGACGACGATCACCGCGCGTCGCGTTCCCGCCGTACCATCGCGGCCATCGAATCTCGGGTCCGCACCGGCTCGCGGGTCGACAGCCGCTCGAGCAGCTCGGAGGGCGTCGGCCGTGCGGCGATCTGCCGCAGCTCGCGGAGCAGGTAGTCCGACAGCGACAGTCCCTCGCCTGCGGCGCGTGCCTTGAGCGTGCGGTGGATCGGGTCGGGAACGTTACGGATCTGGATCATCGTGCTCATGCGCCGAGCATGATTGCATGTGCGCAGCATGTCAACGTCCGTCGGTCGCGTCGGGCGTGCCGCCGCCCACCCGCTCGCGCGCCCGAGCCTGCGCTGCCACCGCGTCGCCGTGCGGCACGTGCAGCAGGTCGACGATCCGGCGCATCAGGTGCCGCTCGTGCGCACTGATCTCGGCGTCGGCCCACGCGACGGTCCACATCGCCTCGACCACGCGCAGCTTCTGCTCGGGCGTGAAGCGGCGGTTGATCAGCGACGTGAACTGGAAGTAGTCGGTCGCCTGCCGGACCTCTTCCTCGGCGAGATCGATCAACCGCTCGGCCTCGTCGGCGGGCAGCCCGAACTTCGAGCGCACCGCCGCGAGCGCCGCCGCGCGCTCCGGCTCGCGGATCTCCGCGTCGATCCGCAGCGTCTCGACCATCAGCGCCGCGGTGGCGAGCCGGATCGCGTGGTCGTCGTCGCGATCGGGCGCGGCGGGGGCGACGTGGCGGTCGAAGAACTCGACGAGGGCGCGGAGCATGGCGGTCGGGGCGGAGGCGGACGGAGTCCCACAGGATGCCCGAACCGCCCGGTGGCGGACGCGGTAACCGTGTGCAAGGCCGCCGCACGCCTCCCGCCGCACCGGCGTAGCATGGCCGCAGCGCCGCCCCGGGGCGGCACGTCCAGCGCTTCCGCCATGGTCGACGCACCCGACCCGTCCACCGGTCCGACCTCGCCCGCGCGGCGGCGCGCGCTCGCGCTCGCTGCCGCACCGCTGATCGCCGCCTCGGGCTGCGCGAGCCCGCGCGCACCCGTGGCTCCGGCGCCGCCCGGGCCGCAGGCCCGGCCGCGTGTCCCCGATCCGCCCCGTCCCCCGGCCGCCCCGATCGACCCCGTCCGCGCCGCGCTGCTCCTCGACCGCGTCGCCGGCGGCGCCTCGGTCTCGTCAATGCGCGCGCTCACCGCCGCCGGCGAGGCCCGCTGGCTCGACGCGCAGCTGCGGGCGGACGCGGCAGCGCCGCGAGTTCGCCACGCTCCCGACCGAGGTCGAGCGCGCCGAGGCCCGCCGAGCCTACCAGCGCACGCTCGCCGAGCAGGGCCGCGAGACCGCCTCGCGCTCGCTGCTGCGCCAGCTGTACTCGCCGACGCCGCTGCTCGAGCAGATGACCTGGTTCTGGTCGAACCACTTCAGCGTCTTCGGCGGCAAGGCCGACCTGCGTGCGGCCGTCGGCGACTTCGAGGAGCGCGCGATCCGTGCGCACGCGCTCGGCCGCTTCCGCGACCTGCTCGGCGCGGCGGCCCGGCACCCGGCGATGCTCCGGTACCTCGACAACGAGCGCAACGCCGCCGGCCGGCTCAACGAGAACTTCGCGCGCGAGCTGCTCGAGCTGCACACGCTCGGCGTCGACGGCGGCTACGCGCAGGCCGACGTGCAGGAGCTCGCGCGCGTGCTGAGCGGCGTCGGCATCGCCTACCAGCAGGGCGAGCCGCCGATGCGCACGGCGCTGCGCGCGCGCTACGTGCGCGAGGGCGCGTTCGAGTTCAACCCGGCCCGGCACGACTTCGGCGACAAGCGCGTGCTCGGCCGCACCATCGCCGGCCGCGGCCTCGACGAGCTCGAGGAGGTGCTCGACCTGCTCGCCGCGCACCCGTCGACCGCGCGCCACGTCGCGCGCCGCCTCGCGCAGTTCATGGTGTCGGACACGCCCGGCGACGCGCTCGTCGCGCGCCTCGCCGACGCGTTCTCGTCGAGCGGCGGCGACGTGCCCGCGGTGCTGCGCGTGCTGTTCGCGTCGCCCGAGTTCCACGCGTCGCTCGGCGGCAAGTTCAAGGACCCGACGCGGTCTTCGACCTCGCGATCCGCCCGCGCGCCGCCCCTGCGACGCTCGACGCGCTCGCGCGCGCCTCGGGCGCGACCGAGTGGAACGCGCTGCTGCTGTCGTCCCCCGAGTTCATGCGCCGATGAGGAGGCCGCGATGCACCGACGCACCCTGCTGACCGCCGCGCTCGCCGCGCCGCTCGCCGTCGGCGCGCCGCGGTTGTGGGCCGCGCCCTCGGCCGACGCGCCGCGGCTGCTGCTGGTGTTCCTGCGCGGCGGCTACGACTGCGCGAGCCTGCTCGTGCCCGCGGCGAGCCCGTTCCACGCCGAGGCGCGACCGACGATCGCGATCGCCCGGCCCGGCGCGTCCGCCGACGCCGCGCTGCCGCTGGACGCCGACTGGGCGCTGCACCCGGCCACGCACGACTCGCTGCACCGGCTGTGGCTCGAGCGGCAGCTCGCGTTCGTGCCCTTCGCCGGCACCGCCGACACCTCGCGCAGCCACTTCGAGACGCAGGACGGCATCGAGCTCGGCCTGGCCGACGGCCGCGGCGGCGACCGCCGCTCGGGCTTCCTGAACCGGCTCGCCGCCGCGATCGGCGGCGGCGCCGCGCCGATCGCGTTCGCCGACCGGCTGCCGGTCGCGTTCCGCGGCGAGCTCGCGGTGCCGAACCTCGCGGTGCGCGGCGGCACGCCGCCCGGCGTCGCCGACCCGCGCCAGCGCGCGCTGCTCGGCGCGATGTACGCGGGCACCGCGCTCGAGCGGCCGGTCGCCGACGGCTTCGAGGTCCGCGACGCGGCGATGCGCGAGCTCGCGGAGCCCGCCGCGGCCGCCGAGCAGCGCGCGACCGGTCGCGACACGCTCGCGCCCGGGGCGTTCGAGCAGGAGGCGCGCCGGATCGGCCGCCTGATGCGCGAGCGCTACGCGCTCGGCATGGTCGACGTCGGCGGCTGGGACACGCACGTCGCGCAGGCCGCGCCGCTCGCCGCGCGCTTCGGCGAGCTCGGCCGCGGGTTCGTCGCGCTTGCCGACGCGCTCGGCCCCGCGTGGGCGCGCACGCTCGTCGTCGCGATCAGCGAGTTCGGCCGCACGTTCCGCGAGAACGGCAACCGCGGCACCGACCACGGCCACGGTACCGCGTTCGTCGTGCTCGGCGGCGCGGTCCGCGGCGGCCGCGTCGCGGGCGAGCAGGTGCGCGTCGCGCGCGAGACGCTGCACCAGGATCGCGACCTGCCGGTGCTCAACGAGTACCGCGCGGTGCTCGGCGGGCTGTTCGCGCGGCTCCACGGTCTCGACGCGGCGCGGCTCGCGACGGTGTTCCCGGACGTGGCGCCGGTGGATCTCGGGCTGGTCTGACGCGCGCGCCGGCGAGGTGCCGCGCGGCAACGCTCCCCGCCGCGGCGGCCGTCAGTGCACCGCGCCGCGCGCCGCGCCGCGCGCGGACTTGACCGCGTACATCGCGCGGTCCGCCGCCGCGAGCGCGACCGCCGCGCTCGCGGGGGGCCGCTCGAAGGTGGCGATCCCGCAGCTCGCCGTCACCGCGAAGCCGGCCCGCGCCAGTCGGAGATCGATCGCCGACACCAGCGTCGCGCGGATCCGGTCGCTGTCGCGGGCCGTCGCATTGCGCAGCAGCACGACGAACTCGTCGCCGCCGAGCCGCGCGGCCGCGTCCGACGCACGCACCCGAGCGCTCAGCGTGTCCGACACCAGGCGCAGCGCGAGGTCGCCGGCCGCGTGCCCGGCGGTGTCGTTGAGCGCCTTGAAGCGGTCGAGGTCGATCAGCGCGATCGAGAACGTGCCACCGTGGCGGCGGCGCACGTCGATCTCGGCGTCGAGCACCGCGTCGAACGCACGCCGGTTCGGCAGCCCGGTGAGGGCATCTGTCGCCGCGCGCTGCTCGGAGGCCTGGTAGTGCCGGCGCAGCGTGCGCGCGAGCGCGACCGCGAGCAGCGACGCCGCGAGCGCGACGCCGGTGTCGACCACGCGCGCCAGCGCCGATGCGTCCCGCAGCGTCGTGCCGAGCGCCTGCAGCGCGATCGCGATCACGATCGACAGGGCGACGTCGGCGCGGCGATCGCAGTGCAGGGCGGCCGAGGCGATCGGGAACACGTACAGCGACTGCAGACGCACCGTCTCGCCGGTGAACACGTCGACCGCGAAGATCGCGCCCATCGCGGCGAGCGCACCGAGCAGCGCTCGCCGCGGCGCGAGCCCACCGGGTCGCAGGGCACGGTCGATCCAGGCCGCGAGGCGATCGGAGACCGGTACCGGCCGGGCGCCCGGCACCCGACGGCCCGTCGCCGGACTCACGTCGTCCGGGCCGAGGGGGTGCTCGCTGCGACTCATGCCGACTGCCTCCGCGTGCGTTCCGTCACCGGATCGTAGCGCGGGCGAGCCCGCACGGACACCCGCGGACGCCGGCGCGCGTCGCACGCCGAGCCGGGTGACCGACGGGTCAGTCGTCCGCGATCGGGTTCCTCAGCACGCCCACCTTGTCGATCTCGATCTCCACCACGTCGCCCGCCTTCATCCAGACCGGCGGCGTGCGCCGCGCACCGACTCCGCCCGGCGTGCCGGTGACGATCACGTCGCCCGGCTCGAGCGGCGCGACGCTCGACACGTAGGCGATCTGCCCGGCGATCGAGTGGATCATCATCCCGGTCGTCGCCCGCTGCATCTGCTGGCCGTTCAGCCGCGTGACCAGCGTCATCGACGTGCCGAACGGGATCTCGTCGGCGGTCACCATCCACGGCCCCATCGCGCCGCTGCGCCAGAAGTTCTTGCCCGGCGCGAATTGCGTGGTGTGCCGCTGCCAGTCGCGGATGCTGCCGTCGTTGAAGCAGGCGTAGCCGGCGATGTGCCGCGCGGCGTCGGCCTGCGCGATCCGTCGGCCGCCGCGGCCGATCACCACCGCGATCTCGCCCTCGTAGTCGAACTGCACCGACTCGCGCGGCCGCAGCATCGGCTGGCCGTGGCCGGCCTGCGCGTCGGCCCAGCGCGTGAAGAAGGTCGGCTGCTCGGTGACCTCGCGGCCGGTCTCCTCGACGTGCGCGTGGTAGTTGAGGCCGCAGCACCAGACCTTGCCAGGGTCGGGGATCGTCGGCAGGAACGCGATCGCGTCGAGGGCAGCGTCCGCCGTGCGATCCGCGGCCCAGGCCGCGACCTTGGCGAGGCCGTCGGCGGCCAGCGCGGCCTTCAGCGTCGGGAACTGCGAGGTCGCGTCGATCACGCCGCCGTCGACCACCGGGCCCCACGCGGGGCGCCCGTTCAGGGTGAAGCTCGCCAGTCTCATGCTCGGTCCTCAGTCGTGTGTGTGTGCGTGCGTCGCGGTCAGTCGAGCTTCACGCCCGCCTTCTTCACCACCGCGCCCCAGCGCTCGCGGTCGGCCTTCAGGAACGCGGCGAACTCGGCGGGCGTGTTGCCCACGGGGTCGGCCGCGAAGCCGCGCCAGAGCTCGACGAAGTCGGGCGCCTTCGCGCCGCCCGCCACCGCGGCCGCGAGTTTCTCGCGGATCGGCGCCGGGGTCCCGGTGGGCGCGAACAACCCGATCCACGCGACGGGCTGGAACTCGGCCAGCCCCTGCTCGGCGAAGGTCGGCACGTCGGGGAACAGCGGGTGCCGGCCGCTGCCGCTGATCGCGAGCAGCTTGAGCTTGCCGGCCTTCACGTTGCCGATCGCAGCCGGCAGCGCGTCGAACATCAGCTGCATCGTGCCCGCGAGGAGGTCCGCGTACGGGCTGGACGTGTTGTAGGGCACGAAACGGATCGGTGCGCCGTTCAGGCTCGAGAACCACTCGCCCGCGAGGTGCGAGTAGGTGCCGAGCCCCTGCGTCGCCGCCGACAGCGATTCGGGCTGCGCCTTCGCGAGCGCGACCAGTTCGCGCACGTCGGATGCCTTCACCGACGGGTGTGCGATCAGCCCGGTGCGCAGCGCGCCGACCTGGCTCACCGGCACGAAGTCGCGCTCGGCGTCGTAGGGCAGCTTCGAGTACACGAAGGGCTGGATCGACAGCGTGCTGGTGAAGCCCATGTACAGCGTGTAGCCGTCGGCCGCCGACTTGGCCGCGAGGTCGGTGCCGATCTGCCCCGCCGCGCCGGGCCGGTTCTCGATCACCACCGGCTGGCCGATCGCGGCCTGGATCTTCGGCGCGATCTGCCGCGCGTTGGTGTCGGGGCCGGTGCCCGCGGCGAAGGGCACGACGATGCGGACCGGCCGGTTCGGCCAGTCCTGCTGCGCGAGCGCGCGGCGCGGCCATGGGGCCGCTGCGACGACGGGCACGGCGAGCAGGCCGGCGGCGAGCCGGCGGCGGATCGGGGTCATCGGGACGCTCCTCCTCGGTCGTGGCCGGCGTTCGCCGGCTCGGGTGTCGCGCCCGTGGCGGACGCGGCCGGCCCGCTTCCGGGGGTCCGGCGACGCGACACAGTCTCTCCTCGGGGTCAAAAATTGTCAATTGGCGATAATTCGTGCGACGATCGGCGGATCGCACGCGGTCCGTCGGGTCGCGCCGATCGGATGGCGAGAGCCACGAGGAGACGACGATGACCCAGCCTGCCCTGCGCGGCGGCCCGCCCGAGCTGCGCTTCAGCCACTTCGGCTTCCACGTCCGCGACATCGGCGCGATGCAGGCCTTCTACGTCGACGTGCTCGGCCTCACGGTCACCGACCGCGGCGACCTCGGGGCCACGCAGCTGGTCTTCATGAGCCGCGACCCCGAGGAGCACCACCAGATCGTGCTCGCCAGCGGCCGGCCCGCGGAGCAGACGTTCAACCCGATCAACCAGATCTCGTTCCGCGTCGCCGACGTCGCCGCGCTGCGCGCGCTGAACCGCAGGCTGCAGGCGGCCCGGGCCGCGGACCTCGTCGCCGTCACCCACGGGAACGCGCTCTCGATCTACTTCCGCGACCCCGAAGGCAACCGCCTCGAGGTCTTCTTCGACACGCCGTGGTACTGCACGCAGCCGCTGCGCGTGCCGGTCGACCTCGAGCAGCCCGACGACGCGCTGCTGGCGCAGTCGGAGGCGCTCGCCCGCGCGCAGCCGGACTTCGAGCCGCGCGCGGCGTGGGTCGAACGCATGCGCGCGAAGATGCGCAGGCCTTGACGTGGCCGACGCCCGCCCGCTCGACTGCGAGGTCGCGATCCTCGGCCTCGGCCCGGTCGGCGCGACGCTCGCGAACCTGCTCGGCGCCGCCGGCCTCGACGTCGTCGTCGTCGAGCGCGACGCCGCGATCTACCCGCTGCCGCGCGCGATCCACTTCGACGGCGAGGTGATGCGCGTGTTCCAGTCGCTGGGGCTGCGCGCCGATGTCGAGGCGATCTCGCGCCCCGGCCTCGAGGGCATGCACTTCGTCAACGCCGACGACCGCGTGCTGATGGTCCGCGGCGGCACCGCGGCCGAGGGGCCGCAGGGCTGCGCGAACAACCACTACTTCCACCAGCCCGAGCTCGAGGCGGTGCTGCGCCGCGGCCTCGCGCGGTACCCGAACGTGCGGGTGCTGCTCGGCCGCGAGGTCGTGTCGATCGACGCGTCCGCCGACGGCATGCGTCTCGCGCTCGCGGACGGCGACGGCCCCGCCGAGGTCAGCGCGCGCTGGATGGTCGGCTGCGACGGCGGCCGCTCGCCGACGCGCCGCGCGATCGGCGCGACGATGGAGGACCTCGGCCTGCACCAGCCCTGGGTGGTCTTCGACGCGATCGTCGAGCGCGACGACCACGGCCTGCCCGACCACACCGTGCAGCGCTGCGACCCGGCGCGCCCGATGACGATCTGCAACGTGACCGGCCGGCGCCGCCGCTGGGAGATCATGCTGATGCCGGGCGACGACCCGGAGACCATCGGCCGCCCCGAGCAGGTGTGGCCGATGATCGCGCGCTGGGTGACGCCGCGGACCGCGCGGCTCGAGCGCAGCGCGGTCTACACCTTCCACTCGGTGCTCGCGCACGGCTGGCGGCGCGGCCGCCTCATGCTCGCCGGCGACAGCGCGCACCAGACGCCGCCGTTCCTGGGCCAGGGCCTGTGCGCGGGCGTGCGCGACTGCGCGAACCTGGCGTGGAAACTGGTCCGGGTCGCGCGCGGCGCCGCGTCCGAGTCGCTGCTCGACACCTACGAGCCCGAGCGCCGGCCGCACGTGAAGGCGTTCATCGAGCTCGCGGTGCGGCTGGGCGCGGTGATCCAGGCGACCGACCCGGAGGTCGCCGCCGAGCGCGACGCGCGCTTGCTCGCCGGCGAGGCGACGGTCTTCGAGTACCCGCAGCCTGGGCTCGGACCCGGCCTGCACGCCGGGCCGCTCGGCGGCACGCTGTTCCCGCAGCCGCGGCTCGCCGACGGCCGCCGGCTCGACGAGGCGATCGGCAACGCCTTCGCGGTGCTCGGCGACGCCGAGGCGATCGACGCGGCCGACGCGGCGACCCGCGCGCGCTGGTCCGCGGCGGGCGCTGTCATACTTCGCGACCCGGGCGACGCGGTCTCGGCGTGGTGGCGCGATCGGGGCGCGAGGGCCGTGGTCCTGCGGCCCGACCGCTACCTGCTCGGCGCCGCATCCGACGCCGCGGGCCTCGAGGCCGTCGCGGCGCTGATGCCCCGCGCCGCCTGACCGGGGCCCGCCCGACCGACGACCCATCGACGAGGAGCCCTGCGGAACGTGTCGAGCTTCGTGCGCATGCTCGCCGTGCTGGACCTGTTCACCGAACGCGAGCCGGCATGGACGCCGGACGCGATCGCGCAGCGGCTCGACTGCTCGCTGCCCACCGCGTACCGCTACGTCCGAGCGCTGCTGCAGCCCGGCCTGCTGCGCCGCGCGGGCGCGGGCACGTACGTGCTCGGGCCGCGCATCGTCGAGCTCGACTTCCGCATGCGTACCACCGACCCGCTGCTGCGCGACGGCGACGCCGCGCTGCGCGCGCTGTGCGAGGACACCGGCTGCGACGTGGTGGTGGCCGAGGCGCTCGGCGACCGGCTGATCACCGTGCAGCAGCTGCACGGCAGCGAGGGCGTGTCGGCGAGCTTCGGCCGCGGCCGCCGGATGCCGGCTTTCCGCGGGATGTTGTCGAAGACGCTGCTCGCGTGGATGCCGCGCCCGGCGCTGCGCCGCCTCCACGCCGCCCACCTCGACGAGGCCGCCGGCGAGGCGTTCGCGCAGGACTTCGACACGCTGGTCGCGAACCTGAAGGCGATTCGCGCGCAGGGCTGGGCGAGCTCGGTCGGCGAGCTCGACCCGGGGCTGGCCGGCATCGCGGTGCCGCTGCCGCGGCCCGACGACGGCGGCACCGCCGCGCTCGGCGTGATCCTGTCGAAGCGACGCTTCGCGACGACGGACCTCGCGGCGATGGTGAGGCGGCTGCGCACGACGGCCGACGACGTGGTGCGGGCGATCGACGCGCGCGGGGCGGACGGGTCGCGGGCGGGCCCGGCGGCTGGGCGTCAGACGTCCACCGCCGGCCGGTAGTCCTTCTCCGGCACGAAGATCCAGCGCCCCGCGGCGAGCGCGAACAGGAACGCACCCGCCGCGAACGCTCCGAGCACCGACAGCGCCGCGGCCCAGTCCCCGCCCAGCGCGCCGAACGCGCTCGCGCGTACCGCACGGATCGACCAGGTGAACGGCAGCCAGGGGTTGATCGCCCGGAAGAAGTCGCTGGTGAGCTCGATAGGCATCACGCCGCCCGCGGCCGACAGCTGCAGCACCAGCAGGATCAGCGCGAGCGCCTTGCCGACGTCGCCGAACGCGCGCACCAGCGCGAGGATCACGAGCATGAAGGTCATCGAGCTGGCGACCATCGTCGCGGCGAGCCCCACGCGGTTGACCGGCTCGATGCCGAGCAGCGCCCACACCATCAGGAACACGCAGGCGGTCTGCGCGAGGTTCACCGCCCACAGCACGTAGACCTTGCCCAGCAGCAGCCCGAGGTGCGAGCGGCCCGCCATCGTGTCCGGCACGCGGCGCAGCTGGAAGACGAAGGCGGTCATCACCGCGCCCAGCCACAGCGAGACCGGGATGAAGTTGGGCGCGAGCCCCATGCCGTTGGTCTTCACCGGCGCGTCGATCTCGAGCTGCGTGCGGATCGGCGCGGCGAGGCCGCTGGCGGTGCCGGGCACGCTCGGCGCTCCCGCCGGCAGCGCGGTCTGCAGCGTCCCGAGCCCGGTCTCGAGCCGTACCGAGGCCTCGCGCAGCCTG
>JADCHE010000011.1 GCA_020248665.1 Burkholderiales bacterium | reverse complement strand
GCCTCCCCCCCGAACTTCGACGACAGCACCGTCGTGATCGCCGCCGTCAGCGTCGTCTTCCCATGGTCCACGTGACCGATCGTGCCCACGTTCACGTGCGGCTTCGTACGCTCGAACTTGCCTTTTGCCATGGCGAGAGACTCCTGGTCGGTGCGCGGGCCGCGGGATTCGCGCGCTGTGTCGTGTGAACGTCGCGGCCGGTGATCGAGAAGAAGATGTCCTGACGATTCGCGTTACGTGGTGCCCATGGCGCGGATCGAACGCGCGACCTCTCCCTTACCAAGGGAGTGCTCTACCACTGAGCCACATGGGCGACGGGCTGCTGGAGCGGGTGAAGGGAATCGAACCCTCGTCGTAAGCTTGGAAGGCTTCTGCTCTACCATTGAGCTACACCCGCCTGCCGATCGGCCGAGAACCCGAGGGCTCCTCGACCGCCCCTGCAACCCGGGATGAACCCGGAAAAACCGTCCTGCCGTACTGCCGGTGCTACTGGCTGCTGCCTGGAAACCTGGTGGAGGAGGCTGGATTCGAACCAGCGTAGGCGTAAGCCAACAGATTTACAGTCTGCCCCCTTTAGCCACTCGGGCACCCCTCCAGGGAACCGCGAATTATTGCCACGGGCGCCCCGGTTGTCAAATCCGAGGCCCCGCGCGGCGCTCGGGATTCTCCGAGGGTCCGGCCTGCACCGGCCTGGCACGCTTCCTGCTGAGCTCCGCCGTGCGGGCGTCCGAGCGCGACGCAGCACCCGCCACCGAGCCCAACCAGGTCAGGAAACAGGAGAAGCATCCATGGCCCAAGACAGCAAGTCCGGAGTGTCCGGCACGTCGAACCGAGGGTTCGCGTCGATGGACCCGGCCCTCCAGCGCGAGATCGCGAGCAAGGGCGGGCGTAGCGTGCCGCCCGAGGAGCGCAGCTTCTCGAAGGACCGTGCGCTCGCCGCGGAGGCCGGCCGCAAGGGCGGCGAGGCGTCGCACGGCGGACGCCGGAACGTTGGACAGCCGGGCGGCCCGGGTGCCGGTTCGTCCGGCGGCAAGAGCGACGGCACCCGCTGAGGCCCTCCGGGCGCGCCGGCCGCCCGGCCGGCGTGCCCGCCCGCATCGGCCCGGCGTCGCCGCGGGCCCGCCCCGCCGACCCTGCCGTCGAGCGAGGATGTAGTTCCTGCGGCGAAGCGTGCAGGGTCCTGCAAGGCTTGCCGATCGCACCGTCCGACACGGCCCGCGTCCCAGCCCTGCGTCCAGGCGCCGCTCGCCCGTCCGGGCCGGTCCCCGACCTGATCCGCGCCTCCGACTCGATCCGCCATTGACCGACCGACTGGTCGGGAAATAAACTGGCGTCCCGATCGAACGACCGAGGCCGCCGAGATGTACACCCAATCCATGGACCTGCCGCAGGGTCAGCCGGGCGAGTTGCGCGCGGTGCCCGCGGACGCCGCGTCCGCCGACGCCGAGGCGCGCTTCGACGAGCGCGTCGCCGCCGACCGCAAGGTCGAGCCGCAGGACTGGATGCCCGACGCGTACCGCCGCACGCTCGTGCGGCAGATCTCGCAGCACGCGCACTCCGAGGTCGTCGGCATGCTGCCCGAAGGCAACTGGGTCACGCGCGCCCCGAGCCTCGAGCGCAAGGCGATCCTGCTCGCGAAGATCCAGGACGAGGGCGGCCACGGGCTGTACCTGTACGCGGCCGCCGAGACGCTCGGCACCTCGCGCGACCAGATGATCGCGGCGCTGCACTCGGGCAAGGCGAAGTACTCGTCGATCTTCAACTACCCGACGCTGACCTGGGCCGACATGGGCGCGATCGGCTGGCTGGTCGACGGCGCGGCGATCATGAACCAGATCCCGCTGTGCCGCTGCTCGTACGGCCCGTATGCGCGGGCGATGATCCGCATCTGCAAGGAGGAGTCCTTCCATCAGCGGCAGGGCTTCGACATCATGCTCGCGCTGTGCCGCGGCACGCCCGAGCAGAAGGCGATGGCGCAGGACGCGCTCGACCGCTGGTGGTGGCCGGTCGTGATGATGTTCGGCCCGAGCGACGCCGACTCGATCCACTCCGCCCACACGATGAAGTGGGGCATCAAGCGGATCAGCAACGACGAGCTGCGCCAGAAGTTCATCGACGCCACCGTGCCGCAGGCCGAGCTGCTCGGCCTGACGATCCCCGACCCGGACCTGAAGTGGAACGCCGAGCGCGGCCACTACGACCACGGCCCGATCGACTGGGACGAGTTCTGGCGGACGGTCAACGGCAACGGCCCGTGCAACCGCGAGCGGCTCGCCGCGCGGGTGCGGGCGCACGAGAAGGGCGAGTGGGTCCGCGAGGCCGCGCTCGCCCACGCTGCCAAGGCGCGGGCCCGCGCCGCGAAGGCCGCGGCCTGAGCCGCGAAACGGGACAACGAGGAGCACGACGATGAGCGACAGGGAACTCCCGCTGTGGGAAGTGTTCGTCCGCAGCAAGCAGGGCCTGGACCACAAGCACTGCGGCAGCCTGCACGCCGCCGACGCGCAGATGGCGCTGCGCATGGCGCGCGACGTCTACACGCGCCGGATGGAGGGCGTGAGCATCTGGGTCGTGCCCTCGGCCGCGATCACCGCGTCGGCGCCGCAGGACAAGTCGATCGACTTCGACCCGATGGCGGACAAGATCTACCGGCATCCGACGTTCTACGAGCTGCCGGACGAAGTGAAGCATATGTGAGGGGAAGGCAGGGGTTTCGGCGAGCACTGCTCGCCGCCTGCCGACCGGGCGCCGCATGCTTGCGGCGGTGAGCCAGGGGTTTCGGCTCGCACCGCGAGCCGCCTGGCGAACGACCGGCCCCGATGGGCCGGGCTGGTAGTGCGAGAACGTGTATCCGGCGAGAGCCGGCAAGAATTGCCCAGGACCGCCCATGAGCGCCCCTTCGTTCCACATCGACTACCTCCTCCGCCTCGCCGACGACGCCCTCGTCCTCGGCCAGCGCCTCGCCGAGTGGTGCGGCCACGGCCCCCTGCTGGAAGAGGACATCGCGCTGACCAACGTCTCCCTCGACCTGATCGGCCAGGCCCGGCTGCTGCTCTCGCACGCCGGCCGTCTCGAGGGCCGCGGCCGCGACGAGGACGCGCTCGCCTACTTCCGCGACGAGCGTGAATTCCGCAACTGCACGCTGGTCGAGCTGCCGAACGGCGATTCGGCGCACGACGACTACGCGACGACGATCGTGCGCAACCTGCTCGCCTCGGCGCTCGCGGTGCCGCGCTACGAGGCGCTGTCGACGTCCGCCGACACCGAGCTCGCGCAGATCGCCGCGAAGTCGGTCAAGGAGGCGCGCTCGCACCTGCGCCACGCGGCCGACTGGACGGTGCGCTTCGGCGACGGCACCGACGAGTCGAAGCGCCGAGCGCAGGCCGCGCTCGATCGGCTCTGGCCGTACACCAACGAGTGGTGGGTGACCGACGCGGTCGAGCGCGAGGCGGCGAAGGCGGGCATCGGCCCGACGCTCGCCGAGCTGAAGCCCGCCTGGGACGCGACCGTCGACGCGGTGCTCGCGAAGGCGACGCTCGCGCGGCCGGCCGACGTGCCGTTCGTCTCCACCGGCAAGCTCGGCGTGCACAGCGAGCACATGGGGTTCCTGCTCGCCGAGATGCAGACCCTCGCACGCCAGCATCCCGGTGCGAGCTGGTGAGCCCGACGCGATGAGCGCGGTCGCCGACGAACGCCTGGCGCGCGCCCGCGCGTGCGCGGCCTCGGTGCCCGACCCCGAGATCCCGGTGGTCACGCTCGACGACCTCGGCATCCTGCGCGACGTGCGCGACGAGGGCGGCCGCGTGGTCGTCGAGCTCACGCCGACCTACACCGGCTGCCCCGCGACGCGCGTGATCGCCGACGACGTTCGCCGCGCGCTCGCCGACGGCGGCTTCGCGGACGCCGAGGTGCGGATGGTGCTCGCGCCGCCGTGGAGCACCGACTGGATCAGCGCCGACGGCCGCCGCAAGCTGCGCGCGTACGGCATCGCGCCACCCGGCGCGGCCGCGTCGGCCGGCGTCTCGTTCGTGCGACTCGTGCCGCGAGCGGGCGAGACGGCCGGCGCGAGCGCGCGCGGCGCGTCGGCGTCGCGACCCGACCCGGCGCTCGCCGGCGTTTCCGCGGAAACGCCCTTCTCCGCCGTCGACGCGCACCGCCGCGCGCCCTCCGACCCGACGTCCGGCACGGCCGTCGCCGCGGCTGTCGCCGCGACGGCCAGCGGCGACACCGACGCCGAGATCATCGAGTGCCCGCGCTGCGGCTCGGCCGACGTGGAACGCCTGTCGCAGCACGGCTCGACGCCGTGCAAGGCGCTCTACCGCTGCGTCGCCTGCCGCGAGCCCTTCGACTACTTCAAGCCCTACTGACAGCGAGCGTGCCATGGCCGTGCCGCAGTTCCACCGCCTCACCATCCGCGACGTGCGCCCCGAGACCGCCGACGCGATCTCGGTCGCGTTCGACGTGCCACCCGAGCTGCGCGACGCGTACCGCTTCCGGCAAGGCCAGTTCCTGACGCTTCGCGAGACGCTCGACGGCGAGGACGTGCGCCGCTCGTACTCGGTCTGCGTCGGCGTGCCCGACTACGAGCGCCGCGGCGAGCTGCGCGTCGCGATCAAGCGCGTCGCGGGCGGGCGCTTCTCGAACTGGGCGAACGAGTCGCTCAGGCCCGGCCGCGCGATCGACGTGATGACGCCCGACGGACGCTTCACCACCGACCTGGACCCGGCACGCGCGCGCCGCTACGTCGGCTTCGCCGGCGGCTCGGGCATCACGCCGATGCTGTCGCTGATCGAGACCATCCTGTCGACCGAGCCGGGCAGCGCGTTCACGCTGGTCTACGGCAACCGCACGGTCGCCTCGATCATGTTCCTCGAGCGGCTCGAGGAGCTGAAGAACACCTGCATGGACCGGCTGCGCCTGGTGCACGTGCTGTCCGACGAGCCGCAGGAGGTCGACCTGCTGTCGGGGCTGCTCGACGAGGCGCGCTGCGGCGAGCTGATGCGCACCGTGCTCGCCGGCGAGGCGATCGACGAGGCCTTCGTCTGCGGCCCCGCGCCGATGATGGACGCGGCGGAGGCGGCGCTGCGCGCGGCGGGCGTGCCGCAGGACCGGATCCACGTCGAGCGCTTCGGCACGCCGGCGCCGTCGGGCGCCCCGAAGCCGGTCGCGGTCGACGCGCCCGCGGCGAAGGTGGTGATCGTGATCGACGGCAAGGAGCGCCACCTGCGCGTGCCCTTCGAGGGCCAGGCGATCCTCGACGCGGGGCTCGCGGCCGGGGCCGCGCTGCCCTACGCGTGCAAGGGCGGCGTGTGCTGCACCTGCCGCGCGAAGGTGCTCGAGGGCGAGGTGCGGATGGACAAGAACTACACGCTCGAGCCGAAGGAGATCGCCGACGGCTTCGTGCTGACCTGCCAGGCGCACCCGGTGAGCGAGCGCGTCGTGGTCAGCTACGACGAGCGCTGAGCCGTGGCGCGGCCCAAGGCGTCCGACTACGACGACCAGCGCGACCGCATCCTCGCGCTCGCGACCTCGGCGTTCGCCGAGCTGGGCTACCCGAGCGCGTCGATGTCGCAGCTCGCGCAGGCCTGCGGCACCTCGAAGGCGCGGCTGTACCACTACTTCCCGAGCAAGGAGTCGCTGCTCGCGGAGTCGCTCGAGCGGTACGTGCGCCGGCTGCTGCGGGTCGTCGAGGAGGTGCGCGCGCAGGGGCTCGCGCCGCGCGACGAGCTGGCCGCGCTGATCCGCGCGCTGCTGGTCGAGTACCGCGACTCGCGCGAGCGGCACGTCGCGCTGCTCAACGACGTGAAGTTCCTGTCGCCCGAGCTCCGCGAGCCGATCCTCGCGAAGCAGCGCGCGGTCGTCGCCGCGGTCGCCGACACGCTCGAGCGCCTGGCGCCTGGCCGCTTCGCGCCGGGCGAGCGCACGCCGGCCACGATGGCGCTGTTCGGCATGATCAACTTCACCTTCGCGTGGCTGCGCCCGGACGGGCCGATGAGCTACGAGCGGTATGCGGAGCTGGTGATCGACCTGTGGGAGCGCGGGGTGTGCGAGCCCTCGCCCGAGGTCGACGCGCCCTGCGCCTGAGGTCGGCGCGCGCTTGGCCCGGGCGCAGGGTCGCGCCGGGGCCGCGACCGCATGCGCCCGCGGCCTGCGGTGCGCGCGCACGGGTCCTCTGCATCCCGGACGCACCGTATAGAATCGATCGATTCCATCGGGAGACACGCCATGTCCGCACAATTCGCCTCGAAGGGCGACCTCGCCGCCAAGCAGGTCACCTTCACGCAGCTGTCCGAGAACTGCTGGGCCTATACTGCCGAGGGCGACCCCAACTCCGGCGTGATCGTCGGCGACGACGCGTGCATGGTGATCGACACCACCGCGACGCCGGCGATGGCGCAGGACCTGATCGCCCGCATCCGCTCGGTCACCGACAAGCCGATCAAGTACGTGGTGCTGTCGCACTACCACGCGGTGCGCGTGCTCGGCGCGTCGGCCTACTTCGCCGAAGGCGCGACCGAGGTGATCGCCTCGCGCGGCACCTACGAGCTGATCGTCGAGCGCGGCGCGCAGGACATGAAGAGCGAGATCGAGCGCTTCCCGCGGCTCTTCGCGGGCGTGGAGACGGTGCCCGGCCTGACCTGGCCGACGATGGTGTTCGAGCGCGACCTGACGCTGTTCCTCGGCAAGCTCGAGGTGCGCCTCAAGCACATCGGCCCCGGGCACACCAGGGGCGACACCATCGCCTGGGTGCCCTCGCAGGACGTGATCTTCTCGGGCGATCTGGTCGAGTACAACGCGGGCGTCTACACCGGCGACGCTCACCTCGAGGCATGGCCGGCGACGCTCGAGGCGCTGCGCGCGCTCGAGCCGAGGAAGCTGGTGCCCGGCCGCGGCCCGGCGATGACGACGCCCGAGGACTGCGAGAAGGCGATCGAGTACACGCGCCGCTGGGTCACCGACCTGTACCAGACCGCACGCCGCGGCGTGGCCGCCGGCAAGGACCTGAAGGCGGTGTTCAAGGACGTGCGCGAGGTGATGGACCCGGTGTTCGGCAGCGTGTTCATCTACGAGCACTGCCTGCCCTTCGACGTCTCGCGCGCCTACGACGAGGCGAGCGGCATCGAGCACCCGCGCATCTGGACGGCCGAGCGCGACATCGAGATGTGGAAGTCGCTGCAGGGCTGACGGGGGTTTCGGCGGGCACTGCCCGCCGCCCCATCGGCGGGTGCCGCACGCCTGCGGCACCCTCCCGCGTCCCGAGCGTGAATCCGGCGAGAGCCGGCACTATCCCAGCGGCAGCGCCGTCGTGTCCTTGATCACGTCGAGCGCGAAGCTCGTCCGCACGTCGAGCACCGCCGGCTGGCGCAGCAGACGCTGCTGCACGAAGCGCGAGAAGTCGTCGAGCGTGCCGACGTGCACGCGCAGCAGGTAGTCCATGTCGCCGGTGGTCGCGTGGCACGCGGCCACCTCCGGCCAGTCGCGCACCGCCTCGCGGAACTCGTCGTAGGGAATGCGCCCGCCCTTCGCCGGCGCGCGCTTGTCGAGCTTCACGCTCGCGTAGGCGACGACGCCGAGGCCGACCGCGCGTGGCTCGACGAGCGCGACGTAGCCGCGGATCACGCCCGCCTCCTCGAGCCGGCGCACCCGGCGCAGGCACGGCGACGGCGACAGCGAGACCCGCTCGGCGAGCTCCTGGTTGGTGAGACGGCCGTCGCGCTGCAGCTCGGCGAGGATGCGCAGGTCGGTGCGGTCGAGATCGACCGTGGCGGGAGCAGCGGGGCGTCGGGGCATGATCCGCCTCCATGTCGGACTTCGATGGCAGGATCTTGCGAGAAACCGCGTCACGACGCCATCGATACGCAATCGGCTGGCGCGCCGGATGCCTAGAATCGTCAGGATCGTCCGCACGACGCGCCGCCCGGCGTGCGCACTCAGGAGACCGCGATGACCGACACGACCTCCACCTGGCCGAACCCGATGGGCACCGACGGCTTCGAGTTCATCGAGTATGCCGCGCCCGATCCCGCCGCGATGGGCGCGCTCTTCGAGCAGATGGGCTTCGAGGCCGTCGCGAGGCACCGCCACAAGCGCGTGACGCTGTACCGCCAGGGCGGCGTCAACTTCATCCTGAACGCCGAGCCCGACTCGTTCGCGCAGCGCTTCGCGCGGCTGCACGGCCCGTCGATCTGCGCGATCGCGTTCCGAGTGAAGGACGCCGCGGCGGCCTACCGGCGCGCACTCGACCTCGGCGCCTGGGGCTTCGACTCGCGCTCGGGGCCGATGGAGCTGAACATCCCCGCGATCAAGGGCATCGGCGACTCGCTGATCTACCTGGTCGATCGCTGGCGAGGCAAGAACGGGCGCAGCGGCGGCGTCGGCGACATCTCGATCTACGACGTCGACTTCGAGCCGATCGGCGATGCCGGCATCGAGCACCCGGGCGCGGGCCTGACCTACGTCGACCACCTGACGCACAACGTGCACCGCGGCCGGATGGCCGAGTGGTCGTCGTTCTACGAGCGGCTGTTCGAGTTCCGCGAGATCCGCTACTTCGACATCGAGGGCAAGGTCACCGGCGTGAAGTCCAAGGCGATGACCTCGCCCTGCGGGAAGATCCGGATCCCGATCAACGAGGAAGGCACCGGCACCGGCGGCGGCCAGATCCAGGAGTACCTCGAGCAGTACCACGGCGAGGGCATCCAGCACATCGCGCTCGGCACCGACGACATCTTCGCGACCGTCGAGGCGCTGCGCCGCACGGGCGTCGTCTTCCTCGACACGCCCGACACCTACTACGAGCTGATCGACACGCGCCTGCCCGGCCACGGCCAGGACGTCGCGCGGATGGCGAAGAACCGGATCCTGCTCGACGGCGGCCCGACCGGCGGGCTGCTGCTGCAGATCTTCACCAAGACGGTCATCGGCCCGATCTTCTTCGAGATCATCCAGCGCAAGGGCGACGAGGGCTTCGGCGAGGGCAACTTCAAGGCGCTGTTCGAGTCGATCGAGCTCGACCAGATCCGGCGCGGGGTGGTGAAGGCGCAAGCCTGAGCCGCCGGCGGCCCGCCGCGCCGTCATCGACCCGGTGCCGCATCGGGCGCACGGGCCCCGGACCGGCCGCATCGGGTCTGGCACGCGGGGGGCAGTCGTCGATCGTCCAGGCGTGCCCGAGGCGAACCGCTTCGGCCACGCTTGCGGCATCGCCGCCGGGAGCTTCGCCAGATGACCGTGCTCCGCGCCCTCGCCCGCCACGCGCTGCCCGCCGCCCTCGCGCTGGGGCCTCTTGCCGCCCTCGCCCAGCCCGCCGACGCGATCTGGAGCGGCGGCCCGATCGTCACCGTCGACGATGCACGACCGTCGGCCGAGGCGGTCGCGGTCCGAGGCGGGAAGATCGTCGGTGTCGGCGCGCTCGCCGACGTCGAGCGGCGCTTCGCCGGCCCGAAGACCGTCCGCCATGACCTGAAGGGCCGCACGCTGCTGCCCGGCTTCGTCGACGGGCACGGGCACATCACCGGCGTCGGCATCCAGGCGCTGGTCGCGAACGCGCTGCCGCCGCCCGACGGCCGCAACGACTCGGTGGCCGCGCTGCAGCAGACGCTGCGCGACTGGATGGCCGTGAGCCCGTGGCACCGCGAGTACGGACTGGTGATGGGCTTCGGCTACGACGACTCGCAGCTGAAGGAGGGCCGCCCGCCGACCCGAGAGGAGCTCGACGAGGTGTCGCGGAACCTGCCGGTGATCGTGGTCCACCAGTCCGGCCATCTCGGCGCCTACAACAGCGCGGCGCTGCGCAAGGCGGGCATCACCGCCGACACGCCCGACCCGCCGGGTGGCGCGATCCGGCGCAAGGCGGGCTCGCGCGAGCCGGACGGCACGCTCGAGGAGACCGCGCACATCGCGGCGCTGATGAAGCTGATGCCGGCCCTCGGCGAGGCGCAGCAGATCGCGATGCTGAAGGCCGGCCAGGAGCTGTACCTGCGCTTCGGCCATACCACCGCGCAGGACGGCCGGACATCGCCCGGGAGCCTGAAGCTGCTGCCGCGCGCGGCCGCCCAGGGCGCGCTGAAGCTCGACGTGGTCGCCTATCCCGACCTGCAGATGAGCGCCGACGACCCGGCGCTGAAGGGCCCGCTGCACCGCAGGACCTACGTGAACGGTTTCCGGATCGGCGGCGTGAAGCTGAACCTCGACGGCTCGCCGCAGGGCAAGACCGCGTGGCTGTCGCAGCCGTTCTTCAAGCCGCCGCCGGGCCAGCCGGCGACCTACGCCGGCTACCCCACGTTCAAGGACGACGCCCAGGTCGCGGACTACGTGACCCGCGCGTTCCGCAACGACTGGCAGATCATGATGCACGTCAGCGGCGACGCGGCGATCGAGCAGATGCTGAAGGCGGTCGAGGCGGCGTCGGCGAAGGTGCCGCGCAAGGACCGGCGCCCGGTGATGATCCACGGCCACCTGCTGCAGGCCTCGCAGGTCGACCGGGTCAAGGCGCTCGGCATCTTCCCGTCGATGTTCCCGATGCACACCTTCTACTGGGGCGACTGGCACCGCGATTCGGTGTTCGGGCCGGAGCGCGCGGCGAACATCTCGCCGACCGGCTGGCTGGTGCAGCGGGGCATGATGTTCTCGTCGCACCACGACGCGCCGGTCGTGCTGCCCGACACGATGCGTGTGCTGTCGGCGACGGTGAACCGCACGACCCGCAGCGGCCAGGTGCTCGGCCCGGAGCACCGCGTCGAGCCGATCGTCGCGATCAAGGCACTGACGCTGTGGCCCGCCTGGCAGCACTTCGAGGAGAAGACGAAGGGCTCGATCGAGGTCGGCAAGCTCGCCGACTTCGCGATCCTGTCGGACAACCCGCTGACGGTGCCGCGCGAGTCGCTCGTCGACCTGAAGGTGATGGAGACGATCAAGGCGGGCCGCGCGGTCTGGCGCCTCGACCCGCTGCGCAAGGCCTCGGGCTGTGCGGAGTCGGCCGACTGCCGCGACGCGTTCGCGATGCTCGAGCGCCGACTCGCGCTGTACGCGGCGCTGTCGCCGACTCGGCCGGTCGGCGGGAGGTAGCGCGCCCGCGGCGCGCCCCGCGCGGCGGTCGGGTCGGCGTCCGGCAGGCCGCGCGTCAGTCCGGCTCGCGCTGCAGCGCCACGGCCAGGGCCCCCGGGGCGCGCCGGAGCTCGAGCCGGTCCGCGTCGAGGAGGAACCACGCGACCGCCTGCAGCGCCTGCGGGTAACCGCGCTCCCGCGTCATCGACCCCTCGCCCCAGGCCATCCGCGTCGTGGATTCCGGCCGCACCCTCGCCCCGATGCCCTGGGCACGCCAGGTGCCGGTGAATCGGTTGCAGCCCGCCGACCTCGACGCCTGGCCGTCCTGCCCGAACGACAGCGTCGGCCCCGTGCCGGGCACGATCGAGAGGATCGCGCCGGCGGCGGGCGACCGAGCCGCACCGCGCCCGCGTCCGCGGCTCATTCGGCCTTCACGTTCGCGACGCGCACGACCTCGGCCCAGCGCGACACGTCCTCGCGCACGAAGGCCGCGAAGGCCGCTCCGTCGCGCGCGTTCGGCGTCATGCCGTTCCTCGTCAGCGTCTCGCGCACTGCGGGCTGGCGCATCGCCTCCATCGTCGCCTCCCGCAGCCGCGCGAGCGCCGGGGCCGGCACGCCGGCCGGTGCGAACAGCGCGAGCCACGCGTCGGCCTCGACGCCGGCGACCCCCGCCTGCGCGAGCGTCGGCAGCTCGGGCAGGTACGGCGAGCGGTTCGGCGAAGCGACCGCGATCGCGCGCAGCTTGCCCGACTGCACCTGCGGCAGCACCGTCGGCGTCGTCGCGAAGCTGAGGTTCACGTGGCCGCCGAGCAGGTCCGCGAGCAGCGGCGCCGAGCCCTTGTACGGCACGTGCGCGAGATCGGTGCCGGTGCGGACCCTGAAGAGCTCGAGCGCGAGGTGCGAGGCCGAGCCCGGGCCGGTCGAACCGGCGGTCAGCTTGCCGGGATCGCGCCTTGCGAGCGCGACCAGCTCCTGCGCGGTCCTCGCCGGCACTTCGGGCGCGACGACGACCAGGTGCTGCAGGTCGGCCAGCCCCGCGACCGGCGCGAAGTCCTTCAGCGGATCGTAGCCGCCGCCCTGCGGCAGCAGCGACACGTTGGTCGCGTGCGTCTGGTTCGTGCCGAACACCAGCACGTGGCCGTCGGCTGCGGCCTGCGCGACGCGGCGCGTGCCGATCGAGCCCGCGCCGCCGGGCACGTTCTCGACGACCACCGGCTGGCCGAGGGTCTTCGCGAGCTCGGCACCGACGGTGCGCGCGAGGATGTCGGTCGGACCCCCGGCCGGGTACGGCACGACGATCGACACCGGGCGGCCGGGCGACCAGGTCTGCGCGGCGGCCGGCACCGCGGCCGCGGCAGCGGCGCCGGCGGCGAGCGACAGGAATCGGCGGCGGTCGGTCGGGGCGGGCTTCATCGCGGACACTCGAAGGGCGGGCGGGGGCGCCAGCGTACCCGACGCTCGCGTGGGCATGGAAGCGCGACTCGGCGATAATGCCGCCGCGATGACCCCGACGCGCCCCCTGCTCTCGCCACCGTGCGCATCCGCGCACCCGCTCCCCGCCGCCCGGCCCGGGCTCGGGTCACCGGCCGGGTCAGTGCTCGGTCCCGCGCTGGTCGGCGCGATCGCCGCCGCGATCGGCGCCGCCTCCTTCGTCGCGACCCGACCCGCCCGCGCGGCCGAGGGCCCGCGCGCCCTCGAGGTCGAGGCCGCGATCCCCGGCACGCCATGGACGGCGGTCGCCGCCGAGGGCGAAGGCGAGCCGCGCAGCATCGGCAGCTACACGCTGCGCGTCTACTTGCTGGCCCGCGAGGGGGGCGCGCGCGACCGCTTCGTCGCCGGCGCGATCCGCCCGCGCGACGGCACGGTGGAATCGATCCGATTCGCGGACCTCGATCGCGACGGCACGCCGGAGCTCGTGGTGGTGTTGCGCTCGGTCGGCACCGGGGGTTACCAGTCGGCCGACGCGTACCGGCTGCGCGGCGGCGTGCCGCGCTTCGCCGCGTCCGTCGACGGGCTGCCGGCCGACGACGAGCCGATGCGCGCGCTCTCGGCCAAGCTGCGCCCGCGCGGCCGCTGAGCGACCGGCGCGACCGCGCGGCGCGGCTCGCGCTGTAGAAGCGGGCCGTCATGCGGTGCCGCTGCGGGCGTGCCGTCGCCCCTCGTCGCCCCCGACGCGCCCGGCTTCGTGCTGCGGGTCGAGGACAACGACGAGGTCGCCGCCGCGACCGGCGCGCTGCTGCGGCACTTCGGCTGGCGCGTCGCGCACGCGCCCGCTGCGCAGACCGCCCTCGAGTCGATCGAGGGCGGCACGGTGGTGCCGGACGCGGTGCTCGCCGATATCGCGATGCCCGGCGAGTTCGGCGGCGGGGAGCTCGCAGTGCACCTGCGGCGCAGGCGTCCGGGCCCGCGCATCGTGCTGATGACCGGCCACGTCGAGCAGGTCCACCGCGCGGCCGCGTCGGGCGGCTTCGATCTCCTGCCGAAGCCCTGTGCTCCCGCCGAGCCCGCGGCGGCGATGCTCGGCCGCCGCTGAGCGGGCGGCCCGCGCTCAGCGGCGCGCGCACTCGAACTGCGCGACCATATCAGCGTGCCGGTCTCGCGGACCGACTCGACGATCCGACCCATCGTCGCGCCGGCCTCGCCCCGGTGATCCGCTCCAGCTCGGCGCCGAGTCGCGAGTCGCGCTCGAGCCGCCGTGCCCGGACGATCTGCAGGCCCGACTGCACGACGACGTACGACGCGTGCAGCGCGACCATCAACCCACTCGCCTCGGTCAAGCAGATCACGCCCCGGCCGAGCCGCTGCATCGCGTTGCAGGCGGCATGGTGGACCGCGATCGCCACGTACAGCCGAGTGACCGGGCGGCCCGGCTGCGCGGCGACGAGGCTGGCTGCGACCGCGACGAGCGGGATCGCGACCGCGAGCGCGAGCACGGTGCCGCCGAAGTGCAGCGACAGTGCGACGGCCGCGGCCCCGCAGGTCGCGAACACCGCGAACAGCAGCCGGTCGGCGCGCGCGCAGAGGGGCGTCGTCGCCGGCACGGGGCGGCACGCACGGGGCCGGATCGACCGCCGGCGCCCTGACGGGCGCCGGCGGTCAGGCGCCGGGGCTCGCCGGCGCGCCGGGACGGGTCGGCGCAGGCGCGCCAGGGGCGCGCGGCGCGCCACCGTGACGGTGAGCGGCCGGCTGGCCGCCCATGTGCGCGCGCATCGCGTCGCGGAACGCGCGGCGCTCGTCCACGGTCAGCGCGCCGTCCTTGTCGGCGTCTGCAGCGTCGAAGGCCTGCATCGCGCGGTCGGCCATCGACTTGTGCGCGGCCTGCAGCTCGTCGCGAGCGAGCTTGCCGTCGCCGTTCGCGTCGGCGCGCATCATCATCCGCTCGCCGCGGTCCTCGCCGCGCTGGGCGCCGTGCTTGCCGTGGTGGCCGCCGTGCATGCCGGGGCCGCCGTGCATGCCCGTGCCGGGCTGCATGCCGGGGCCGGGCTGCATGCCGGGGCCGGGCTGCGGCGCGGCCTGGGTCGCGGGCGCTGTCGCGCCGGGAGTCGACTGGGAGAACGCGGGCGCGACGGCGAGGCCGGCTGCCGCCGCGGCGACGGCGACGAGGGTGCTGCGGATCGGGGTCTTCATGGGTGCTCCGGAAGGAGGAGTCTCTGGAGCCCGGATCGTCGCGCCGGCCCGGGGGTCGGCGCCATCAGCCTTACCCGGCGTTGCCGCTGTTACAGATGTGCCCCGCCGATTCGCGCCTCTTCGAGTGCCGGCCATGCACGCCGTCCGCGTCCGGCGCGTCGCGACGTCGGCCCCTGCACCGGGTCCGGCGTCGGCGTCACGCCGACGCGGCGAGCGCCCGGTCGAGGTCCCAGAGGATGTCGTCGAGCGACTCCAGCCCCACCGACAGCCTGACCATGTCCGGCGACACACCCGCCGCGCGCTGCTCGGCCTCCGACAGTTGCCGGTGCGTGGTCGAGCCGGGATGGATCACCAGCGTCTTGGCGTCGCCGACGTTCGCGAGGTGCGACAGGAAGGTGCACGCGTCGATGAAACGCTCGCCCGCGCGCTTCGCGTCGCCGGAGGCGCCCGGCTTCACGCCGAACGACAGGATGCCGCCGGCGCCCTTCGGCAGGTAGCGCTTCGCGAGCGCGTGGTAGGGGCTCGACGCGAGGCCCGGGTAGTCGACCCAGGCGACGCGCGGATGCCCCGACAGGAACGCGGCGACCTTCGTCGCGTTCTCGACGTGTCGGTCCATCCGCACCGGCAGCGTCTCGATGCCCTGCAGCAGCAGGAACGCGGACAGCGGCGCGAGCGCGGGCCCGAGCGTGCGCGCAGTCTCCATGCGCGCGCGCATCGTGAAGCCGAAGTCGCCGAAGGTCTCGTAGAAGCGCACGCCGTGGTAGCCGCGGCTCGGCTCGACCATCTCCGGGAACTTGCCGTTGTCCCACGGGAAGCGGCCGCTCTCGACGATCGCGCCGCCGAGCGTCGTGCCGTGGCCGCCAAGGTACTTGGTCACCGAGTGCACGACCAGGTCGGCGCCGTGCTCGATCGGGCGGCACAGGTACGGCGAGGCGAGCGTGTTATCGACGACCAGCGGCACGCCGTGCGCGTGCGCGATCTCGGCGACCGCCGCGAGGTCGATCACGTTCAGGCGCGGATTCGCGATCGTCTCGACGAACACCGCCTTGGTCTCGGGCCGCAGCGCCGCGCGGAAGTTGGCCGGGTCGTCGGGCTCGACGAAGGTGCAGCCGATCCCGAATCGCGCGAAGGTCACGCCGAACTGCGACACCGTGCCACCGTACAGCGTGTTGGCCGCGACGATGTGGTCGCCCTGCCTGCACAGCGTCAGCATCGCGACCATCTCGGCCGCCATGCCGCTCGCGGTCGCGAGGCAGGCGCGCCCGCCCTCGAGCGCCGCGATCCGCTGCTCGAGCACCGACACCGTGGGGTTGCCGAGCCGGCTGTAGACGTGGCCGAAGGTCTGCAGGTCGAAGAGCGACGCGGCGTGCTCGGCCGAGTCGAACACGTAGGCGGCGGTCTGGTGGATCGGGACCGCCCGCGAGCCGGTCTCGGCGTCGGGGATCTGCCCGGCGTGCAGGCACAGGGTCTCGATGCCGAAGGCGCGGTCGGGCATGGCAGGGGCTCCGGGAGGACGGTGACGTCCTCCCGGAGTCTAGTCGAGGAAGCCGAACTCGCGCGGCAGGTAGAGCACCACCTCGGGCCAGATCAGGCACGACGCCAGCGCGACGAGCTGCACGATCACGAACGGCGTGATGCCCTTGTAGATGTCGATCATCGTGACGGACGGCGGCACCGTGCCTTTCATGTAGAAGAGCGCGAAGCCGAACGGCGGCGTGAGGAACGCGGTCTGCATGTTGACCGACAGCGTGATCGCGAACCACGCGAGGATCATCTCCTTGCCCTGCAGCGCGGTGCCGAAGTCGAGCTTGGCGATGATCGGCGTGAAGATCGGCAGCACGATCAGGCAGATCTCGATCCAGTCGAAGAAGAAGCCCATGAAGAACACGAGCAGCTGGACGAAGACCATCACCTCCCAGCCGGTGTCCAGCCCCATCGCCTTCAGCAGCTCGGACACCACGTCGTCCCCGCCGAGCGCACGGAACACGTACGAGAACAGCGTCGCGCCGAAGACGATGAAGAACACCATGGCGTTGGTGAGCGCCGACGAGGTCATCACCTCCTTGAGCGCCTTCATCGAGAAGCGCCGGTTGGCGATCGCGAGCAGGATCGCGCCGAGCGCGCCGACGCCCGACGCCTCGGTCGGCGTCGCCCAGCCGGCGAAGATCGAGCCGAGCACCAGCATGATCAGCAGCGCCGGGGGCAGGAAGCCCTTGATCACCATGCCGGCGGTCAGGCGCTCGTCGTCGGCGCCGAGCGCGCCGACCTGCCGCGGCGCGAGCGAGGGCTTCAGGAAGCAGGCGACCGCGATGTAGACCACGTACAGCCCCGACAGCAGCAGGCCGGGCAGGATCGCGCCGGTGAACAGCGTGCCGACCGGGATGCCCATCAGGTCGCCCATGATGACCAGCATGATGCTCGGCGGGATCAGGATGCCCAGCGTGCCCGCCGATGCGATCGTCCCGACCGACAGCGACTTGTCGTAGCCGGTCTGCAGCATCACCGGGAGCGCGATCAGCGTCAGCATGATCACCGAGGCGCCGACGATGCCGGTGGTGGCGGCCATGATCGTCCCCAGCAGCGTGACGGCGATCGCCAGGCCCCCGGGCACGCGCCGCAGCATCAGCTGCAGGATCTTGAGCAGGTCCTCGGCGACGCCGCTCTTCTCGAGCATCGTGCCCATGAACACGAACATCGGGATCGCCACCAGCACCTGGTTCTGCATCGCCGTGCCGTAGATGCGCGGCAGCAGGTTGGCGAACTGGGTCATGCTGTAGACGTCGAACAGGATGCCCAGGAACCCGAAGCCGATGCCGATCGCGCCCAGCAGGAACGCGACCGGATAGCCCAGGAACATGATGAACACCAGGGCCAGGAACATGATCACCGCCAGGTGATCGATCAGCCAGTCGATCATCGCGCTTCCCTCAGGACTGGCGTGCGAACGGCACGTAGGCGCGCGACTGCTGCTCGGGGGTTCCGTACAGCGCGACGACGCAGCGTGCGACCACCGCCGCGACCGCGGCCGCGACGGTCGCGAACGCGACGAAGAGGAAGAACTTCGCGACCCAGCGGTACGGCAGCCCGGTCGGCGCGTCGGACGATTCGTTCTGCCGGTACGAGACCATGAAGAAGTCGAATGCGTAGGGGATCGCGACCCAGAGGTAGGGCAACGCGAAGACGATGCAGCAGGTCAGCTCGAGCCACAGCTTCTTGCGCGGCGACAGTCCGCCGGTGAAGACGTCGATGCGCACGTGCGCGTTGCGGATGTACGCGTAGCCGAGCCAGGTGCAGAACAGCACGCCGTGCAGGTGCCATTCGAGCTCCTGCAGCCGGGTCGAGCCCATGCCGGGCAGCTGGAACCCGGCCTTGCGGGTGATCACGTCGAAGGTGATCACGATGATGCAGGCGATGAACGCCCACGCGCCGGCGTCGGCGATGCGGCGCAGGAACCCCTCGACGAGGTCCGCGAACTTGAGCAGCGAGGTCATGATGGACGCACCTGGGGGACCGAGCGCGGACTCGGGGAAGACCGTCCGGCGGCGCGGCGCTCGGCCGCGTCCGCCGCCGGAGCAGCGTCAGCCCTCCCCGGAAAGGCTCACCTCAGGTAGCCGAGGTCCTTCCAGAGCTTGTAGTTCTTGCGGAACGCGGTGTACGACTCGTAGCCCTTCTTGAAGTCCGGGCTCTTGGCCGACTGCTCGGCCGCGACCTCCTCCCACGCCTTCTCGAAGGCGGCGAGGATCTGCGGCGACCAGCGGTGCAGCGTCACGCCCTTGTTCTTCTGCAGGTCCTGCAACACCGCGAACTGCGCGGCCTCGCCTTCGGCGAACATCTGCATCATGTTCGCGTCGCAGGCGGTCTTGATGACCTGCTGCTGCTGCGGGCTGAACTCGGCCCATTTCTTCTTCGAGATGATCAGCTCGTTGAGCGTCGACTGCTGGTGCCAGCCCGGGAAGTAGTAGTGCTTGGCGACCTGGTGGAAGCCGAGCGTCGCGTCCATCACCGGCATCGAGAACTCGGTCGCGTCGATCGTGCCGAGCTGCAGCGCCTGGAAGATCTCGCCCGCCTGCAGGAGCTGCGTCGACACGCCGAACTTCTGCATCACGTTCGCGCCGAGCCCGAGGAAGCGCATCTTCAGGCCCTTCAGGTCGTCGAGCGACTTGATCTCCTTGCGGAACCAGCCCGAGGCCTCGGGCGAGATCAGGCCGCAGGGGATCACCTCGACGTTGTACTTCGAGTGCAGCTCCTTCATCAGCGCCTCGCCGCCGCCGTGCTTGAGCCACGCGATGTACTCGCCGCCCTCGGGGCCGAACGGGACCGCACCGTACAGCGCGAACGCGATGTCCTTGCCGGTCCAGAACGCCGAGACGGTGAACGCCATGTCGAGCGAGCCGTTGCCGACCGCATCGAGGTACTGGTTGGCGGGGACGAGCGCGCCGGGCTCGAAGCCCTTCACGTCGATCGAGCCGCCCGACAGCGTGCGGATCGCCTCGACCAGCCGCGTCTGGGCCGGTCCGAGCAGCCCGGTGTTGCTCGGGAAGGCCCAACCCATCTGGGCACGGACCCGCTTCTCCTGCGCCAGGGCCGGGGTGGCCGCCAGCGCGAGCACGACCGCGGCACAGGCCGCGCGCACGAATCGCCGCATCTGAAAGGTCTCCTCATTGGGTGGGACGGCACCGCGGCGCGGTCGCCCCGGCGGGGCTCGACCGCCCCGCTCGTCGAGCACGCTAACACGCCTCGTGCGGCACGTGCAAACCGTTCGCAAGCGATGACTTCGCTTTGCGGCGACGCGGCCGGACGCGCTTCAGCGCGCGGCGGGCAGCACGCCGTTCCAGGCCGGGCGCTTCGCCGAGACCACCTTGGTGTCGACGCCCGCCCAGCCCAGCCCGCCGAAGAGCCGCCCGTGCTCGATCTTCACGCAACGGTCCATCACCGAATCGAGGCCCGCCTCGCGCGCGAGCGCATCGGCCTCGAGGTTGACGACACCGAGCTGCTGCCACAGGCAGCGTGCGCCGATCGCGATGGCCTCGCGCGCGATCGGCGTCACGTCGGCGGTCTTCCGGAACACGTCGACCATGTCGACCGGCACCGGGATGTCGCGCAGCGACGCGTAGGCCTTCTGCCCGAGGATCTCCGGGTACTTCGGGTTCACCGGGATCACGGTGTAGCCGTGGTCGAGCATGTACTTCGCGGCGAAGAAGCTCGGCCGGAACCAGTCGGCCGACAGGCCGACCACCGCGATCGTGCGGCAGGTCGACAGCAGGCGTCGAAGGGTGGGGATGTCGTCCATCGGCGGGGCGGGCTCGGAGGGCGGGACCTCAGTCTCCGCGCGCGGGCGCCGGCGCGCAAGACGAAGCGCGGCGTGGCGGCCGTCGCGGCACGGGCGACGTCGACGATCCCGGATCGTGCGCTCCGGGCTCCGGGTGAGGGTCGGGAATGCGCCCCGGCGGCGCGCGCACGCCGGACGGCGCGGTACCGCACCGGCTCACGCCCCGGCCGCGTCGCGCGCCTGGCTGCGCAGCCGGGTCTTGTCGGTCTTGCCCACCACTGTCTTCGGCAGCGCGCCGACGAGGTGGATCGTGCCGGGAATCTTGTAGCGCACCAGGCGCTCGGCGAGGTGCTCGCGCAGCGCGTCCCCCGACGGCACCGGCTCGCGGCACACCACGAAGGCGACCAGCGCCTCGCCACGGTAGCTGTCCGGCACGCCGACGACCGCGGCCTCGATCACCGCGGGGTGCGCGTACAGCGCCTCCTCGACCTCGCGCGGATAGACGTTGTAGCCACCGACGATCACCATGTCCTTCTTGCGGTCGCGGATGTACAGGTAGCCGTCCGCGTCCAGCTCCCCGATGTCTCCGGTGTACAGCCAGCCTGCGCGCAGCGCGGCGGCCGTCTCCTCGGGCAGCGCGCGATACCCGCGCATGATCTGCGGGCCGCGGGCGCGGATCTCGCCGACCTGGCCGGGCCCGAGCACGCGCGTGCCGGTCTCCACGTCCACGACCTGCACCTCGGTCAGCGGCAGCGTCACGCCGACCGAGCCGATCTTGCGCACGCCGTCGCGCGGGTTGTAGGTGAGCACCGGCCCGGCCTCGCTCTGGCCGTAGCCCTCGACGACGCCGCAGCCGGTCGCCTGCTCCCAGCGCCGCAGCGTCTCCTGGGGCAGCGCGGCCGAGCCGGAGTAGCACAGGCGCAGCGACGCGAGGTCGTGGCGGGCGAAGTGCTCGTAGGCCATCAGGCCGGTGAACAGCGTCGGGCTGCCCGAGAACAGCGTGATGCGATGGCGCTCGATCGCCTCGAGCACCAGCTCCGGCCGGTAGCGGGGCAGGATCACCAGCGTGCCGCGGCAATAGGCCGCGAGGTACAGCCCCATCGAGACCGCGTACACGTGGAACAGCGGCGTGACCGCGAGCACGCGCTCGGCCTCGGGTTCGGTGGGCAGCAGCGCTTCGCGCTGGCTGACGTTGATCGACACCGCGGCGTGGGTCAGGTCCACGCCCTTGGAGCGGCCGGTGGTGCCCCCGGTGTACTGCAGGGTCGACAGCTCGTCGGCGCGCGGCAGCGGCAGTCCGCCCGAGGGCAGCGGCCCGTCGCGCCAGCGCGTCAGGCGCGTCGCGGGGCCCACCGGCAGCAGGCGCTTCACGCCCCGCGCGCGAGCCGCGTCGAGGGCGGCGGCGGCGCAACCCTCGTCGTGGATCAGCGCGACCGGCGCGGCGTTGGCGAGGATCGGGTCGAGCTCGTGCGCGGTATAGGCGGGATTGAGCGGCACGACCTGGAAGCCGGCCGCCTGCACCGCGAAGGTCGCGATCGCGATGTCCGGCGAGTTGCCCATCAGCAGCGCGACGCGTTCGCCGCGCGCGCCGAGCGGCGCGAGCTCGGCGGCGAGGGCCGCGACGCAGGCCGCATAACCGCGGTAGTCGAGCGTCTCGTCGCCGCAGACCAGCGCCGTCGCGTCCGGCGCCTTCGCGGCGGCGTCGGCCAGCGCGTGCACGACCGTCTCGTGGCGCAGGGGCAGCGCATCGAGGCCGTTCATCGCCGGTCCTCCACGCGGATCACCACCGCCATGCCGGTGTCGCCCGCCGCGCAGCCGGTGAACAGGCCGTGGCCGCCGCCGCGCATCGCCAGCTCCTCGATCAGCTCGATGATCGCCCGCAGGCCGGTGGGACCCTGCGGATGGCCCCAGACCAGCGACGAGCCGAATCGGTTGATGCGATCGGTCGGGATGCCGAAGGCATCGGCGAGCACGATGTCGTTGACGACGAAGGGGTTGTGGGTCTTGATCGCGTCGAGCTGCGCGGGCTCGAGCCCGGCGCGCTCGAGCGCGCGCCGCGCGGCGGGCACCGGCGCCTCCGGCATGTGGCCGGCCGCGACGCGCGACTGCCCGAACGCGAGCACGCGGATCGAGATGCCGGGCTCGCGCGACAGCTCCGCCGCCCGCTGCGGCGTGGTGACCACCATGCCCGCCGAGCCGTCGGCCGGATGCGTCTGCCCGCCGAAGGTCACCGTGCCGCCCTCGCGCACCGGCGCGAGTCGCGCGAGGCGCTCGGCGGTCGTCGGATGGATGCCTTCGTCGCCGGTCAGGGTGGCGCGGACCTTCGCGAACCGCGAATCGGGCACCTCGAACGGCAGGTCCATGAACCGGCGCAGGAACGCACCGTCGTCGGCGAGCGCGTCCGCGTACTGCGCGTAGCGCTCGAGCACCACCGCGTGCTGGCGCGCGGTGTCGATCCCGTGTTTCGCTGCGACGCGGTCCGCGGTCTCGACCATCGCGAAGCCGGCGAACGGGTCGCGCTCGAAGTTGTCGAGGATCCAGTTCTCGTGCTCGCCGGTGCCGCCCGGGCCGTCGGGCGCGGGGTAGTACAGGTGCGGGCCGTTCGACGTGCGATCGGCGCAGACCACCAGCGCCACCCGCGCCGCGCCCTCGCGGATCTCGGCCGCGGCGGACTGCAGCGCACGCGCGCCGGTCGCGCACGCCTGCGAGATCGTGGGGCCGGCGACGCCGGGTGCACCGACCAGGCCCATCAGCCAGGGCAGGCCGTAGAAGCTGCCGCGCTGCGGCACGGTCAAGCCGAGCACGCCGTGGTCGAACGCGTCGACCGGGATCGCGCGGCGATCGAGCGCCCGCCGGGCGACGTGCGCAGCGAAGCGCAGGCTGTGCAGGTGCGCGAGCGAGCCCTGCCAGCGGACGAAGGGCGTCGACCAGTAGGCGCCGTAGGGAATCGCGATCTCGGTCACGGTGTCTCCGGTTTCGGGGCTGCGCCGGCGCCGAGGTAGGCGGCCGCGACGCGCGGGTCGGCTGCGAGGTCGGCAGCGGTGCCGGACAGCACGATCCGGCCCCCCTCGACCACGTACGCCAGGTCGGCCACCTGCAGCGCGACGCGCGCGTTCTGCTCGACGATGAGCAGCGACACCCCGCGATCGCGCAGCGAGCGCACCACGCGAAAGATCTCCTTCACGATCAGCGGCGCGAGGCCGAGCGAGGGCTCGTCGAGCATCAGCAGGCGCGGCCCCGACAGCAACGCACGACCGAGCGCGAGCATCTGCTGCTCGCCGCCCGACAGCGTGCCCGCCTGCTGGCGCAGCCGCTCGCGCAGCCGCGGGAAGATCCCGAGCACCTGCTCGAGCGTGGCGCGCGGATCCGTTCGCCGCAGGAACGCGCCGAGCTCGAGGTTGTCGGCGACGGTCATCTCGCGGAACAACTCGCGCCGCTCGGGCACCAGGCAGAGTCCGCCCGCGACCCGGTCCTCGACGCTGCGGCCGGCGAGCGGACGGCCGTCGTAGCGGACCTCGCCCGAACACGGCAGCGCGCCGGCCAGCGCGTTGAGCAGGCTCGACTTGCCCGCGCCGTTGGGGCCGACGATCGCGACGATGCCGCCGGCGGGCACGTGCAGCGACACGCCGCGGACGGCCTCGACCTTGCCGTAGGCGACATGCAGGTCGGTGACTTCGAGCAGCGACGCCATCAGTCGTCCAGCCCCCCGAGGTAGGCCTCGACGACCCGGGCGTCGCGGCGGATCGCATCCGGCGGACCCTCGGCGATCTTCTGGCCGAACTGCAGCACCACGATCCGGTCGACCAGGTTCATCACGAAGTCCATGTCGTGCTCGACGACCAGCACGGTGACGCCCTGCGCGCGCAGCGAGCGCAGCAGCGCGGCGAGCGCATGCTTCTCCTGCAGTCGCAGCCCCGCGGCCGGCTCGTCGAGCATCAGCAACGCGGGATCGGCGGCAAGCGCGCGGGCGATCTCGAGAATGCGCTGCTGGCCGAGCGCGAGGCTGCCGGCGGGCGCCTCGGCGAGCGCGCCCAGTCCCACGCGATCGAGCTGCGACTGCGCCTCGCGCAGGCAGCGGGCCTCCTCGTCGCGGGCCGCGCCGATCGCCCCGGCGAGCAGGCCGGCACGGCCGCGCAGCCACGCGCCCAGCGCCACGTTCTCGAGGCAGGTCATCGTGGGGCGCAGCCGGACGTGCTGGAACGTGCGCGCCACGCCCAGCGCCGCGATTGCACGCGGCGGCAGCCCGTCGACGCGGCGGCCCGCCACGAGGACCTCGCCGCCGGTGGGCTCGAGCACTCCGGTCACCAGGTTGAAGAGGGTGCTCTTGCCGGCGCCGTTGGGACCGATCAGCGCGAGGATCTCGCCGGCCCGGACCTCGAAGTCGACCGCGTCGACGGCGACCAGTCCGCCGAAGGTGCGGCTGACCGCACGGACCTCGAGCAGCGTCGAGCCGGCCTGCGGCAGGGCACGGCGCGGCAGCGGCTCGGCCGAATCGGGCGCGCGCGGTGTCGGCGCGGCGGGCAGCCAGCGCGCCAGCATCGGTGCGAGGCCGCCGCTCGCCCGCTGCAGCAGCACGATCACCAGGCCGCCGAACAGGATCGCCTCGTAGTTGCCGCCGACGCCCGACAGCGCCGGGATCGCATCGCGCAGCACGGTGCGCAGCGTCTCGACCACCGCGGGTCCGAGCACGGCGCCGATCGGCGTGGCGGTGCCGCCGATCACCGCCATGAACAGATAGTCGACCGACGCGTTGATGCCGAACGGGCTCGGGCTCACGTGGCCCAGGTAGTGTGCGTGCAGCCATCCGGCGAGGCCTGCGAGCAGCGCCGCAGCGACGAACACCTGCAGCTTCAGCTGCGCCGACCGCACGCCGAAGCTCTCGACCATGATCGGGTCGCGCAGGCTGCGGATCGCGCGCCCCGCCCGGCTGTCGGCGAGCCTGTAGGCCGCGACGAGCAGCAGCCCGAGGATCGTCCACACCAGCAGGTGGAAGATCCGGGGGTCGGCCACGCTCAGCGCGCCCGCGCGCAGCTTCGGCACGCCGGCGATGCCGTTGAAACCGCCCAGCCCCTGCAGGTTGCCGAACAGGTAGTACAGGCCGAGGCCCCAGGCCATCGTGCCCAGCACCAGGTAATGGCCCGACAGCCGCACCGTGAGCCAGCCGATCAGCCAGCCCGCCAGCCCGGTGGCGACCAGGCACAGCGGCAGGGAGAGCCAGGGCGACAGCCCGGCGCGGGTCACCACCAGCGCCGACACGTAGGCGGCGAGCCCGACGAACGCGGCCTGGCCGAAGGAGGTGATGCCGACCCAGCCGGTCAGCAGCACCAGCCCGAGGCAGACGATCGAGTACAGGCCGATGTACCCGAGAAGCGTCACCATCCAGACCGGCAGCACGAACGGCGCGATCGCGAGCAGGACCGCCGCTCCGATCGCCGGCGCGGCCGGCCATGCGGCACGATTCATTCCTCTTCGCCGTGCAGCGAGTGATCCGTCAGCGATCGCCACAGCAGGATCGGCACGAGGAGCGCGAAGACGATCGCTTCCTTCAGGGCGGACGCGAAGAACGACGCGAAGGACTCGAAGACACCCACCGCGAGTGCGCCCGCCACCGCGATCGGAAAGCTCGCCATCGCCGCGCAGACCACGCCGATGAAGGCCTTCAGGCCGATCAGGAAGCCGGAGTCGTAGTAGATCGTCGCGATCGGGCCGATCAGCAGGCCGGACAGGGCACCGATGCATCCCGCGATGCCGAACGCGAGCAGCCCGGCGCGCTCGCTGCGGATGCCCACCAGCCGGGCGCCGAAGCGGTTGACCGCGGTCGCCCGCAGCGCCTTTCCCCAGAGCGTGCGCTCGAAGAACGCCCACAGCACGACGATCAGCACCAGCGACGCGACGAGCGCGAGCACCAGGTGCCAGGACACGGTGGTGAAGCCGATGTCGATCCGTCCGGAGACGAACGGCGGCGTGCGCAGGCCCTCGGCACCGAAGAAGAACAGCCCGAAGCCGACCAGCAGGTAATGCAGCGCGACCGCCGCGATCAGCTTGACCAGCACCGTCGCCTCGGTGAGCGGACGAAACGCGGTCAGGTACAGCAGCGGCGCCATCGGCGCGACCAGCACGGCGGTCAGCAGGGCGTGGACGGCCACCGACGCGTCGGCCGGCACCACCCACCGGACCAGCACGATGCCCAGCACCGGCGCGCCGACCGTCAGCGGGAGCACGCGCCCGAAGCCGGCCCACTCGCCGCTGCGGTGGCAGCGGACCGCCTCGATCACCGTCGCGAGCAGCCCGAGCGCGGCCAGCAGCCAGATCGTGCCGGGCTGCTGGCCCTGCCGCAGCAGGCTCATCGTCAGGGCTCCGAACGCGACGATGTCGCCGGCAGGCACCCACAGCACGCGGGTGACCAGGAAGACGAGCACGATCGACACCGCGAGCAGCGCGTAGATCAGCCCGCTGGTGAGGCCGTCCTGCACGAGCAGCGCGGCGACGGTGGCGTTCATGGCGTGACGCGCGACCGATCGGGCAGGGGCCGGCCGGCGACGATCAGGGGCGGAACAGCCTGAAGGCGCCATCCTTCACGGTGACCAGCACCCGCGCACGCTCGTCCACGCCGTAGCGGTCCGCCTCCGAGTACTTGTAGACCGCGTTGGTGCCGACCACCTCGGTGCCCGAGATCATCGCGTTGCGCAGCGCCTCGCGGAACTGCGGCGTGCCGGGCTTGGCGCCGCTCTTGATCGCGCGGGTGGCAGCCGCATCGAGCAGCAGCTGGGCGTCCCACGCGTAGCCGGCGAACGGAGCGACCGCTCCCGGGCCCCACTTGGCCTGGTACCTCGCGATGAAGTCGGTCGACACCTTGCGGATCGGGTTCGACTCGGGCAGGTCGGCCGTGACCACCATCGGGCCGGTGGGCATCAGGGCGCCCTCGATGGCCTTGCCGCCGGCCTGGATCACCGCGCCGGCGACCGCGCCGTGCGTGTGGTAGACGGGCCCCTTGAAGCCCAGGTCGCGGATCGACACGTGCGGCAGCACGGCGGGCGTGCCGGCGGCGCCGACGAACAAGGCATCGGGCGCGGCTGCGAACACCTTGAGCGCCTGCGCGGTGACCGAGGTGTCGGTCCGGTTGAAGCGCTCGGCGGCGAGCACCTTGATGCCGGCGTCGGTCGCGAGCTTGTTGAACGCGTTCCAGTTGAGGTCGCCCCAGCCGTCGGCGTAGCCGATGTAGGCGGCGGACTTCACGCCGCGACGCTTCATGTCCTCGACGATCGCAGAGACCATCAGCGGCACCGGCTGCGGGATGTTGAAGAGCCAGGCGGACTTGGCCGCGGGAATCGCGACCGGCGCCATAGCGATCTGCAGCGTCTTCGAGTCGTTGGCGACGTCGAACAGCGCCGTGGCCGTCGGCGTGGAGGTCGAGCCGACGATCGCGTCGACCTTGTCCTCGTCGACGAAGCGACGTGCGTTCTTCAGCGCGGCGGTCGGATCGCCGCCATCGTCGAGCACGATCCACTTCACCGGTACGCCGCCCATCGTCGGCGGGAAGATCTCGGCTGCGTTGCGGTACGGGATGCCGACCGACGCGTTCGGGCCGGTGAACGTCCCGGTCAGCCCGATGCGGATCTCCTGGGCGGCGACGGCGGCGGCCAATGCGGCCGTGACGATCGACGCGGCGGCGCGGACGAACAGGGAACGGATCATTCGTTGTCTCCTCCATGCGCGGTGCGCGGCGGCACGGGCGGACGGTTTCCGCTCGAGTCCGTCGCCAGACGATAGCTGCCGGCCGAAACGCCGGCAATTCTGCAGACGATGATATTTTCCGGTTCTGCGATTCCGTTCCGGCATCCCTGACGGACATGCCCTCCGACCACAGAAAGCTGGTGACCCGCCTGAAGCTGCGCCATCTCGAGCTGCTCCAGGCGCTCGGCGCGGATCCGAACGTGCACCGCGCGTCGACGCGGGTCGCGATGTCCCAGCCGACGGCGAGCAAGCTGCTGCGCGAGATCGAGCAGGCGGTGGGCCAGCCGCTCTTCGTGCGGAACCGCCGCGGTCTGGAGCCCACGCCCGTAGGGCGCGTGATGACGCGCCGCGCGTCGCTGATGCTTGCCGAGATGGCGGCCGCCCGCGAGGAGATGGACGCGGTGGCCTCGGGCGCGACCGGGCGACTGCGGCTGGGTGTCTTTCCCGTGGCCGTGCCCTGGCTGCTGCCGGCTCTGGGCGAGCGGCTGCACGCCCGGCAGCCGGGGCTGTCGATCCGGGTCCGGGTCGGGTTGGAGGACGTGCTGCTGCCGGCGCTGGAAGATGGCGAACTCGACTGCGTGCTCGGACGGGTCGTCCCGGAGATGCTGACCGCGTCGATGCTGCACGAGGTGCTCTACCTCGAGCCCACGGTGGTGGTCTGCGGCGCGGCGCACCCGATCCTGCGCTCGCGCGGGCGTCGCCGGCTCGCGCTGATGTCGTCCTCGGGCTGGGTGCTGCCGTCGCGTGGCGGCGCGCTGTACAACATGGTCGCGTCGCGCCTGGCTCGCGAGGGTCTGCCCGATCCGCGGGTGGTCTACGAGGCGACTTCGGTGTTCGCGGTGATCGAGCTCCTTGCGAACGGGTCGCTGCTGTCGGCACTGTCGCAGCGGGTGGCGCGCTCCGCCGCCGCATCGGGCCGGCTCGCGGTGCTGCCGGTGGAACTGCCGGCCGCGAGCTATCCGGTCGGCGCGATGGTCAGGCGGGACCGGCTGGCGAGCACCGCCGTCCAGGACGTGCTCGCCGCGCTGCGCGGCATCGTCGGGCCGTGCCTCGCCCCGGTGCCGGGTCAGGCGGCGATCGGGTCCGTGGCGATGCCGTAGAAGCCGTAGGTGTCGGTGAAGCGATCACGCTTCTCCAGGTTCAGCCACAGTCGCAACAGCCAGCGACGCCGCCCGGGGTCGGGCCAGTCGACGAAGCTCGTGCGCGAGTGCAGGATCACGTGGTTGTTCAGCCACTGGATGTCGCCGGGCCGGAAGTCCATCGACAGGCACAGCTCGTCCGACGCGGCAAGCGCGTCGATCAGGTCGAAGAGCTCGCGATGGCGCGCGGTGAGCGGCGGTGCGCCCGGGTAGCGCTGGCCCGATTCGATGAAGTTCCGCAGGTACATCGTCGACAGCTTGTCTCCCGACCAGCCGCAGATCGACGTGACCCAGTACGGCTCCCCGGTGACCGCGTTCCGCTCGCCCCGGTGATCGAACCACAGCGGCTCGAACAGCAGCGGCACCAGGTCCGGGCGACGGCGCACGATCTCGTCGTGGATGCGGGTCGAGCTGGCGATCAGGCTCGCGCCGCCTTCCTTCGCGCCACGCACGCACATCAGCCCGACCACGTCCGCGCCGTCGACGTGGAACGGCGCCGCGGCATTGGTGTGATAGAAGCGGCTGTTGGCGTTGGTCTGCGGATCGGTGCCGGTGGTGTTCATCACGCTGCCCAGCAGCTCGCCGCGGGCGTTCTGCACGATCGGACGCCCAAGGTGCATGCCGAGGCACCAGTAGGCCGTCTGCCGCTCCTCGAGGCTCCATTCGTCGACCGGCAGCCCGCGCCACAGCTCGAAGCCGCGTCCCTCGTCGAGCTCCCGCACCAGGCGGCGGATCCTCGCGCCGAGCACCGGCAGCGGGAAGTCCGCCGCGGTGAGCGCGGCCGGCGGACGACCGGTCGAGCGCGCGATCGACAGCGCACGACGCACGTCGTCGATCTCGTCGGCGTCGAGCGTGCACATCCAGGACCGGTCGGCCTCCATCTGTGACCGGGTCCAGGCGGACGGTCCGGCATGCAGCCTCGGTGCGTTCACGGTGCGCCCTCCTGTGTCAGTGATCGTAGCCGGGCGAGACCTCGTCGAGCCGCCGACGCAGCGCGGGCCACGCCAGGCGGGCCGGGTGTGCGTCCGAGACGGCCGAGACCGCCTCGGTGACGCCGTCGACGATCTGCCGGTCCACGAGTACCAGCCGGCCGCCTCCGTGCTGGGCATCGACCTGGATGCGGCAGGCGCTCTCGAGCGTGTACATCCGCCAGAACGCGTCGGCGATCGTCATGCCGACGGTCAGCAGCCCGTGGTTGCGCAGGATCATGCAGTCGTGCGCGCCCAGGTCGCGCTGCAGGCGCGCCCGCTCGTCGTCGCGCACCGCGATGCCCTCGTAGTCGTGATAGGCGAGCGAGCCCATCACCAGCGTCGCCTGCTGCGACAGCGGCAGCAGGCCGTCCTGCCGGGCGCTCACGGCGACGCCGGCGCGGGTGTGGGTGTGCAGCACGCAGGCGACCTCGGGACGCGCCTCGTGGATCGCGCCGTGGATCACGAAGCCCGCACGGTTGACCGGCAGAGGCGAGTCCGTCAGCGGGTTGCCGTCCCGATCGATGCGGATCAGCGACGATGCGGTGATCTCTTCGAACAGCATCCCGAACGGATTGATCAGGAAGTGCTCGGTCCCGCCCGTGACGCTGGCGGGAAGCTTGACGGTGAGGTGCGTGAAGATCAGGTCGCTCATGCCGTAGAGCGCCACCAGCCGGTAGCACGCGGCCAGATCCACCCTCAGCCGCCACTCCTCGTCGCTCACCTGCTCGCGCAGCGGGCGCACGGACATGTCTTCCCTCCCCTCGCGCAGCCCCGGGGGCCGCTGCGGCAGAGGTTAGCGTCGCGCCGACCGTTGCGACAAGCAGGCCGGACCATGAAATTTCGAGGCCCGGCGATCCGGATCCGGCATCCCTCGGACGACCGCCGCCCGCGCGGGCATGGACGGCGCCGACGAGGACGCGCCGCCGATGCCCGCCCCCACACCGCTCAGCGTGCCGCAGGCCGCTGCGCCGCGCACGGCACCGGCTGGACCTTCGAGGCGGAGCTCGACGGCGCGCCCGGTCCGGGCGGCACCGGGCTGTGGGACAGCGCGGCCCGCGTGCGCTGGGCGCTCGCCCCGGGCTGGTCGGTCGCCGCGGGGTTGCGGCACCTGCGCGGCGGCGTCGACAACGACGAGCTCTACAACGTCGTGAGCACGACGTCCGCGACGCTGTCGGCACGCTGGGCGTTCTGAAGCCGCTGCCCGGCGCGTGGACCGGATCGGCGGAGGCGATGCGCTATCCTCGCCGTCCCCCGACCCTCGCCCTGGAGCCCCGATGAAGCTCGCCACGATGAAGGACGGCAGCCGCGACGGCCAGCTGCTCGTCGTCTCGCGCGACCTGTCGACCGCGCACATCGCGAACGGCATCGCGCCGACGCTGCAGCGCGCGCTCGACGACTGGGGCTTCGTGTCGCCGCAGCTCGAGGACCTCTACCAGACGTTGAACTCGGGCAAGGCGCGTCACGCGTTCGCGTTCGATCCGCGGCAGTGCATGGCGCCGCTGCCGCGCGCGTTCCAGTGGGCCGACGGCTCGGCCTACGTGAATCACGTCGAGCTGGTCCGCCGCGCGCGCAACGCCGAGATGCCGGCGACCTTCTGGACCGATCCGCTGATGTACCAGGGCGGCTCCGACGACTTCCTCGGCCCCTGCGACGACGCGCCGTTCCTGTCGGAGGACTGGGGCATCGACTTCGAGGCCGAGGTCGCGGTGGTGACCGACGACGTGCCGATGGGCGCGACGCCCGAGGACTGCGCGTCGCACGTGAAGCTGCTGATGCTCGTCAACGACTGGAGCCTGCGCAACCTGATCCCCGCCGAGCTCGCGAAGGGCTTCGGCTTCTTCCAGGGCAAGCCTGCGACCGCGTTCGGCCCGGTCGCGGTGACGCCCGACGAGCTCGGCGAGGCGTGGCGCGACGGCAAGGTCCACCTGCCGATGCGCTGCTGGTGGAACGGGCGCAAGGTCGGCGAGGCCGACGCCGGCACCGACATGGTGTTCGACTTCCACCGACTGGTCGCGCACGTCGCGAAGACGCGCAACGCGCGCGCCGGCAGCATCGTCGGCTCGGGCACGGTGTCGAACAAGGACGCCTCGAAGGGCTGGTCGTGCATCGCCGAGGTGCGCTCGCTCGAGACGATCGAGTCGGGCGCGCCGCAGACCGCGTTCATGAAGTTCGGCGACACCATCCGGATCGAGATGGTCGGCGCCGACGGGATGTCCGTGTTCGGGGCGATCGAGCAGACGGTGGCCAAGGCGGGCGGCTGAGGCCGCCGCGCCCGCCCTTCACGCCCCGCCCGCCCCGCGTCACTCGGGGACCGGCAGGAAACCCTCGACCGACAGGTAGCGCTCGCCGGTGTCGTAGTTGAAGCCGAGCACGCGCGCGCCCTTCGGCAGCTCCGGCAGCTTCTTCGCGATCGCGGCGAGGGTCGCGCCCGACGAGATGCCGACGAGGATGCCCTCCTCGCGCGCCGAGCGGCGCGCCATCTCGCGCGCCTCCTCGGCCTCGACGGTGATGACGCCGTCGAGCACCGAGGTGTCGAGGTTCGCCGGCACGAAGCCCGCGCCGATGCCCTGGATCGGATGCGGCGACGGCGCCCCGCCCGAGATCACCGGCGAGGCCGCCGGCTCCACCGCGAACACCTCGAGCTTCGGCCACGCGGCCTTCAGCACGCGCGCGCAGCCGGTCAGGTGGCCGCCGGTGCCGACCCCGGTGATCATCGCGTCGAGCCCCTCGGGGAAGTCCTCGAGGATCTCGGGCGCGGTGGTGCGCACGTGCACGTCGATGTTGGCCGGGTTCTCGAACTGCTGCGGGATCCAGGCGCCGGGCGTCTCGGCGGCGAGCTCCTGCGCCCGCGCGATCGAGCCCTTCATGCCCTTCTCGCGCGGGGTCAGCACGAAGCGCGCGCCGTAGGCGAGCATCAGCCGGCGCCGCTCGACCGACATGCTGTCGGGCATCACCAGCACCAGCGCGTAGCCCTTGACCGCGGCGACCATCGCCAGGCCGATGCCGGTGTTGCCCGAGGTCGGCTCGATGATCGTGCCGCCCGGCTTCAGCTTGCCGCTGCGCTCGGCGTCCTCGACCATCGCGAGCGCGATCCGGTCCTTCACCGAGCCGCCGGGGTTCGCGCGCTCGGACTTGATCCAGACCTCGGCGTCGGGGAACAGGCGGCCGGCGCGCACGTGCGGCGTGCGGCCGATGGTGTCGAGGATGCTGCGGGCCTTCATCGCGTGCTCCGGTGGGGTCGTGGACCGGCGACGGTACCCCGCCGCGCCCCGCCGCGCCAAGCACCGGCGCCGCGCGCATGTGCTCATGCGGGCGCCGGAACGCGTCGGCGCGCGCCGCGCGGGCGGGCCCTACAATCGCCGATCCACCGACCGCCCGGGCCCCGACATGCCGCTCGCCTACGACGACTACCGCTCGCTGCGCCTCGAGAAGCACGACGACGGCGTGCTCGAGATCGTGATGACCTGCCGGCCGGGGCAGAAGCTGCCGACCGCCGACGACCGCACTCACTTCGAGATGACCGAGGTCTGGCGCACGCTCGACGCCGACCCTGCGGTGAAGGTGGCGCTGATCCGCGGCGAGGGGCGCGGCTTCTCGGCCGGCGGCGACGCGTCGCTGGTCGAGGCGATGGCCGACGACTTCCACGTGCGCGCGCGCGTCTGGCGCGAGGCGAAGGACCTCGTCTACAACATGATCAACTGCGGCAAGCCGATCGTCTCGGCGATGCACGGCCCGGCCGCGGGAGCGGGGCTGGTGTGCGGCGTGCTCGCCGACGTGTCTATCGCCACGCGCGACGCCAAGCTGGTCGACGCGCACACGCGGCTGGGCGTGGCCGCCGGCGACCACGCGGCGGTGATCTGGCCGCTGCTGTGCGGCATGGCCAAGGCGAAGTACTACCTGATGCTGTGCGAGCCGCTGAGCGGCGAGGAGGCCGAGCGGATCGGGCTGGTGTCGCTCGTCGTCGACGACGAGGCGGCGCTGCACGCCCGGTCGTTCGAGGTCGCCCGCAAGCTCGCCACCGGCAGCCAGACCGCGATCCGCTGGACCAAGTACGCGCTGAACAACTGGCTGCGCTCGGCGGGCCCGGCGTTCGACGCCTCGCTCGCGCTCGAGTTCATGGGCTTCGCGGGGCCGGACGTGAAGGAGGGCGTGGCCGCGCTGCGCGAGAAGCGCGCGCCGCGCTTCGACGGGCGCGAGCCGTTCTGAGGCGGCGACGATGGCCGCGCTGATCCTCTCCAGGCCGATGCCGCCCGAGCCCTTCGCCGAGGCGCTGCGCGCGCGCGGCTTCCCGCACCCGGTGCACACGACGATCGACGGCGACTGGGACCCGGCCTCGATCCGCTGGCTGGTCGCGTGGCGACTGCCGGCGGGGGTGCTGCCGCGCCTGCCGAACCTCGAGCTGCTGTTCAACTGCGCGGCCGGCGTCGACAAGCTGCTCGCGACGCCCGACCTGCCGCCCGGCCTGCCGATCGCGCGGGTCGCGGACGACGCGCAGGCGATCGAGCTCGCGCAGTACGTGGTGCACGCGGCGCTCGACCACCTGCGCATCGCGCCACGCTACCGCGCGCAGCAGGCCGCGCGCGACTGGACGCGCCACCGGGCGCCCGCGGTCGGCCTGCCGGCGCTGGTGCTCGGGCTCGGCCCGATCGGCATGCGGATCGCGCGCTCGCTCGCGACGATGGGCTTCGTCGTGTCGGGCTGGAGCCGCTCGCCGCGCGACGTGCCGGGCATCGAGACCTTCGCGGGCGCCGACGGGCTCGCCGCCGCGCTGCCGCGCGCGCGCGTGCTGGTCTGCGCGCTGCCGCTGACGCCGGAGACGACCGGGCTCGTCGACGCGGCGCTGCTCGCGCGGCTGCCGCGCGGCGCGTTCTTCGTGAACATCGGCCGCGGCGGGCACGTCGTCGAGCCGGACCTGATCGCGGCGCTCGCGAGCGGGCAGCTCTCGGGCGCGACGATCGACGTGCAGGCCCGCGAGCCGATGCCGGCCGACGACCCGCTGTGGGACGCGCCGAACCTCACGCTGACGCCCCACGTCGCGGGCCAGCTCGACCCGGACACGGTGATGGCGCAGTTCGCCGAGGAGATCGAGCGGCTCGGCCGCGGCGAGCCGCTGCGCCGCCCGGTCGACCCGGTGCGCGGCTACTGAGGTCGCGCCGCGCGGCGGGACGCGGCGTTGTAGCCGGGTCTGCGCTGCTGCTATCGTTCGCCGACGCATCCTCACGCGAAAGGCGAACACGATGGCCGGATCGAAGACGGCGTTCGACATGAGCAAGATGGCGATCGGCGGCATCGGGCAGATGCTCGACAGCGTCGAGTTCGTCAAGCGCGCCTGGTCCACGCTGAACATCCCGAGCACGCTGGTGCCGACGGTCGACATCGAGGAGCTCGACAAGCGCATCGCCGACCTGAAGGCGGTCGAGCAGTGGCTGAACGTGAACCTCAGCATGCTTCACGGCACGATCCAGGGCCTCGAGATCCAGCGCGGCACGCTCGCCGCGGTCAAGGCGTTCGGCGCGACCCTGGGCACGCTGCCGATGGCCTCGGCCGAAGGCGTCGCCGCGCGCGCGAAACCCGCGGCCCCGCCCGCGCCCGCGCCCGCGCCCGCCCCGGCGCCCGAGGCGGCCGAGCCTGCCCCCCCCGCGCGCAAGGGCGCCGCCGCGTCGGCCGCCACGTTGCCGCTCGCCGGCATCAGCCCGACCGCGTGGTGGAACCTGCTGCAGCAGAACTTCAACCAGGTCGCCGAGGCGGCGATGTCGGGCGGGGGACTGCAGAACGCGGCGGTCAACGCGATGAAGGTCGCCGGCAGCGCGGCCGGCGAGGTGGCCAAGGCCGCCGCGCCGAAGCCAGCGCGCGCGCCGGCCAAGCGCGTGCCGGCCAAGCGCAAGCGCGCGCCCTCGAAGCCCCGCGCGCCGAAGGCGACTCCGTGACGCTGTTCCGTCACGGCCACGCGACCCATCCCGACTGGCGGATGGCGGCCGAGCTCGCGCTCGCGCAGGTCGAGGGCCGTGCCGGACAGCCGGGCTGGTCGCAGGCCGCAAGCCTCGGGCTCGTGTACCTCACGCCCGCGCTCGCGCCGCACGCGGCCGGACTGCTCGATCTGCTCAAGCGCCGCACCGGTGTCGCGCACTGGGCGGGCACCTGCGGGCAGTCGATCGTCGCCAGCGGCGTCGAGTACGACGACGAGCCGGCGGTCGCGCTGATGCTGTGCGACCTGCCCGAGGACGGCTTCCAGGTGTTCTCCGGCTCGCGCCCGCCGCCGGCCCCGGGCGCGCGCACGGCCGACGGCGCGGTCGCCGCGCAGACCGCGCTCGTGCACGCCGACCCCGCGACGCCCGACCTCGCCGAGCTGGTCGAGGACATGGCGGTCAAGGTCGCATCCGGCCGGCTGTTCGGCGGCATCGCGAGCGGACGCGTCGAGCCGCTGCCGCAGCTCGCCGACCGCGTGGTCTCGGGCGGCCTGTCGGGCGTGGTGTTCTCGTCCGACGTCGACCTGCGCACGCGGGTCACGCAGGGCTGTTCGCCGATCGCCGGCGAGCACGTGATCTCGGCCTGCAGCTCGAACCTGATCCGCACGCTCGACGGCCGCCCCGCGCTCGACGTGCTGCTCGCCGACCTCGGCGTCGCGGAGGAGGCGCGCGCGAGCCGCGACGGCGCGGCGCTGATGCGCGCGATGCCGGCCGAGCGCGTGCGCGCGGGCCTGTTCGTCGGGCTCGCCGACGGCGAGGGGCCGTCGCGCGGGCCGCGGCCGGGCTTCGGCGACTACCTGGTGCGCAACCTCGTCGGCATCGACCCGCACAACCGGCTGGTCGCGGTCGCGGCGCTGCCGCAGGAGGGCGACCGCGCGGTGTTCTGCACACGCGACGCGCGCGCGGCGCGCGCGGACCTCGTGCGCACCTGCACCGAGCTGCGCGACGAGCTCGAGACCGACGGCCTGGCGATCCGCGGCGGCGTCTACGTGTCGTGCGTCGCGCGCGGCCGCGCGCTGTTCGGCGCGCCGTCGGCCGAGGTCGGGCTGCTGCAGTCGCAGCTGGGCGACTTCCCGCTGGTCGGCTTCTTCGCGAACGGCGAGATCGCGAACCATCGCCTCTACGGACACACCGGCGTGCTGACGCTGTTCGCCGGGCCGCGCGGCACGGTCTGACGCGGCGCGGCGCCGGTCGCCGCGCGATCGTGTCCCGCGGCCGCCCGCTCAGACCCGGTCGAGGTCGGCGAGCAGCCGCTCGCCCCAGTCGCGGATCGCGGCGCGCTCGTCGGCCGACAGGCGCGCCACGTTGCGCGCCATCAGCGCGGTGCGCGGGTTCGCGGCGAGCTCGGACTCGTGCGCATCGAGGAAGCGCCAGTACAGCGTCGTCATCGGACACGCGCGCGGGCCGGTGCGCACCTCGGGCGAGTACGCGCAGCCGCGGCAGTAGTCGCTCATCCGCTTCACGTACGCGCCGCTGGCGGCGTAGGGCTTCGTCGTGAAGCGCCCGCCGTTCGCGTACAGCGCCATGCCCGCGACGTTCGGCAGCTCGACCCACTCGACCGCGTCGACGTAGACCGCGAGGTACCACGCGGCGACCTCGCGCGGCGCGAGGCCGGCGAGCAGTGCGAAGTTGCCGGTGACCATCAGGCGCTGGATGTGGTGCGCATAGCCCTCGCGCATCGTCTGGCCGATCGTCTCGCGAAGGCAGGCCATCCGCGTGTCGGCGCGCCACCACCACGCGGGCAGCGGCCGCGTGGCGCCGAAGTGGTTGGCGTCGGCCATCCCGGGCATGTCGAGCCAGTAGACGCCGCGGACGAACTCGCGCCAGCCGAGCACCTGCCGCACGAAGCCCTCGACGGTCGCGAGCGACAGCGGCGCGCGGTCGGCGTCGCGCTCGGCTGCGGGCTGCGCGCGCCACGCGCGCTCGACCGCACCGACCACCTCACGCGGGTCGAGCAGCTTCAGGTTCAGGCTGCTCGCGAGCAGCGCGTGCCATCCGAACGGCGTGCCGGTCCACATCGCGTCCTGGTACCGGCCGAAGCCGGCGAGCCGCGTCCCGACGAAGCGCGCGAGCGCCTCGAGCGCCTGCGCGCGCGTGACCGGCCAGCCGAAGGAGGCGGTCGAGCCCGGATGGTCGGGGAAGCGCCGCTCGACGAGCGCGATCACCTCGCGCGTGGTCGCGTCGGGCTCGAAGCGCGCGGGCGGCGGGATCGCGCCGGGCCCCGACTTCGGGAACGCGCCGCGGTTGTCCTCGTCGAAGTTCCAGCGTCCGCCCTCGGGTTGACCGTCGTCGCGCAACAGCACGCGGTGGCGCACGCGCATCCGGCGATAGAAGGCCTCCATCCGCAGCGCCTTGCCGCGGCCGGCCCAGCGCGCGAAGTCCTCGGTCGAGCACAGGAAATGGGTGTCGGGCAGCACGCGCAGTGGCAGAGCGCGGCGCGCGGCGAGGTCCTGCAGCGCGACAAGCAGCCGCCACTCGCCGGGCTCGCAGACGACGAGCTCGCGCGGGCGCAGCATGTCGAGCAGCGCCTCGAGGCGGCCGGGAAGCGTCGGCGGCCCGGCGTCGTCGAGTGCCACGTAGTCGAGCGGCACGCCCTCGGCGCGCAGGTCCGCGGCGAAGTGCCGCATCGCCGACAGGAACAGCGCAGTGCGCGCCTTGTGGCTGCGCACGCGCGTCGACTCGTCGGGCGCCTCGATCATCGCGACGCGGTCGCGCTCGAGGTCCAGCCCGGACAGGGCGGGGTTATCGCGGCTCAGCTGGTCGCCGAGCACGAGCCGCAGCGACTCGACAGCCATCGGAGCAGTACCGGACGTCGTCCCAGGTCCTCGCCCAGCGCTTGCGCCAGGTCATCGGCCGCGCGCAGTGCGCGCAGGGCTTGCTGGGCAGGAAGGCCTTGTTGCCGCGGTGCGCCGTCGCTGCCATGTCGGACGGGGACGCGGCGGCGCGCCGGAAGTTGCAGGAGGTTTCCGCAACGGGCCGCCCCGGCGCGTCAGCCCTCGGGGTGCGTCTCGCGCCAGCGGCGGATCGCCGGCTGGATGTCGATCAGCTCGTTGAGCACCGTGACGTCCTGCGGCGGGCGGCGCTGCAGGATCGGGCAGTTGCCGCCGGCCCAGATCGCGGTCTCGGGCGGCAGCTTCTGGCGCAGCTCGACGAGGCTGTCGAGCACCTGGTTCGGATTGACCGTCGCGGAGAACGACAGCGCGACCACGTCGGCACGGTGCGCGCTGGAGGCGAGCACGATGTCCCAGATCGGCGTCTGCACGCCGAGCGACACGCAGCGGCAGCCCTCGAGCGCGAGGATCGCCTCGGCCATCAGCAGCCCGAGGCCGTGCGGCTCCTGGGGGATCGTGGTCAGCAGGATGCGCGGGCGGCGCGCCGGCTGGGGGATCGTGCCGATCGCGCTGCGCAGCACGACCTGGATCGACTCGGTGTAGAGGTGCTCCTCGAACACCTCGACATAGCCGCGCGCCCATGCGTCGCCGACCATCCGGGTCAGCGGCGACACGATCTCGGTGACGAAGCGTTCCATGCCGATGCGCAGCTGTGCCTGAGACAGCGCGCGCCGCAGCGCCTCGACCTCGTGCGCCTTCACCAGCTCGAGGAAGCGCTGCAGGTCCTCGTGCTCGGCGTTCGCGTCGCCCATCGAGCGAGGCGTGACCGACGAGCCGGTCGTCTCGGCGGCGAGCGTCTGCAACTGGTCGATCGGCAGGTGGATGACCTTGCCCGGGCGGTGGCCGGCGTCCATCAGGCGCCGGAGCACCCGGAGCTTGTCGACCTGCTCGATCGGGTAGACCCGTTCGCCGAACTGGTCGCGATCCGGATGCGGGAAGCCATAACGGCGCTCCCACACTCGCAGCGTGTCTTTCGACAGGCCGGTGTCACGTTCGACCGCGGCGATCGTTCGCGACAGCGACGGCGTGGCGTTGCGATCGTTCATCCGGTGTTACTGCATCCCCGCCTCGAGGCACTTCGACGGTCGTCTCCGATGGACATGAGGCGAATTTGTCCTGGACAACGCTTGACCGTGTGCGTTTGAATTCCTAGTATAGGACCGTAGCTTCGCGTTGACTAGGACAACATGGTCGCCCTCAGGGTCGGTTTTGCCTCGCGCCCCGTCGCAGCGGCCTTCCTGGTGGGCAGCTGGGCTGTTTGCAGCTCGATTGACCTGGACAATTCCGCATTTGCACAGCCTGCACCGAAAGCGACGACGACGACCCCGACCCCTTCCCCGACCGCCGGTGGCAGGATCCCGACGGCCCGGTGCCCCGAACTCCTCGACCGGACCCTGCCCCGCCTGCAGGATGACGCGCCCCAGCACCTGTGCCAGTACGCCGGCCGGGCCGTGCTGGTGGTCAACACCGCCAGCTACTGCGGCTTCACGCAGCAGTACGAGGGCCTCGAGGCGCTCTTCCGGCGCTACCGCGACCGCGGGTTCGTGGTCCTCGGCTTCCCGTCGAACGATTTCGGGCAGCAGGAGCCCGGCACCGCGAAACAGATCGCGGACGTCTGCTTCAATACCTACGGGGTGGCGTTTCCGATGTTCGCGAAGACCGTCGTCGTCGGTCCGAACGCCGACCCCTTGTTCGCCGAACTCGGCCGCCGCAGCGGCATGGCGCCGAAGTGGAACTTCCACAAGTGGCTGATCGGCCGGGACGGTGCCATCGTGGCGGCGTACCCGAGCGCGGTCGAGCCGCTCGACCCCCGCCTGATCCGCGACCTTGAAAGGACCCTGGCCCGGTGACGACCGAAGGCCACGGTAACCTGTCGGTCATTTCGTGACTTTCCGGTCAAGTCCGGATAGCATGGTGTCCGTACCCACTGGAGCCGCACCTCGATGAACGCCCCCGAGAAGATCTTCCTGCCGGATGTCCAGTCGCACGCCGACCGCCGCAATCTCGCGATCCAGCGCGTCGGCGTCAAGGACATCACGCACCCGCTGACCGTGCTGACCGCCCGCGGCCCGCAGCCGACGGTCGCCAGCGTCGACATGTACGTCGCGCTGCCGCCGGACGTGAAGGGGACGCACATGTCGCGCTTCCTCGAAGTGCTGGCCGCGGCGCACGAACCGGTCTCGCCGGCGATGCTGCAGCGGCTGATGACGACGATGCTGGCCCGGCTCGACGCCGACGCCGGCTACGTCGAGATGCGCTTGCCGTACTTCGTCATGAAGACGGCCCCGGTCTCGGGCGTCGAGAGCCTGATGGACTACCGGGTGACGATGCGCGTCGAGGCGAAGGCCGGCACGACCACGGTCACGATGCAGGTCCTGGTGCCGGTGACGAGCCTGTGCCCCTGCTCGAAGAACATCTCCGAGTACGGCGCGCACAACCAGCGCTCCCACGTGACGATCGCGGCCACGCTGCGCGACGAGCTGCCCGTCGAGGCCCTGATCGCGGTCGCCGAGGGCGCCGCGTCGTGCGAGCTGTGGGGCCTGCTCAAGCGCCCGGACGAGAAGTACGTGACCGAGCGCGCGTACGACAACCCGAAGTTCGTCGAGGACCTGGTGCGCGACGTCGCGCTCGGCATCGAGGCGATCGATGCGGTGTCGGCGTACACGGTCGAATCGGAGAACTTCGAGTCCATCCACAACCACTCGGCCTACGCGCGCATCGAGCGCGTCAAGGCCTGAGCGCGACGGCGGCCATGGCGGCGCCCCTTCGCATCGCGGTGGTCGGCGGCGGCATCGCCGGCCTGGGAGCGGCACATCGCCTGGCCGCGCGTCACCGGGTCACGCTGTTCGAGGCGGGCGACTACGTCGGCGGCCACACGAACACCGTCGACGCGACCGTCGGCGGCGTGACCTACCCGGTCGACACCGGCTTCCTCGTCTACAACGAACGCACCTATCCGAACCTGATCGCGCTGTTCGACGCGCTCGGGGTGCCGACCGCGGGCTCGGACATGTCGTTCTCGGTGTCGGTCGGGCCGCACGACTTCGAGTGGTGCGGCAGCGACCTGCGCTCGCTGTTCGCGCAGCCGTCGAACGCATTGTCGGGCCGCTTCTGGTCGATGCTGCGCGACATCCTGCGCTTCAACCGCCAGGCCACCGCGCTCGCGCGTGGTGCGAGCGACGCCGGCGTGCCGCTCGGCGAATGGCTCGACGCGCACGGCTACGGCCGCGGGTTCCGCGACGGCTACCTGCTGCCCATGGCCGCCGCGATCTGGTCGTGCCCGACTTCGACGATGCTCGCGTTCCCGGTCGGCAGCTTCGCGCGCTTCTGCGACAACCACGGCCTGCTGCAGGTCGCGAACCGGCCGCGCTGGTTCACGGTGAAGGGCGGCGCGCGCCAGTACGTCGAGAAGATCGTCGCCGGGCTTCACGACGTGCGCGTCTCCACGCCGGTGCGCGCGGTGCTGCGCGCGCCGATGGACGCGGCGCGCGACGGCGGCGCGGTCGCGATCGTCACCGATCGGGGCCGCGAGACCTTCGACCATGTGATCCTCGCCTGCCACAGCGATCAGTCGCTCGCGATGCTCGCCGACGCGAGCGACGCCGAACGCGAGATCCTGGGCGCCGTCCCGTACCAACCGAACCGCGCCTACCTGCACACCGACCTCGCACTGATGCCCAGGCGCCGTCGCGCGTGGGCGGCGTGGAACTACCTGAGCACCGGCCGCTTCGGCGACGTGTCGGACGCCGAGCGCGGCGACGCACCGTCGGTCGCGGTCACCTACTGGCTCAACAAGCTCCAGCCGCTGCCGTTCGACCGGCCGGTGCTGGTCACGCTGAACCCGACCGCGCCGCCGCGCGAGGACACGATCCTGCGCACGCTCGACTACTCGCACCCGGTCTTCGACGGCGGCGCGATCGCCGCGCAGCGTCGGCTCCCGTCGATCCAGGGCCTGCGCAACACCTGGTTCGCGGGCGCCTGGACCGGCTGGGGCTTCCACGAGGACGGATTGAAGTCCGGCCTCGCGGTCGCCGCCGCGCTGCTCTCCCGCGACGACGCCCGCAGCGCAGCGCCCGCGCCGGTACTGGCGGCCGCGGCCTGATCGCTGCAGCATCGTGCCCATGGACGACCCTGCGATCCAGTTCGGCTTCGGCCCGATCCGCCACACGCGGCTGCGGCCAGTGCGGCACGCGTTCGGCTATCCGGGCGTGTTCCTGCGGGTGCGCGTCGACGGCGACGCGGCTCGCCGCGCGGCCACGGGGCTGGGCCGCTGGTTCGGTTGGGACGCGGCCGCACCGGTGTCGTTCCGCAGCGCCGACCACGGCGACGGCCGCACGCCGCTTGCCGACTGGGCGCGCGGGCTGTGCGCGCAGGCCGGCGTCGACGCCGACGGCGCGATCTGGCTGCACACCTTCCCGCGGATGCTCGGCTACGCGTTCAAGCCGGTCAGCTTCTGGTTCTGCCACCGCGCCGACGGCGCGCCGATCGCGGTGATCGCCGAGGTCAACAACACCTTCGGCGAGCGCCACTGCTACCTGCTCGCCGAGCCCGACGGCGGCCCGCTGCCGCAGGGCCGCGAGAGGCGCGCGCGCAAGGTCTTCCACGTCTCACCGTTCTGCTCGGTCGAGGGCAGCTACCGGTTTCGCTTCTTCAACCGACCCGACCGGGCGCTCGCGCGCATCGACTACCACGACGCCGACGGCCCGCTGCTGCTGACGAGCCTCTCTGGCGAGCTGGTGCCGGCCGACCGCGCCGCGGTCCGCCGCGCGCTGTTCGGCCAGCCGCTGTTCACCGTCGGCGTGGTCGCACGCATCCACTGGCACGCGTTGAAGCTCTGGCTCGCGCGGGTACCCTTCCACCGCAAGCCCGAGCCGCCCGAGGCGTTCGTCTCCCGAGGTGATCGATGAACCGTGACTTCTCCGCGCGACCCATGCTCGACGCCGAATCGACGCACCTGCTGAACCCCGCGGTGTCGCCGCTCGTCGACGGCGACGCGCAGCGCGCGCACGTCGCCGACGAGCCGATGCCCGCGGCCGCGCGCGCGGTGCTCGCGCTGCTGCAGCGTCTGCGCCACGGGCGCCTGACGGTGGTGACGCCGGCTGGCCGCGTGCTCGCGTTCGGCGCGGGCGAGGCCCACGCGACGGTGCGGCTCGCGAACTGGAACGTCTGCGGCGCCTCGCTCGCCAAGGGAGACATCGGCTTCGCCGAGACCTACATCGCCGGCGACTGGAGCACCGACTCGCTCGCAGACGTGCTGCGCGTTCTGGTGGCGAACCGCGACGTCATCGAGCGCGCGATCTACGGCAGCTGGTGGGGCGGGCTGCTGAACCGGCTGCGCCACCTGCTGAACCGCAACAGCCGCGCCGGAAGCCGGCGCAACATCCACGCACACTACGATCTCGGCAACGCGTTCTACGAGGTCTGGCTCGACCCGAGCATGACCTACTCGAGCGCGATCTTCGGCGACGACCCGGCCCGCCCGCTGAAGGACGCGCAGGACGCGAAGTACCGACGGATCCTCGACGTGCTCGGGCTGCGCCCCGGCGCGCGCGTGCTCGAGATCGGCTGCGGCTGGGGCGGCTTCGCGGAGATGGCGGCGCGCGACGGGCTGCACGTCACCGGCCTCACGCTGTCGACCGAGCAGCATGCGTGGGCCACGCAGCGTCTCGCCGGCGCGGGACTCGCCGACCGGGCACGCTTCCTGTTGCAGGACTACCGCGACGAACGCGGCCACTATGACGCGATCGTCTCGATCGAGATGTTCGAGGCGGTCGGCGAGCAGTACTGGGACGCGTACTTCTCGACGGTGCGCCGCTGCCTCGCGCCAGGTGGCCGCGCGGTGGTGCAGACGATCACGATCGACGATGCGCTGTTCGAGCGCTACCGCCGCAGCACCGACTTCATCCAGCAGTACATCTTTCCAGGCGGCATGCTTCCTTCCAAGACGATCTTCGCCGAGCGCGCGGCGCGCGCCGCACTGTCGGTCGACGACCGCTTCGACTTCGGGCTCGACTACGCGCGCACGCTGAAGGCCTGGCGCGAGGCCTTCCTCTCGAACCTGCCGCGGATCGCCGGCCAGGGCTTCGACACCCGCTTCGCGCGCACCTGGGAGTTCTACCTCGCGTACTGCGAGGCGGGCTTCGAGCAGCGCAACACCGACGTCGTGCAGTTCGTGCTGCGCGCGCCGGGCTCTTGAGGCGGCCCGCGCGATGATCCGGCACCTGATCGTGTCCTCGGCCTTCGCCGCCGTCCTGATGACGGCCGGGGCGCCTGCTCGCGCGAACGTCCCGGCGCCGCCGGCGGTCGCGGCACAGCTGCCCGATGCTCGGCTCGCCGGCGAAGGCGACCTGCGCTGGTTCGGGCTCAAGGTCTACACCGCGCAGCTGTGGATCGGCCGCCCGGGCCTGCGGATCGACCGGCTCGCGTCGGCGCCGTTCGCGCTCGAGCTGCGCTACGCGACCGCGCTCAAGGGTTCGGCGATCGCCGATCGCAGCCTCCAGGAGATGGAGCGGATGGGCTATGGCGATGCGCAGCAGCGCGGCCGCTGGCTCGACGCGATGAAGCGGCTCTTCCCCGACGTCGCCAAGGGCGACCGGCTGACCGGGGTCCACGAGCCGGGCCGCGGTGCGCGCTTCTTCCACAACGACCGCCCGATCGGCGGCGTCGACGACCCGGAGTTCGCGGGCGCCTTCTTCGCGATCTGGCTCGACGAGCGCACGGTCGCGCCGGCACTGCGCGAATCGCTGCTGCGCCAGGCGGCCGACGCTGGCGGGGCCGTGCGGTGAGCGGCTCCGGCGACGGGCCGCTCGGCGCGGTCGCGCTGCGCGCGGTGGCCTCGGAGACGAAGGGCGTCCCCGATGCCGGAGCGCCCCGGGGCGACGCGCCCGAGCACGGCGCGGCCAGGGCCCTGAAGATCCGCGACTACGCGAGCTACGGCGCGCTGCGCGCTCCGCTCGCGCTGCTCGAGCTGCCGCTGTTCGTGCTGCTGCCGACGTTCTACGCGGAGAAGCTCGGCGTCGACCTGACCGTGATCGGCGCGGTGCTGTTCCTCACGCGGCTCGTCGACGCGGTCGTCGACCCGGGCGTCGGCGTGCTGCTCGACCGCGCGCCCGGCCGCGACCGCTACCGCCGCGCGATCCTCGCCGCGCTGCCGGTGCTCGCGATCGGCTTCGCCGCGGTGTTCATGCCGCCGCCCGGCGTGTCGCTGCCGGCGTGGCTCGCGCTCTCGTCGGTGATCACTTACCTTGCCTACTCGGTCGTGTCGGTCGGCTACCAGGCGTGGGGGGCGCGGCTCGGCCGGGACGGCATCGAGCGCGTGCGGGTGACCGCGAGCCGGGAGGGCTTCGGCCTGCTCGGCGTGCTGCTGTCCGCGAGCCTGCTGATGCCCGACCGGGCGACCTGGCTGGTGCTGCTGTTCGTCGCCGCCGCGGTCGTCGCCGCGATCGCGATCCGGCGCGCGCCGCTGCCCGACGTGCCGGCCGAGGCGCCGGCCTCCACCCGCGTGCCGCTGCGCGCGCAGCTCGCCTCGACCTGGCGCGACGTGTCCGGCAGCCAGCCGTTCCGCTGGATGCTCGCCGCATTCATGGTCAACGGCATCGCGACCGCGATCCCCGCGACGCTGGTGCTGTTCTACGTCGGCGACGTGCTGCAGGCGCCGGAGCGCGCCCCGCTGTTCCTCGTCGCGTACTTCCTCGCGGCCGCGGTCGGCATGCCCGCCTGGGTGCGGATCGCGCGCGTCGCAGGGCTGCGCAACGCGTGGCTCTTCGGCATGGCGCTCGCCGTGTTCGCGTTCGTCTGGGCCTTCGGGCTCGGCCCCGGCGACACCGGCGCGTTCATGGCGGTCTGCGTGGTCACCGGGTTCGCGCTCGGCGCGGACCTGGCGGTGCCGCCGGCGCTGCTCGCCACCGTGCTCGCCGCCGACGACGCGCCGCGCGCGCGCGACGGCGCGTTCTTCGGCGTGTGGAGCCTGGCGACCAAGATCAACCTGGCCGCGGCCGCCGGCCTCGCGCTGCCGGTGCTCGACGCGCTCGGGTACACGCCCGGCGCGCCGTCGGGCCAGGTCGTCGCGCTGTCCGCGACGTACGCGCTGCTGCCGAGCGCGCTCAAGCTTGTCGCCGGCCTGGTGCTGCTGCTCGCACCGCTGCCGCCGGACGACCGACCCGTCGAGGCTCCCCGATGACCGAACACGACCGACTCCATGCCCCCGCACCGCTCGCGCTGCCGTCCGCCGCGTTCGCGCCGCGGATGCGCCCTCCCGCGCGGCGCGCCGCGCTCGGCGCGCTCGCCGCGGGCGCCGCCGCGCTCGCGACCGGCTGCGCCAGCATCGACCCCACGGCCTACTCGTCCGAGCGGCCGGTGCTCGACCTGAAGACCTATTTCGACGGCGACATCGACGCCTGGGGCATGTTCCAGGACCGCGCCGGCAAGGTGGTGCGCCGCTTCACCGTGAAGATGAAGGGCACGTGGGTCGGCGACACCGGCACGCTCGACGAGGATTTCCTCTACTCCGACGGCAAGAAGGAGAAGCGTGTCTGGACGATCCGCAAGCTGCCGCAGGGCCGCTACGTCGGCACCGCGGCCGACGTGGTCGGCGAGGCGCAGGGGGTCGCGTCCGGCAACGCGCTCAACTGGCGCTACACGCTCGCGCTGAACGTCGACGGCACGGTCTGGAACGTCGACTTCGACGACTGGATGTACCTCATCGACGAGCGGGTGATGCTGAACCGGGCCACGATGAGCAAGTTCGGCGTACGGCTCGGCGAAGTGCTGCTCTCGTTCACCAAGCGCTGAGCGGATGCACGCCATGGGATCACGCTTCATGCCCGTCGAGACCACCGCCCGCCCGCCGGGACTGTTCGGCCCGATGAACCCCCCGGTCGACGGCTGGGCGGGCCGCCGCGTGTGGGTCGTCGGCGCCTCGAGCGGCATCGGCGCCGAGCTCGCCCGTGCGCTCGCGCGCCGTGGTGCGCGGCTCGCGGTCTCCGCGCGCCGCGAGGACGCGCTGCGCGAGGCGCTCGCCGCCCCCGGGGGCGGGCTGCCGCCCGACGCACCCGCGCAGGGCGGCGCGCCCGAGATCCTGCCGCTCGACATCACCGACGCCGATGCGATCGCCGCCGCCTGCGACACCCTGAAGGCGCGCTGGGGCGGCATCGACCTCGTGCTGTGGGTCGCCGGCACCTACACCCCGATGCGTGCCGACAACTTCGAGCTGGGCGCCGCGCGGCGCATGCTCGACACCAACCTCGGCGCGGTGTTCTCGGGCCTCGCCGCGCTGCTGCCCACGCTGCTCGCGCAGAAGGCCGGGGGGCTGGCGATCGTCTCCAGCGTCGCCGGCTACAGCGGGCTGCCGCAGGCGCTGGTCTACGGCCCGACCAAGGCCGCGCTGATCAACCTCGCCGAGTCGCTCTACCTCGACCTGCGCCCTCAGGGCGTATCGGTCTACCTGGTCAACCCCGGCTACGTCGACACCCCGGCCACCGCCGGCAACGGCTACAAGATGCCGGCGCTGATCAGCGCGCGCGAGGCGGCCGAGGCCACGCTGGCCGGACTCGAGGCGGGCCGCTTCGAGATCCACTATCCGCGCCGCTTCACCGGCTGGCTGAAGTTCGCGCGGATCCTGCCGTACCGGCTGTATTTCCCGCTGATCCACAAGGTGACCGGACTGTGACGCAGGGCGCCGTCGATCGGATCGTCTGTTTCTTCGAGTCGATCTCGCCCGCGGCCGTCGCCCGGATCGACGAGCTCTACGCCCCCGAGGCGTTCTTCAAGGACCCGTTCAACGAGGTCCGCGGCGTGCCGACGATCCGGCGGATCTTCGAGCACATGTTCGAGCAGGTCGACGGACCCCGCTTCGCGGTGCGCGAGCGCGTCGTGCAGGGCGACGCCGCCTTCCTGGTGTGGGACTTCGAGTTCGCCTTCCGGCGCCCCCTGCCCGCGGGCCCTCGCCGGATCCGCGGCTGCTCGCACCTCAGGCTCGACGCCCACGGCCGGATCGCCTTCCACCGCGACTACTGGGACGCCGCCGAGGAGCTCTATGAGCAGCTGCCGGCGATCGGGATCCTGATGCGCTGGATGCGACGCCGCGGCGCGGTACCGCCACACCGGTGATCGACCGGACGCCCGCGCCCGCTTCCCGCTGATATCATCGCGGCGCCCGCGATCCAGCCCGACCGGCCGGACGGGCGCCCCGCCCCGGTGGCCGCAAGGTTCGTCCACGGGCTCCGACCGACCTCCACCCGCACGACGCTGACGCCGATGCTGTACCCCGAACTGTTCAAGACGCTGGAGCGCGTGCGCTGGAGCCTCGACGACATCCCGTGGGACCGCTTCGACGCGTCCCTCCTGTCGGACGAGCAGGCTCGGACGATCAAGATGAACGCGATCACCGAGTGGGCGGCGCTGCCGGCCACCGAGATGTTCCTGCGCGACAACCGGCACGACTCAGACTTCAGCGCGTTCATGTCGGTCTGGTTCTACGAGGAGCAGAAGCACGCGCTGGTGCTGATGGAGTACCTGCGCCGCTTCCGGCCCGACCTGGTGCCGACCGAAGAGGAGCTTCACGCGGTCCGCTTCGAGTTCGACCCGGCGCCGCCGCTCGAGACGCTGATGCTGCACTTCTGCGGCGAGATCCGGCTGAACCACTGGTACCGCTGCGCGTCGGAGTGGCACACCGAGCCGGTCATCAAGCACATCTACGACACGATCTCGCGCGACGAGGCCCGCCACGGCGGTGCGTACCTGCAGTACATGAAGAAGGCGATCGGCGAGGTCGGCGACTCGGCGCGCGCGGCCTTCGCGAAGATCGGCCTGCTGATGGCGAGCGCGCGGCGTACCTCGCAGGCGCTGCACCCGACGAACCTGCACGTCAACAAGGACCTGTTCCCGAACGACACCGTGCAGAGCCGCCTGCCCGAGCCCGGCTGGCTCGAGCGCTGGCTCGACACCCAGATCCGCTTCGACGCGGACTGGGAAGGCAAGGTCGTCGACAGGATCCTGCACAACCTGTCGCTGCTGTTCGGTCGGCCGCTCGAGTCGGTGCAGGCGCTCAACCGGTACCGCCGCGAGCTGAACGCCGCCGCGGCTTGAGCGCCGCCGGGTCGGACCGCGACGGGCCGCCGCCGGGCACGTGGGTCGGGCCGGTCAGCACGTCGTCGTCGGCCCGCACCAGCGCCTCGCGTGCGCCGCGCGCGGTGCAGCGCCACTGCGCGGGGAACTGCGGCGTGTCGAGCCGCTCGTCGCCGGGGGCGACCTGCAGGCTCGCCGCACCGCCGACCCGCAGCGGGCGCGGCACGCCCGCGGCCCTCGTCGCGGCGCGGATGGACTCGAAACCCGCGACGTACGTGCGTAGGCGTCGGCCGCGGCGGACCGCTTCCTCGAGCAAGGCGCCGCCGATGAATCCGTTGGTGCCGATGAGTGCGACGTTCGTGGCGTTCTCCATGGAGGCGAGTGACGAGGTCGCCATCCTCGCAGGCCCGATCGACGTCGGAAACCGCATCGACGTCCCGTGATCGTCACCGGTACCTTGACAATGGCCGGCGCGATGGAGCTCGAGGACGTCGACCTGAACCTGCTGCCGGTGTTCGCCGCGGTCGCCGACGAGGGGGGCTTCACTGCCGCTGCCGATCGGCTCGGCACCTCAAAGGCGCGCGTCAGCCGCGCGGCTCGACGCCGAGCGCGCTGCGCGCCGTGGTGGAGGCCGGCACCGCGGTGACGGCGCTCGATGGCGGCACGGCGGCGCCGGTCCCCGGGTCAGTCCCCGAGGCCGGCCCCCCAGGCGTCGTACAGCCGGAACGCGAGCGCGCGCATCGGCGCGAGGTGCGCGTCGAGCCCGGCCACTATCGCGGCCGGCGGCTGCACCGTCGGCGGGCTGTCCGGCGACCTCGGCCTGCCCGCGTGCTTGGCGAGCCAGTGCTCGACCTTCGCGCGGTCGGCCTCCGGATGGCCCTGCAGCCCCAGGTGCACGCCATCCCACTCGAAGGCCTGCCGCGGGCACGACGCGTTGCCGGCGAGCGGTACCGCGCCGCGCGGCAGCTCGAACGCGTCGCGGTGCCACTGCATCAGCACCGGCGTGCGGGCGTCGCCGAACCATCGCCTGGCCGCGGGCGTGTCCTCGACCTCGATCGCGTGCCAGCCGATCTCCGGCACCGGGCTCCGCCCGACCGTCGCCCCGAGCGCCTTCGCGAGCAGCTGGCCGCCGAGGCAGTGGCCGATCGTCGGCACCCGCGCGTCGAGCGCGGCGCGGATCAGGCCGAGCTCGGCGCGGACGTGATCGAGGTACAGATCGTTCGCGCCCATCGGTCCTCCGAGCACGCACAGGCCCGCGTGGCCGTCGGGCCGCGCCGGCACCGGCTCGCCGGCGTGCACGCGCACGAGGGTCACCGGCCGGCCGCACGCCGCCAGCCACTCGCCGAAGTGACCCGGCCCGTCGCCCTCGGTGTGCTCGATCACCAGTACCGGTCGCATCGTCGTCGGTCCCTATCGTCGGCCCCGGCCCCGGCCCCGGTCGCGGCCCCGGCCCTGGCCCCCGGCACCGATCCTGCCACGGGCGGGCGCGCAATCCTCAACGATGGTGTCGCCATCGCGCCCGCCCGGCGGAGCCGGGCCGACACCCGGCCCCCGCGGGCGCGGTCCGCGCCCTTCACGGGGCGCGCAGCGATGGCCGGGAGATTCGTGGTCTCGAAGACCCCGAACGGCACGTTCCAATTCGTGCCGAAGGCGGGGGCCGGCGAGGCGATGTCGAGCCAGACCTAAGCGGACGTCGACGGCGCGGAGAAGGACGTCGACCCCGGGGCGAGCCCTGATTCAACCTCGTGGCCGCCAACGGCCAGGTGATCGGGCGCAGCGAGATGGACTCGTCCGAGTGCGCGCGCGACAACGGTATCGGGTCGGTGAGGACCAACGCCGCCGACGCGAGGCTCGACGCCCGCAGCGCGGACGCGCTGCGGACCTGACGGCGCGCGCTCAGCCGCGCGCGGCGCAGGGCCGGGCGACCGCGTCCGGGATCGCCGCGCGCAGCCTCGCGAGCTCCGCCGCGACCGCCTCGCCGACTGGCCGCACCTGTAGCGTGATGCGGCCCGGCGACGGGCCGCGCGGCGCGACCCGCGCGCCCCTCACGCCCTTGGCCGCGATCGTCTTCTGCAGGGCGGCCGCGAGATCCTCCTGGCGAAAGAGGCCGAGCGAGATCGCGCCCTTCCACGGACCGTCCGGCATCACGTAGGTGTCGGTGACGCCGCGCTCACGCAGTTCGGCGAGCCGCTTCGACACGTCCGTCGGTCCCGGGGCGAGGTAGACCCACCACGAGGTGGTGTCCTCGGCGCGCTGCGTCGCGACCGCGAGGTCGGCGGCGACCGCGTCGAGCGCGACCTGCACGCGCACCGCCTCGGCCTCGGCCATCGGACCGATCTCGGCGCAGTTCGCGGCGCGCAGCGCGGCGGCGAGCGCCGCGCCGGGCGGCGCATCCGCGGACGGGGTCGGGCCGCCCGGAGCGGCGGGCGTCGCCCGCCCGGCCGCTGCCGTCGGGCCCGCCGCGGCGCCACCCGTGCCGGCTGTGCCCGCGGACCCGGACCGCGCCGCTGGCAGGACGCGCAGCGCATCCGGCGCGACCTGCCGCTCGACGCGGCCCGGCTCGCGGCCATCTCCGCCGAACGGCGCCATCCAGCCGCGCAGCCAGCCGAACAGCAGCACGTTCGCGACGACCAGCAGGCTGAGAACGAGCTTCATCGGGCGCGCTTCAGCGGCGGCCGTTCAGGCGATCGACGGCCGCTCGCCGTCCCAACGCGCGTCGGCCTCGAGCCCGGCGGCGAGCGCGAGCAGCGCGGCGTCCTCGCCGAAGCGGCCGACGAGCTGCGCGCCGATCGGCAGGCCCGCCGCGCTGCGGCCCGCCGGCACCGACATCGCCGGCTGCCCGGTCACGTTGGCGAGCGGCGCGAACGGCGAGTAACGGCCGGTGCCCTGCGGCCCGGTGCGGTAGCGCATGAAGTCGGCGTCCTGCATCGCGAAGCGGCCGAGCACGGCGGGCGGCTCGGCGAGCACAGGGGTCAGCAGCACGTCGAAGCGGTCCCAGAACGGCGCCACCTCGCGCGCGATCCGGTGCAGCACGCCGAGCTGCTGCAGGTAGCGCGCGCCGCTCACGCCGCGGGCGACCTCGAGCGCGCCGCGGATCGCGGGCGACAGCTCGTCCTCGCGCGGCTCGCGACCGAGCGCACGGCTGCGCGCCTCGAGTGCCATCGCGGTGCCGCTTGCGACGATCTCGAGCGCGGGCACCAGCAGCGCCGCCATGTCGAGCTCGGGCGCCGCGCGCTCGACGCGGTGACCGAGCAGCTCGAGCGCGCGCGCGGTGCGCCGCACCGCGTCGGCGACCTCGGGATGCACCGCCTCGCCGTCGAAGGTGGTGTCGCACAGCGCGATCCGCAGCCGCGGTGCGTCGCCGCGCAGCGCGGCCTCGACCGCCCGCCTCGCGTCGCCGGCGGCGAAGCGCGGCGCGGCGTACGGCGCGCCGGCGTCGGCGCCCGCCGTCATGTCCAGCGCGACCGCGCTGTCCCGCACGGTGCGCGACACCACGTGCTCGGTCGCGAGGCCGCCCCAGGCCTCGCCCGCGTATGGGCCGGCCGGCATCAGCCCGCGCGTGGGCTTGAGCCCGACGAGCCCGCAGCACGCGGCCGGGATGCGGATCGAGCCGAGCCCGTCGGACGCGTGCGCGACCGGCACGATGCCCGCGGCGACCGCGGCCGCCGCGCCGCCGGACGAGCCGCCCGAGCTGTGCCCGAGGTGCCAGGGGTTGCGCGTCGGGCCACCGTAGACGCTCGCCTCGGTCGACGGGTTCACGCCGAGCTCGGGGCTGGTGCTGCGCGCGAACGGCACGAAGCCCGCGTCACGGTAGCGCTCGACGAGCGCGCCGTCCCGGTCCCACTCGACGAAGCGGAAGAACCGCGAACCCATCGACGACGGCAGGTCGACGCAGGCGGTCGCGAGGTCCTTCAACGGCAGCGGTACGCCGAGGAAGGGCCGGCTGCGCAGCAGCTCGACGCGGGCGTCGTCGTCGGGCAGCTCGTCGAGCTCGGCGTCGAGCCTGCGGGCCCGCTCTCTCGCGCGTTCGGCCGCGATCGTGTCGAGTGCGTTGACCTTCGGGTTCACGAGCGCGGCGCGCGCGAGCGCCGCCTCGAGCAGGTCGAGCGCGGTGGCGTCGCGGTGTGCGACCTTCGCGCCGAGCGCGAGGCCGTCGGAACGGAGATAGTCGTCGGGGGCGATCATCGGGAGGACGTGGCGCGCGGTCGTCGCGGGGCGCGGCCGGCCGTCGGGCACGGCGGCACGCCGAGTGTACGCCAGCCCGCCGCACGGCCGGCATGCGATGCGCGTCACGCAACGCTCCAGCGACCCTGGGGTAAGCTGCGCGCCATGAATCCGACCACGGGTACGGAGTTCTCCGCGTACGTCACGTTCGACCGCGAAGAGTGGGCGGCGCTGCGCGCGAGCACGCCGCTGACGCTGTCCGAGACCGACCTCTCCGCGCTGCGCGGCGTCGTCGAGCAGGTGTCGATCGACGACGTCGTGCAGGTCTTCCTGCCGCTGTCGCGGCTGCTGAACCTGCACTTCCGTTCGGCGCGCGCGCTGTCGGGTGTCAAGGACGAGTTCCTCGGCCGCCTGGTCGGCCGTCGTCCTTACGTGATCGGCATCGCCGGCAGCGTCGCGGTCGGCAAGAGCACCTTCGCGCGCACGCTGCAGGCGCTGCTCGCGCGCTGGCCCGACCACCCGTCGGTCGCGCTGGTCACCACCGACGGCTTCCTGTACCCGAACGCGACGCTGCTCGAGCGCGGGCTGATGAAGCGCAAGGGCTTTCCCGAGAGCTACGACCGCCGCCGGATGATCGAGTTCCTCGCCGACATCAAGGCTGGCAAGTCGCACGTCGAGGCGCCGGTCTACTCGCACCAGGGCTACGACATCGTCCCGGGCGAGCGCGCGATCGTCGAGAACGCCGACATCGTCATCTTCGAGGGCCTGAACGTGCTGCAGACCGGCACGCTCGAGGGCGGCCGCTCGCCGTCGATCATCGTGTCCGACTTCTTCGACTTCTCGCTGTACCTCGACGCCGACGAGGACTTCATCAAGCGCTGGTACGTACAGCGCTTCCTGCGGCTGCAGCGCACGGTGTTCCAGAACCCGACGTCCTACTTCCACCACTACAAGGACCTCGACGAGGCACAGGCCCGCGAGGTCGCGCTCGGCATCTGGCGCGACATCAACGGGCTGAACCTGCGGGAGAACATCCTGCCGAGCCGCGAGCGCGCGAACGTCGTGCTGCGCAAGCGCGACGACCACTCGATCGGCGAGGTCTGGCTGCGGCAGATCTGAGCGCCGCCCGTGCGGAGCCCGGCGTAGACGGGCGGTTGCACGGCAGTCCGGGGCACTGCCCCGGGCGCGGCACGAAGGGCGCAGCGCGCGCGCAGAGCGGCGCTCAGCGCGCCGCGAGCGCGACCGCCTGCTCGACGTACCGGTAGACCTCGGCGGGCACGACGCCGTTCGGCCCCTTGGTGCGCAGGTCGCGGAACCGCCCCGTGCGCACCACCACCAGCCGCTTCGACGGCACGACGATCACGTACTGGCCCTGGTGCCCCTGCATGAACCAGAAGGGGTGCGTCCAGCCGAGGTCCATCCACAGCGAGTGGCCGTAGTACGGCACCAGATCGGGCGTACGCATCCGCTCGACGAAGGCGCGGTCGAGCAGCGGCCGGCCGTCCCACTCGCCGTCCTGCAGCAGCAGCTGCCCGAGGCGCGCGAAGTCCCGCGCGGTCGCGAACACGCAGCAGTAGGTGCGCTCGATACCGCCGACCCCGCCCGCGCGGTCGAGCGTCCAGATCGCGTCGCGGCCCATGCCGAGCGGCTTCCACAGGCCTCGCGACAGGTGCTCGGCGATCGTCAGGCCCGGCTCGCGCGCGGCGAGCGCGCGCTGCAGGAACACGCCGATCAGCTGCGTCGAGCCGCTGCTGTACTCGAACGCGCTGCCCGGGTCGCGCTCGAACCCCCGGCGCAGCACGAGGCCCGCGGCGTCGCCGCCGAAGTAGAGCTCGGTGGTCACGTTGAGCGGCAGGTAGTAGTGCTCGTCCCAGTCGTGGCCGGCCTTCATCGCGGACAGCTGCGAAACCGTCGCGCGGCGCCCGCGCGGATCGTCGGCGTACTCGGGCAGCCGCTCGATGAGCGGCGCGTCGAAGCCCGACACCATGCCCTCCCGCACCGCCAGCCCGACCAGCATCGTGGTGATCGTCTTGGCGACCGAGAACGAGTTGGTGCGGCTGTCGGCGTCGTACGGCGCGTAGTACGACTCGTGCAGCAGCGCGCCGTCCTGCGCGACCAGGAACGCGGCGGTGCCGTGCTTCGTCAGGTGGGCGAGCGTGGCGGGGTCGAGCGGGTCGCGGTTGAGGCGCGGGTCGGTGGGCCAGGGCCGCGGCGCGCCGGCGGCGATCGTGCGCTGCGCGAAGTTCGACGCATCGTCGATGTGCGCGGTCGTGTGGCCCTGCAGGTAGGTGGCCGCCAGCGCTCGCCAGAAGTAGCCGTGGCCCGAGAGCTGGATCGCGGCCGCGCCGAGCGCGAGCAGCGCGGCTGCCGCGAGCGCCGTCGTGCGGAGGATACGGGTCGGTCGACGCATCGCGCCTCCTGCGCGCGGGGATGCCGGGCCAGCATTGTCGCCGCGGGCGCGGCCAGGCGGCCCGCGGCGCGCGGGTGGTCCCGGACGACCCCGATCGTCGCACCGCCCGCCGGATCGGCGCTTTCGCATTTGGATGTGGGCGTTCACACCCGCCAGATCGTCGCAGGGCTGTTCCGGCACCCTGCCCGATGGGCGTCCCGGCCGCTCCGACCCGGACCGCTCCGACCCGGATCCGAGCGCCCCGGCCCGCCGACCGCACGGCCGAACGTGGAACCGCCGCCGCGCCGTTGCCCCGCTGAACCGCTCCGGGACCGCGCCGGCGCGGCCCGGACCGCGCACGATCGGTGAACCTCCTCCACCCGCCCCGACAGGAGTCCCCCCCGCGAGCACCGGCCTCGGCGCGCTGATCCGGGACGTCGACGGCACCCTGGCCGACACCGGGCACCTGCACCGGGCCGCCTTCAACGAGGCGCTCGCGCGGGCCGGCGGTCGACACGTCGAACCCCTTCATCGCGCGCGACATCCCGTCGGCCGACGAGGGCATGGTGGTGACCGCTGTCTGGCGGCTGATGGAGCGGCGCCGGGGGGGCGCTCGGGTCGCTCCGAGGCGACGCCTCAGGCGAGGTCCTCGCGCAGCCGCCACTCGCCGAGCGGCGTGTAGACCCGCCCCTCGGGCGACGGGTCGGTGCGCAGCAGCACGAAGCGGTCCGCGGTCCAGCGCCACGGGCCGACCGGCTCCTCGGGCGGCGCCGCGTCGCGGGCCGCGTTGCGCAGCAGCGTGACGTGCGGCGAGAACGGCCCGAGCGGCCGCGTGGTCGGCACGGCCGCGCACGCGCGGCGCAGCGCCGCGTGCAGTGCCGGCAACCCGCGCTCGGGCGGCGACGACGGCCCGGCCCACACGACGTCGCTGCGCGGGAAGCGACCGAGGTGGTCGAGCGCGACCGCGAACGGCCCGGTCGCCGCGCGGGCCGCGTCGCCGGCCGCGCGCAGCGCGTTCTCGTGGCCGGGCGGCAGCGGGCCGAGGAACAGCAGCGTCATGTGCAGCCGGCGCGCGGGCTCGGCGCGGCCGCCGGTCACGTCGGGCAGCGTGCGCGCGAGCGCGGCGAGCGCGTCGCGCACCGGCGGCGGCGGCAGCAGCGCGAAGAAATGGTTGCGCGGGCGCGCCTCGGCCGGCACCGCCGGTTCGCTCGCGCGCGCGGCCGGGCGCGGTGCCCGGCCCGCGGGACCGCTCGGCCGGCGACCGCTCACGCGGCGCGTCCTCGGGCGGCCATGCGGACGGGATGCGCGCGGGCGCGCCTCATCGCGCGGCCGCGACCGACGGCCACGCCGGCGGCACCGCGCCCGGCTCGCCCATCCGCTCGATCGCGGCGCCGATCCGCGCGACGCCCTCGCGGATCTGGGCGGGCGACGGCGTCGCGAACGACAGCCGCATCGACGACGGGTCGGCGCGCTCGGCGTAGTAGATGTCGCCCGGCACGAAGGTCGCCTTGCGCTCGATCGCGAAGGGCAGCAGCTCGCGCGTGCTCGCACCGTCGCGCAGCCGGCCCCACATGAACATGCCACCCTGCGGGATGTTGAACTCGACGCGGTCGGCGAGGTGCCCGGCGATCGCGTCGCGCATCGCGTTCGCACGCTCGCGGTACGCGGCGACGATCTTCGGCAGGTGCGCGTCGAGCCGGCCCGCGGCGACGTAGCGCTGCACGGTCGCCTGCGTGAAGCCGGGGCTCGAGATGTCGTCGAGCTGCTTGGCGAGCACGCAGGCCGTGCGGATCCGCGGCGGCGCGACGGTGTAGCCGAGCCGCAGGCCCGGCGCGACGATCTTCGAGAAGCTGCCGAGGTGCACCGTCCAGGCCTTCGAGCCCGGCACTTCGTCGACCAGGCCGGCGATGTGCGGCTCGTGTGCACCCTCGAAGCGCAGCTGCCCGTACGGATCGTCTTCGACGATCACGAAGCGGTGCTCGACCGCGAGCGCGAGCAGCTTCAGCCGCCGGGCGCGCGGCATCGTCGCGCCGCTCGGGTTCGCGAACGTCGGCACGACGTACAGCAGCTTCGGACGCGGCGTCGCCGGATCGCGCAGCATCGCCTCGAGCTCGTCGACGTCGAGCCCGTGCGCGTCGACGCCGACGGTGAGCGTACGCACGCCGGCGACCTTCAGCACGCGCAGCGGACCGGTGTAGGTCGGGCGCTCGACGAGCGCAGCGTCGCCTGCGCGCAGCAGCGTGCGTACCAGCAGGTCGAAGCCCTGCTGCGAGCCGCCGGTGACCAGCACGTCGCCGGCCGAGGCCGCCGTGCCGCGTGCCCCGAGCAGCTGCGCGACCTGCTCGCGCAGCCCCGGCAGGCCCTCGGTCGGGCCGTACTGCAGCGCGGGCACCGGCATCTCGCGCAGCGCCTCGTCGACCGCCGCTCGCAGGCCCTCCCGATCGAAGAGCTCGGGGCCGGGGTAGCCGCCGGCGAGCGAGATCATCGCCGGGTCGACCATCAGCTTGCCGAGCTCGCGCACCAGCGACTCGCCGATGCTGCGGTAGGCGGGGGCGACGAAGTCGGCGGGGTCGGGGGGGTTCATGCGGACGGGACGGCGAGGGACGACCGTCGATGATACGGCGCGCCGCTCACCGCGCCCGCTCGCGCCGGATCAGGTACAGCCCCGCCGCGATCAGCGCGACGATGCCGACCCAGGCGAGCGCGTTCGGCACGTCGCCCCAGACCGCCCAGCCGATCACCAGCGCGAACAGCAGGCCGCTGTAGCGGAACGGCGCGACCACCGACACGTCGCCCGCGCGCACGCTGCGGATGATGCAGTGGTAGCCGGTGGCGAGGAACACCGACGCGGTCGCGAGCAGCGCCCACTCGCGCGCGCCGATCGCGACCCAGCCCTGGAACAGCGAGAGCAGGCCGGCGAGCAGCATCACCGCGACCGCGGTCGACAGCGTGACCGCGAGCGACGGGATGCCGGCCGGCACCTTGCGCGTCGCGAAGTCGCGCAGCGCATGCAGCATCGTGGCGCCGAGGCACAGCAGCGCGAACGCATTGAAGCCCTCGACGCGCGGCTGGATCACCAGCAGCACGCCGACGAAGCCGACCGCGATCGCGCCCCAGCGGCGGGCGTCCACGCGTTCGCCGAGCAGCGGCACCGCGAGCGCGACGATGAACAGCGGCGAGGCCATGTTGATCGCGGTCGCGTTCGCGATCGGCAGGTGGAACAGCGAGATCAGGTAGGCGAGGCTCGCGAACGCGTCGATCGCGGCGCGCCCGGCGACCCAGCCGCGCGCGAGCTGCCCGATCCGGGCCTCGACGCCGGAGGCCCGCATCACCGCGAGCACGAGGAGCGACGCCATCGCCCCCCGCACGAAGATCAGCTGGCCCGAGGGCAGCGACGCGCTCGCGATCTTGACGAGCGTGTCGTTGACGATGAAGCAGGCCATCGCCGCGACCATCAGGCGGATCCCGCGCGCGTTCGCGCGGATCGCGGCGGCGGGCGGGGAAGCGGTCGACGTCGCGTGCACGGTCGGTATGATGGCACGCGACCCGCGGGCCTCCGACGCCCGCGCCACCCGTGTCACGATCGCGGAGGAGACCCGATGACGAATCCGGAACGACGCCTCGCCGAGCTCGGCATCGAGCTGCCGCCCGCCTCGAAGCCGATCGGCACCTACGTGCCGAGCGTGCAGGTCGGCAACCTGCTGTTCCTGTCGGGCCTGGGCCCGCGGCGACCCGACGGCAGCTTCGTCGCCGGCAAGGTCGGCGCCGACGTGACGCTCGAGCAGGGCCGCGAGGCGGCCCGCATCGTCGGGCTCAACATGCTCGCGAACATCCGCGCGGCGCTCGGCTCGCTCGACCGCGTCGAGCGGGTCGTCAAGACGCTCGGCATGGTCAACAGCGCGCCCGACTTCGACCAGCACCCCAAGGTCATCGATGGCTTCGCCGACCTGCTCGTCCAGGTCTTCGGCGAGGAGCGCGGCCGCGGCGCACGCTCGGCGGTCGGCATGGCGGCGCTGCCGATGCAGATCGCCGTCGAGGTCGAGACCATCGTCCAGGTCCGGGACTGACCCGGTACGGCCGGGCCGGGCGCCGCGACGCTCAGGTCGGCGCGGCGCGCAGCACCGCGGCGATCCGCTCGAGCAGCATCTCGCTCGAGCCGTCGACGAACGACGCGACGCGCGCGCCGTGCAGGTGCCGGCCGAACGGGTACGGCTCGCGCAGGCCCTCGGCGCCCATCGCCTGCGCGAGCCGCGGCAGCTGGCGCTCGGCGGTGCGCGTCGCGACGAGCTTGGCCTGCGCAGCGACGAGCTGCGCGTCGGCGCCGGCGTCGATGCGGGCCGCCGCCTCGCGGACCAGCGCCCGTGCCGCCGCGAGCTCGGCGCTCGCCTCGGCCGCGACCCAGCGCCAGCCCTGGTGGTCGGCGAGCGGCACGCCGAACGCGTGGCGCGAGCCGCCGTACGCGCGCACGACGCGGATCGCCTCGTCGAGCATGCCGCAGCACATCGCGGCGACGTAGGTCCGCGCGCCGTTGATCGACGCCATCGCGGCCTTGAACGCGCGGCCCGCGGGCTGCAGCAGCTCGGCCTCGGTGGCGAGATAGCCGTCGAGCGCGAAGCCGCCCGCGCCGATCGCATGCTGGCCGGCGAGCGCGAACGGCGGCCGGCGCACGAAGCCCGCGCGGTGCGCGTCGATCACGAAGCCGGCCACGCCCTTCGCTCCCGAGCCGGGCTCGGTCTGCGCATAGAGCACCGCGACGTCGGCGTCCGACGCGTTGGTGATCCAGGCCTTCTCGCCGTCGAGCCGCCAGCCGCCGGGCACCTTCGTCGCCGTCGTGCGGATCGCCGCGAAGTCGGAGCCGGCCTGGGGCTCGGTCAGCGCGGTACAGCCGATCGCGCGGCCCGCGGCGAGCTCGGACACCCAGCGTGCGGCGACCTCGGGCGGCGCCTCGCGCGCGAGCTTCGTCGCGACGTTGCCGGTGTTTACCAGCGAGAACGCGAACGCGAAGTCGGCGCCGGCGAGCACCTCGACGATCCGCGCCTTCGCCGAGAACGGCAGGCCGAGGCCGCCATGTGCGCGCGGCAGCTCGATGCGGCACAGCCCGAGCGCGGCCGCCTCGACGATCGCCTCGCGGCCGATCCGTCGATCGCGCTCCCACGCGGGCGCGGCCGGCGCGACCACCCCGCGCGCGAACGCGGCGACGCGGGCGAGCAGCGCGTCGAGGTCGGCGTCGCCTCCCGGCGTTCCTGCGGCGGTCGTGTCCATGACGCACATCGTACGCGGGGCGCGGTTAAGATCACCGGAGCCCGTTTCAGCGAGGACTCGCCTCCATGGCCTTCGATCGTGCCCGCACCGGGCTCTGGCTCGTCGTTCCCGCGATGCTCGCGGCCTGCGGAAAGGATCCGGCGCCCCCGGCGGCGACGTCCGCGGCGGCGGGCGCGCCGGCCGCGGCGACCGCACCGGCCCCGCCCCCGGCCCCGAAGCAGCCCCCGCCCGACCTGTCGGACCCGAAGCACGCCACGCCGGCGGGCGAGGCCGCCGGACCAGCCGTCCGGCGCCGCATCGGGCCCGAGGGCGGCCGGCTCGGATCCGCCGACGGACGCCTGTCCGTCGAGGTGCCGGCGGGCGCGCTGCCGGCGCCGACGGAGCTGTCGATCACGCCGATCGCCAACACCGCCCACGGCGGCGTCGGGGCCGGCTACCGCATCGAGGCGGGCGGCGCGCGGTTCGCGCAGCCGGTGTCGCTCGTCTTCAAGGCCGACGACGCGTCGCTCGAGGGCACGGCGTTCGAGGCGCTCGCCATCGCGCGACGGATGAAGGACGGCCGATGGGGCGCGTTCGAGGACGGCGACGACGCGTTCGTGCGCGACGTCGCGGCGCGGACGGTGACCGTGAGGACCGCGTCCTTCTCGGACTGGTCGCTCGTCTCCGGCTGGCAGATCCGCCCGGCCCGGGCCCGCGTGAAGGTCGGCGGCACCGTCCGGTTCGAGGTGAAGGAGTGCGTGACCCAGACCGGCACCTTCACGGTCGACGGCGAGACCTACACGGTCCCGAAGCGGATCGCTGCCTGCGACGAGCCCGAGCTCTCGCCGATCGGCCCTCGGGCGAGCGGCTGGGCGGTCGACGGCACGCCCGGGGGCTCGCCGCAGAAGGGCACGGTGGGCGGCGCGAGCACGGCGACCTACACCGCGCCGGCGAGCGTGCCGTCGCCCGACACAGTGACCGTGTCCGCGCAGATCCTCGTCGGCCGCGCGAGCGCGCGGCAGAAGGTGCTGTCGACCGCGACCGTGCAGATCCACGACGGCTGGGCCGGGCAGGTGACTTTCGAGAGCAGCGAGGGCTCGCGGACGGTGCGATCGGTCGCGGACGTGGTCTGGACCGCGAAACCGGGCTCGAAGACGGAGTTCGTCGCGAGCGGGACGGTGAAGGTGACCGGCCGGCAGCGCGACTGCACGCTCGAGGAGCAGGCCCCGATCACCGAGGCCGACGGCGAGCTCGAGCTCAAGCTCGGCCCGGACGGCCAGCCGGTCGCCTATCGCGGCTTCGGGATGAAACCGATGCCGCTGCGCTTCGTCTGCCCGAAGGCCTCGGCCACGCGGACGATGCCGATCGCGTGGTTCGGCACGACCGAGGCGTTCCAGCCGCTGCGCGACGGCGCGATGCAGGGCACGCTGTCGGCCCCGGACGGCCCGGGCCGGTGGACGTGGTCCTTCACGCGCTGATCACGCGCTGAGCGCGCGCTGAGCGCGCGCGCCGGGGCGCCGCCGCGGCGGCGCGCCCCGCTCACGCCGGCTTCCAGCCCGCCGGCACGCGCGGCCGCTCGATCTTCGCGTGGTCGCACAGCGCGTCGACGATCGAGGAGAAGTCCTGCCCGCCATACTCGCTCGCCCGCGCGAGGCTGTACGACTCGTGCACCGCGGCCGCGACCGGCATCGGCACGCGCGTCGCGTGCGCGGCGCCGAGCACCAGGCCCAGGTCCTTGTGCGCGAGGTCGATCGTGAAGCCCGGGCTGACGTCGCCGGCGAGCACCTTGCTCGGGAAGTTCATCCGCAGCTGCCCGTTGTTGGCCGAGGTGCCGAGCAGCACCGCGAGCGTGCGGGTGAGGTCCAGGCCGAGCCGCTGCGACAGCGCGATCGCCTCGGCGTTGACCTGCGTGAGCGTGATCGCGACGTAGTTGTTGACGAGCTTGGTGCGCCCGCCGGTGCCGACGCCGCCGCAGTGCAGGACGGTCGTGCCCATCGCGTCGAGGAGCGGCCGCACGCGCGCCAGGTCGGCGTCGCTCGCGCCCACCATGAACAGCGACTCGCCGCGGTCGGCGTGCTCGGCGAGCCGGCCGACCGGCGCGTCGACCATCGTCATCCCGCGCGCGGCGCAGGCCGCGGCGATCCGGTCGGTCGCGAGCGGGTCGATCGTGCTCATGTCCATCAGCAGCGTGCCGGGCGCCGCGTGCGCGAGCACGCCGCCGGGCCCGAGCGCGACCTGCTCGACCTCGGCCGCGGTCGGCAGCATCGTGATCACGATACGGCAATCGCGGCCCACCCGCGCGACGTCGGCCGCCGCGGTGGCGCCCGCCTCGACCAGCGTGCGCACCGGCCGCGGGTCGATGTCGTGCACCGTCAGCGCGAAGCCCTTCTTCAGCAGGTTCGCGGCCATCGGCCGCCCCATCCGGCCGAGGCCGACGAATCCGATCCGTTCCACCATGATCTCCTCAGGGGCGCGGTCGAGTCGCCGCGCACCACGCGATGGTAGCCCGTGGCGAGACCCGCCATGCGGTCGGGCGATTCGACACGCGTCGCGGCCCCGGCCTACCATCGCCCCATGACCGACACGACCCCCGCGCCCTGGCAGGAGCGCATCTTCGAGCTGCTGAAGGCGGCCGACGTCCGGCAGGTGGCCTACGTGCCCGACGCCGGCCACGCCCACGTGATCCGCCGCGTGCAGGCCGACCCCGACATGCGCGACGTCGTGCTGACCACCGAGGAGGAGGGGGTCGCGGTCGCGGCCGGCGCCTGGCTCGGCGGACAGCGCGCGGTGCTGCTGATGCAGAGCAGCGGCGTGGGCAACTGCGTCAACATGTTCTCGCTGCTCGCGAGCGCAGACGTGCCGTTCGTCACGCTGGTGACGATGCGCGGCGAGCACGCCGAGTTCAACCCGTGGCAGGTGCCGATGGGCCGCGCGGCCGGCGAGGCGATGTCGATGATGGGCCTGACGGTGCACCGGGTGGACCGCGCCGAGGATGTCGGCGAGACCGTGGGCGCCGCGCTCGACGCGGCGTACCGCGGCGGGCAACGGGTCGCGGTCCTGCTGTCGCAGAGGCTGATCGGCCGCAAGCAGTGGGTGGCGAGATGAGCGGTTCCGGAACCGACGCGCGGGTGGACCGCCGCGCCTTCGTCGCGCGGCTGCTGGGCGCCTGCCCCGACGCGCTGGTCGTCACCGGCCTCGGCTCGCCGAGCTACGACGCGTTCGCGGCGGGCGATCGCGACCGCACGTTCTACCTGTGGGGCGCGATGGGCGGCGCGGTGCCGCTCGCGCTCGGCCTCGCGCTCGCGCGCCCCGGCGACGCGGTGATCGCGCTCACCGGCGACGGCGAGGCGCTGATGGGGATGGGCGCGCTCGCGACCGTGGCCGCGCAGCGGCCGCCGAACCTCTCGATCGTCGTGCTCGACAACGCGCACTACGGCGAGACCGGCATGCAGCGCAGCCACACCGGCCTCGGCACGCGGCTCGCCGAGGTCGCGCGCGCCTGCGGCATCGAGGACGCCTGCGAGGTCCGCACGCTCGAGGGCGCCGACGCGGTCGCGCGGCGCGTCGCCGCGCGCGCCGGCCCGTCGTTCGCGCAGGTGCACGTGCACAGCGACGCCCTGCCGCGCGCGCTGCCGCCGCGCGACGGCGCGTTCCTGAAGAACCGGTTCCGCGCCGCGATCGGGCTCGCGCCGCTCTGAACGCGGCCGACCTGGTCCGGCGCGGCCCCGCGTCCGTCGCCCGCCGAGCCGCCCGCGCGATGCTCGCCGCCCTCGCCGTCGTCGGGGTGCTGCTGCTCGGCCCGCTCGGCACGATCGCGATCGGCGAGGTCGACCCGTCGGCGACCTGGCGCTCCGGCAGCCGCGAGAGCAGCGGCCAGTCGCCCTCCCCCGCCGACGAGCCGCGCGCCGTCGTGCAGGTGTTCGCCGCGCGCACCGTCGGCTGGCGCGGCGCGTTCGGCGTGCACACCTGGATCGCGACCAAGCGCTCCGGCGCGACCGAGTACGTCGTCCACCACGTGATCGGCTGGCGCGTGTTCCGCGGCTCGGGCGCGGTGGTCACGCAGACGGGCACGCCGGACTTCCGCTGGTTCGGCGCGTGGCCCGACAAGCTCGTCGACCTGCGCGGCGACGGCGTCGACGCGACGATCGACCGGATCGAGACCGCGGTCGCCGCGTATCCCTACCCTGGCACCTACCGTGCGTGGCCGGGCCCGAACAGCAACACCTTCACGGCGTTCGTCGCGAGGCAGGTTCCGGATCTGCGGCTCGACCTGCCGGCCAACGCGCTCGGCAAGGACTGGCTGCCGGCCACGATCGTCGACCGCACGCCGAGCGGTACCGGCTGGCAGCTCTCGCTCGTGGGGCTGCTCGGCGTGGCGGTCGGCCTCGAGGAGGGGCTGGAGCTCAACGTGCTCGGGCTCAACGTGGGCGTCGATCCGGGCGAGTTCGCGCTGCGCCTGCCGGGCTTCGGGCGGGTCGGGCCGGCGCGCGACGCGGGGGCGGCGACCACGGCGCCCTGAGCCGTCGTCCGTCGCACCGCCGCGGGCGCGACCCGCGGCGTACCGGCGGCGGACCGTGCGGCGGTGCGGCGACGCCGCCGCGCACCGGCCGGCGCACCTTTGCGGAACGCGCCGCGCGCGCGGTGCTCGGCGTGGCCGCGCCCGCGGCGCTAAGCTGGTGGCGACGGCGCGCCGCACGCGCCGCGACGGCGTCGAGGAGACGACCATGCCGATCACCCTGTCCCCGCTGACTCCGGGCTTCGCCTGCGAGGTCGGCGACGTCGACCTGACCCGCCCGCTCGACGACGCGGACCTCGCCGCGGTACGCGATGCGTTCGCGCGCTTCGCGGTGCTGGTGTTCCCGTCGCAGGACCTCACCGTCGAGCAGCACCTCGCGTTCGCGCGGTGTTTCGGCACGCTCGAGCGTTCGGTCGCGACGGTGATGCCCGGCGAGACGCTGCGGGTCAGCCCCGAGATCGCCGACATCGCGAACCTCACGTCCGACGGCCGCGTCTGGGCGAAGGACCACCGCCTGCGCCTCTTCCAGATGGGCAACCGCCTCTGGCACACCGACAGCTCGTTCAAGCAGCCGACCGGCTGCGCGTCGTTGCTCTACGCGCGCTCGATCGCGCCGATCGGCGGGCACACCGAGTTCGCCGACCTGCGCGCCGCGTGGGACGCGCTCGACGAGGCCACGCGCGCGCGCGCCGACGGGCTGATCGCCGAGCACTCGCTGCAGTTCTCGCGGCGCCGGCTCGGCTTCGCCGACTGGTCGCCGCAGGAGCGCGTCGCGTTCGCGCCGGTCGCGCGGCCGCTGGTGCGGACGATCCCGGAGAGCGGCCGCCGTTCGCTCTACCTCGCGTCGCACATCGGGCGCGTGCGCGGCCTGGCCGACGACGAGGCCGAGGCGCTGCTCGCGCGGCTGGTGGCGCACGCGACCGAGCGCCGCTTCACCTACCTGCACCGCTGGCGCGTCGGCGACCTGGTGATGTGGGACAACCGCTGCACGATGCACCGCGGCACCGAGTTCGACGACACGCGCTGGCCGCGCGACATGCAGCGCGCGACGACCTCGGACGTGCCCGACGCCTTCGACGACGCGCTGCGCGCGGCCGGGTACGGCACCGCGGCCGAGGATGCGGCGCGCTCGACCGAGGCCGCGCGCGCCGAAGCCGCGCGGGCCGCGGCGTGAACGTCGCCCCGTCGTCGTACGATCGCGCGACGCACGATGCGCCGCCGCCGCTGCGCGTCCTGACGATGCGGATCGAGACCGGCGACGAGGACCTGCCCGAGGACCGCTTCAACCACCACGTCAACAACGCGCGCTACTTCGTGTTCGTGAACCGTGCGTTCCAGCGCTGGTACCGCGAGATGGGCATCCGCGGCGGCGTGCCGGGGCAGCAGGCGGTGATGGCGCACCTCGAGTACGACTTCCTGCGCGAGGTCCGGCCGCCGGCGGTCGTCGAAGTGCGGCTCGAGGTCGCGCGCGCGGGCCGCACGAGCCTCGAGCACACGATCGAGATCCGCGACCTCGGCGTCCACGCCGCAGGCGAGCCGGCGCTCGCCGGGCGCGGGCGGGCGGTGCACGTGTGGACGGAGCGGGCGAGCGGGCGCTCGATGCCGTGGCCGGCAGAGGTGCTCGCGCGCTGCTGGGCGGCCGCGGCGGGCTGAGCCCGCGCGGCGCGCCGCCTCACTTCCTCAGCAGCCCCAGCCGCTCGAGCGTGCGCCGCTCGGCCTCGTGCTGCGTGCGGATCCAGGCCGCGTAGTCCTCGGACGACTTGTACCAGACCGGCTGGTTGTAGCGCTCGAGCGCCTTCAGGTGGGCCGGATCCTCGAGCCCCTTCCTGAACGCGTCGTGCAGCGCCTTCACGATCGCCGGGGGCGTGCCGGCCGGCGCGCCGATGCCGTACGGACCGGTCGCGACGATGCCGTAGCCGACCTCCTTGAGCGTCGGCGCCTCGGGCCAGACCTGGGTGCGCTGCTCGGTGAACACCGCGAGCACCCGCACGCGCCCGGCCTCGACCATCGGCACCGCGCCGGTCGAGTCCATCGCGACGTCGACATGCCCGCCGACGAGCGCGGCCAGCATGTCGGCGCTGCCCTTGAACGGCACGTGCGTGACCGACCACTTCTGCGTGCCGGCGAGCTCCTCCATCGCCATGTGCACGGAGCTGCCGACGCCGTGCGAGCCGTAGGTGACGCGGCCGGGGTTCGCGGCGATGTGCGCGGCGAGCTCCTTCATCGTCTTCCACGGCGCATCGGCCTTCACGACGACCGCGAACACGTAGCCGGTCAGCCCGATCACGTACGAGACGTCCTTCAGCGGATTCCAGGCGGTGCTCTCCATCTGCGACACGCGCAGCCCCGTGACCGGCGTCATCGCGACGGTGTAGCCGTCGGGCTTGGCCGACGCGAGCGCCGCGTAGCCGAGCGTGCCGGCCGCGCCGGGGCGGTTCTCGACGACGACCGGCTGGCCGAGGTGCTTCGACGTGGCCTCGGCGAGCGCGCGCGCGGTGACGTCGGTCGGGCCGCCGGCCGGGAAGGTGACGATCAGCCTCACCGGCGAGGCGGGAAACGCGGGCTGCGCGAGCGCGCGCGGCGCGGCGGCGGCGCAGGCGGCGGCAAGGCCGGCCTGCAGGGCGGTGCGGCGATCCACGGGGTCTCCTCCTCGTTGGGACGCGAGCAGTGTAGCGGAGCCGCCGGCGGCCCCCGCGCGGCGTGTGCGCGAGTCGTCAGCGCGCCGCGACCGCCGTGCGCCCGCGCAGCGTGCGGTGCGCGTCGACCAGCCGCCGCACGCCCTCGCGCAGCCGATCGGGCGTGGCCGCGCTGAAGTTCAGCCGCAACGACGCGCGTACGGCTGCGTCGGCGGTGCCGGTCGCGTCGACGAAGAACGCGTCGCCCGGCACGAACATCGTGCCGCGCTCGAGCGCGAGCGGCAGCAGCGCGCGCGCGTCGGTGCGGTCGGTGAAGCGCGCCCACAGGAACATGCCCCCGTCGGGCACGCGGACCTCGAGGCGTGCGCCGAATCCTTCGTCGAGCGCGCCGGCGAGCGCGTCGCGCCGCCGCGCGTATTCGGTGCGCACGAGGTCGAGCCGCGCCTCGAGCCGACCCGACGCGAGGTAGCGGCTCGCGACCTCCTGCGCGAACGACGAGGTGTGCAGGTCGCACGCCTGCTTGAGCAGCACGACCGCCTCGCGCAGCCACGCGGGCAGCAGCAGCCAGCCGACGCGCAAGCCGGGTGCGACGGTCTTGGACAGCGTCGACGCGTGACCGATCCACTCGGACGCGCCCGGCACCTCGGCGGCGATCGCGGCGAGCGAGGGCAGCGGCGTGCCACGCGTGCGCAGCTCGCCGTACGGGTCGTCCTCGAGCACGACGACGCGATGCGCCGCGGCCCAGCGCACCAGCGCGCGACGCCGCTCGAGCGACATGCACGCGCCCGTCGGGTTCGCGAAGTTCGGCACCACGTAGACGAGCTTCGGGCGCACGCCCGCGCACGCCGCGTCGAGGTCCTCGACGCGCCCACCGTCGCCGTCGACGCCGATCGATCGCCAGGCCGGGCCGGCGAGCCCGAACGCCTGCAGCGCGGCGAGGTACGAGGGCCGCTCGACGACGACGACGTCGCCCTCGTCGAGCAGCGCCCGAGCGACCAGGTCCAGCCCCTGCTGCGAGCCGGTCGTCACGACGAGCGCCTGCGGCGTCGCGGCGATCGACCGCGCCTGCAGCCGCGCGGCGATCGCCTCGCGCAGCGCCGGCTGGCCCTCGGTCATGCCGTACTGCAGCGCGGCCGCGGGCGCGTCGTCGAGCGCGGCGAGCGCGGCGGCGCGCACCCCTTCGACGTCGAACAGCTCGGCCGCCGGCAGCCCGCCGGCCAGCGACACCATGCCGGGCCGGCCGGCGTGCCGGAGCAGGTCGCGGACCTCGGAGCGACGGATGGCGCGGGCGCGGCTCGACAGTCGGTCGTTCATCGTGGCGGCGGGCGGGACGGGGTGGAACCCGAACGGTACGCGGCCCGCGCCGCCCCGGACCGGTACGGTCGCCGGCGCGGCCGGCAGGGGTGTCACGGTCGCGCGGCCGGCACGGCGCGGCGCGCGCCGCGCGTCAGCGCACCGCGCCCAGCGCGCGCAGCCGGCCCTGCGCGAACTGCGCCGGCTGCCCCTGGGCGCCCGAGCGCAGGAACGCGGCGTAGTGTTCGGCCGCGCGGCGCCGGTCGCCGACGCCCTCCAGGCTCACGCCCTTCAGGAACGCGACGCCCGGATCGCCTGGCAGCAGCCGGTCGAAGCGGTCGAGCGCCTCGAACGCCGCCGCCGGATTGCGCGCCTGCAGGTGCAGCGAGCCGGCGAGCTTGTGCGCCTGCGCCTCCTGCGGATACACCTCGCGGGCGGTGCCGGCGTAGCGTTGCGCGTCGGCGGTTCGGCCCTGCGCGGCCAGGCAGCGCGCCATCAGCACGTTCGACGCGTAGTCGCGCGGCGCGTGCCGCAGCGCCGCCGCGAACCGGCCCTCGGCGTCGGGCAGCCGCTTGGCCGACATCGCCGCCTCGCCGTCCTTGCACGCGTCGATCGCCGGCTGCAGCTGGCGCAGCCGCGCGGTGCTGTCCATGTACCGCTCGCGCTGCGGGTCCGCCTTCAGCGACTCCGCGTACTGCGTCTCGGCCAGGCGCTGCGCGGTCTGCATCCGCTCGCCGCTCATCGGGTGCGACGAGAACATCGTCTGCAGCAGCGACGGACGGGATTTCTCCTCGCGCACCAGCATCCCGTGCAGGTCGGTCATGCCGCTGGCCGGATAGCCGGCCCGGACCATGTACTGCTGGCCCAGCGCGTCGGCCTCGCGCTCGTTGTCGCGCGAGTAGGACGACAGCAGCGCGCTCGCGCCGATCTGCCCGCCGATCATCGCGAGCGTGCCCCAGCCCGAGTCGGAGGCGGCGACGCCCAGGCCGATCACCGCCGCCTGAGCGACCATCGCCTGTCCCTGGCGCTGCGCCGAGTGGCGCGCGTTGACGTGACCCATCTCGTGGCCGAGCAGCGCCGCGAGCTCGGCCTCGTCCTGCAGCTCGGTCATGATCCCGCGGGTCACCCCCATCGAGCCGCCCGGGAACGTGTAGGCGTTCACGTAGTTCGCGTTCAGCACGCGATACGAGTACGGCATGTCCGGCCGCTGCGTGAGGGCCTGCATCCGCGTGCCCACGCCGACCACGTACCGGTTCAGCGCATCGTCCTGCACCGGCCCCAGGTCCTTCGAGAACTGGTGCGGCGCGGCCTGCCGGTCGACCTCGCGCTCCTGCTCCTCGCTCATGCCGACGAGGATCGTGCGGCCGGTGACCGGCGAGGTCGCGCAGCCCGACAGCGAGGCGCTCGCCGCGGCGCCGGCCGAAGCGGCGAACAGCCACAGCGCGTCGCGGCGGGAGACGCGGTTGCGGAGCACTCGGACGGCGAGCTCGGGGTGCGGATCGGCGGACATGGCGCTCCCGGCGCGGGCAGCGTGACAGACCGGAAGGATACCGTCCGGCGCCGCCGCCCGACAGCGAGCGCGGTGACTCAGTCGAGCGGCACGCACGCACGCGTGCCGGGCACGACGATGCCCCCGCGATCGCCGACGGTCGTGCTGCCGTAGCGCTGCGCGAACGCGTCGGGCAGCGGGCGCGCGCCGGGCACCGCGAGCCACAGCCGCAGCAGGTGGCGCCGGCGCGCGGGCTGCGGCCAGTCCTCGAACGCGGTGCGATCGTGCAGCAGCGTGTGGTTGTGGACGAACTGCAGGTCGCCGGGCTCGAGCCGCATCCGCAGGTGCAGCGACGGGTCCTCGGCGAGCGCGTCGAAGAGGTCGAGCGCCTCGACCTGCGCCGGGGTCAAGCGCGGCGCGTCGGGAAAGCGCTGCGCGCTGTCGATGTACTGGCGCTGGTAGATCGCGGTCAGGAAGCCCGCGTGCCAGCTGAACACCGGGATCTCGAAGTACGGCTTCATGCCGACCGGCACCTCGCCGCGGCGGTCGGTCGCGAGCGGCTCGAACAGGCACGCGAGCAGGTCGGGCCGGCGCCGGCGCATCTCGTTGAAGATCGTCGTGCTGCTGACCAGCAGCGAGTCGCCGCCGCGGCGCGCCTCGACGAGGCACAGCAGCGCGACGACGTCGCAGGAGTCGGTGTGGAAGGTCTGGCGCTCGTGGGTCTGGTAGATCCGCACCGACGGGTCGGTGCTCGACAGCCCGAGGTCGCGCACGTGCCCGAGCAGGTGGCCCTGGGCGTTCTGCGAGCGCGCAAGGCCGACGTGCGCGCCCATCCCCATGAACGCGATCGCGGCGTGGCGCCGGCTCCATCGGCGCACCGGCACGCCCTTGACCAGCGAGAAGCCACGGCCGTTCAGCAACTCGTCGCGGATCGCGGCGAGCCGCGGGCCGAGGTTGGGGAGCGGGAAGTCGGCCGCGCGCATCGGCGCCGGGTCGGCGCGCGGCTGCGCGTCCCACGCGCGCACCGCGGCCTCGATCTCGTCGACGTCAGAGTCCGCGAGGCGCACGATCCAGTCCTCGCGTCCGTGCCACTGAGGGCCGTACCACGCGCAGGGACCGGACTGCTCGGGAGGCAGCGCGACGGGTGGGCCGGGGTCGGCGTTCATCGGGACCATGCCGGGTCGATCGGCGTCGGCGACGGGTGGCGCGACTCGAGCACCTCGGCCGCGTCGAGCACCAGGTCCTCGCGGTGGCGCGGCCCGGTGAGCTGCACGCCGAGCGGCACGCCGTCGATCGCGCCGAGCGGCGCCGACAGCCCCGGCAACCCGAGCACCGGCAGCAGGAACTGCGGGCCCTGGGCGCGCAGCACGCGGTCCATGTCGGCGTCGGAGCCGGTGTCCAGGCCCCACGGGAACGGCGGCTCGGCGCACACCGGGCCGAGCACCAGCGGATACGTCTCCATGAACACGAACCAGTCGCGGACCAGCGTCGCGCGACGCGCCATCGCGCGCACGTAGGCCTCGAGGTCGAGCGGCCGGACCGCGCGGCGCATGCCCTGCGCGGCGCGACGGATCCCGGCGTCGCCGAGGCGCTCGATCGCGTCGTGCATGCCGAAGCGCGCCTCGGTCTCGGCGATCTCGGCCCAGACGCGCGGCGCCTCCTCGAGGTGCGGCGGGTCGACCGCCTCGACCGCGTAGCCGGCCTCGGCGAGCCACGCGCCGGCCTGCTCGACCGCGCGCCGCACCGCGGGGTGCACGTCGGCGCCGGGCACCGAGATCGTCATCGCGACGCGGACCGGCCGCGCGGGCGCGGGCCCGCGCAGCGGCGCGGCGGCGTACCACGGGTCGCGCGCGTCGCGCATCGCCATCGCCTCGAGCGCGACGCGCACGTCCGCGACCGTGCGCGCGAGCGGCCCCTGCACCGACATCGTCTGCATGCCGGTCGTGCGCTCCTCCTTCGCGCTCGGCAGGAACGCCGGCACGCGGCCGAACGAGGGCCGCAGCCCGTAGACGCCGGTGCAGTAGGCGGGAAAACGCACCGAACCGGCGAGGTCGTTGCCGTGCGCGATCGGGCCCATGCCGGCGGCGACCGCCGCGGACGCGCCGCCGCTCGAGCCGCCGGGCGTGCGGTCCTCGGACCACGGGTTCAGCGTGCGGCCGTGCAGGTCGTTCTCGGTGAACCAGCGGTACGAGAACGCCGGCGTGTTGGTGCGGCCGAAGATCACCGCGCCCGCGCGCCGCAGGTTCGAGACCACCGGGCTGTCGTCGGCGGCGATCGCGTCGCGCAGCGCGACGATGCCGTTGGTGGTCGCTCGGCCGCGGCAGTCGACGTTGACCTTGACGGTGACCGGCACGCCGTGCAGCGGGCCGGGCGCCTCGCCGCGCGCGACCGCGCGGTCGGCGACGTCGGCGGCGGCGAGCGCCTCGACGTCCATCAGGTCGACGATCGCGTTGAGCGCGGGGTTCACCGCGCGGGTGCGGTCGATGCACGCCTGCACGGCCTCGCGGCTCGAGACGCGGCGCGTCCGGATCGCGCGGGCCAGGTCGGTCGCGCTCCAGCGCCAGAGTTCGTGCATCGGGTCCTCCTCGTCTGCGAGGGTCATTGTGCCCCGGCGCGCCCGCGCGCGCTCGCGGTCCCGGTCGGGCGCGGAACGCGGTGGCCGGCTCAGGCCGCGCCGTCGGGCTCGCGGTCGAACAGCCTCTCGATGCGCTCCACGTGGCCGCACATCGTGCGCCAGACCGCGCCCAGCGCGAACGCGAGGCCGAGCAGCAGCGCGCCGATCGCGCCGTGTAGCACGACGCGCGTCCAGCGCGGCGCGCCGGTCGCGTCGGCGGACGTCGACAGCCCCGCGAGCGTGACCGGCTCGCCGTTCAGCGCGCGGTCCAGCGCGGCGACCGTGTCGATCCGCAGCACGCCGACCGAGTCCTTCAGCACGCCGCGCGCGAACTCGTCCTGGTCCACGCGGTTCGCGAAACGCTCGACCTCGTCGAGCACGCGCGGCGCGATTCGGCGCAGCGCGATCGCGTCGCCGTCGATCATCGCGACCTGCGCGCGCACGTACTCGACGGCGGTCGACGGCGGCAGCGCGTCGAGCACCCGCGCGGCGCCGGCCCGGTCGCCCGCGGCGACCATCCGCTCGAGCCCGCTCGGCGCGAGGCCGAGCGGCGAGCGCTCCGGCGGGCAGGTCAGCACGTCGGCGATCGCGACGCCCGCGCACAGCAGCAGCGCGAGCAGCGCGTGCCGCTGGCGGATCGTCGCCGTCGACAGGCCGCCGACGGCGACCGCACCGAGCGCGAGCGCGATCCACGGCAACGGCGCGAAGCCCGACAGCGCCCCGGGGACGTGCAGCGACACCCCGGTCGACGCGCGCCACGCGGACGAGACGGCCCGCAGCAGCAGCACGGCGCCCGCGATCGCCGCGAGGAGCGCCGTCGTGCCGACCGCGAGCGTGCGGCCGCGCAGCGCGCGGATGCGCGCCTCGGTCGCCTCGCGGTCGGCGTCCGACCCGGGCCGCGCGGCGCTCACCGCGGCGCGGCGGCCTGCGTCGCCATCGCCTGGCGCAGGCCCTGCAGCCGCTGGGTGATCTGCGCGCGCTGCTCGACGCCCTCGCGGTTGATCCGCACGACCTCCTGCATGGTCTGCACCAGCGCGTCGTGCGCCTTCTCGAGTGTCTCGACGTCGATGACCAGCCGCTGGTTCGCCCGCGCGGTCGCGACGGTGTTCTCCTGCAGCATCCGCGCGTTCTCGAGCAGGAACGCGTTGGTCGCGTCGTCGATCGACTCGGCGAGCTTCACCGCGCCCTTCTGCTCGTTCAGCGACAGCGCGAGCACGAACTGGCGCTTCCACGCGGGGATCGTCAGCTCGCGCACCGTGTGGAACTTCTCGACCAGCATCCGGTTGTTGGCCTGGACCATCCGGATCATCGGCAGCTGCTGGAGCGCAGCGTGCTGAAGCACCTTCATGTCGGCGACGCGCTTCTCGAGCGCGGCGATCGCCGCCTGCAGGTCGTGGCGCGCCTGCGCGCGCAGCGGGTCCGCGGCCTCGACGCGCATCTCGCCGAGCCGCACCGCGAGCCGGCCGAGCGCGACCTCGCCGGCCGCGACGTGCGCGCCGAGCAGGTCGTGCTCCTGGCGCACCGATTCGAACGAGGCCTCGAGCGACGCGTTGCGCTGCACGAGGCCCGTCTGCATCACGTCGACCTCGGCGACCAGCGTGTCGATCTGCGTGCGCACGTCCTGGAAGCGGCGCAGCACCTCGTTGCCCTTCAGGCGCACGCGGTCGATCAGCGCGCCGATCACCGGCAGCGACGAGCGCTTGCCCGACAGCGCATTGAAGTTCAGCGACTGCGCGGCCCCGACGATCTCGCCGAGCTTCGCGCCGATCGCCTCGAGATCCGCGCCGCGCACCCGTTCGAGCGTCTCGTCGGCATGGGCCGACGCGCTCGCGCCGATCTCGCGACCGAACGCGTGGATCCGTTCGACGTCGCCGCTCTCGAGCGAGGCGACCAGCGCGGCGACGCGCGGATCGCCGGCTGCGACGGCGTGCGGCGCCGCGGTCGCGGACTCGAGGATCGCCGCGGGAACGGCGGGGGCGACGGCCAGCTCGGACGGGGCGGTGCTCATGCGGGGCTCCTGGGATCGGGAAGGGTCGGGGACGGGCCGGCGGACACCGTGCCGTCCGGCGCCGTGCGGCGCGCGAACAGCTCGAAGCCCATGCGCTGCCGCCAGAGCGGGATCAGCACGTGACGGATCTCGGTGAACCGGTCGACGACGGCGCGCGCGCCGTCGATCGCGACGGCGTACTGCGACTGCGTCAACACGAGTGCGGTCGCCATCGCCTCGAGGTTGCCGACGCGGCGGGACAGGCGCGACCAGGTGTCCTCGGGCGCGCCGCACGCGCGCCGCAGCGGCGCGCGCGCCGGGTCGAGCACCGCGTGCCCGAGCGAGAGGTCGTCCTGCAGCGCGGCGATCTCGGCGTCGATGCGCAGCCGGTCGGCCTTGAGCGCGGCGATCGTCGCGGCCGTGCCGTCGGCGACCTCGCCGCCGCGCGAGACGGCGTCGGAGAGCCGCTCGCACAGCAGGCCGAACGACAGGTCGCGCTCGAGCGCCTCGCCGACGAAGCGGTTCCACCAGCGCTGGCGCCGCGACTGACCGGCGAAGCGGTCGACCATCGGCACCAGCTCGCGGTTCAGTTCGCCGAGCGCGCGCGTGCGCGCGCCGATCTCGTCGAGCAGGCGCAGCGTCGTCTCGCTCGAATCGTGGCCGGTGCCGAGGCGGTCGACCGAGGCGACCGGGTCGGCGAAGAATGCGCGCACGCGGGCGGCCAGCGCGTCCGATCGCGAGGACGGGGCCGCGATCGCCGACGGGCCGCTCGCGACGGCCGCGACGGCGTCGGATCGACCGGGGCTCGTCACCGCGGCGCCGCGCCGGCTCACGCGGCCCTCGCCCGCTCACCGGGGCGCAGCGTCGGCGCCGGGCGCGCGACGATCCGCGACTCGTCGTCGAGCAGCGAGCGCGACGCGGTGCCGACCGTCCGGCGCAGCAGTCCCGCGCGCTGCATCGGCGTCAGCGCGCGCCAGTCGTCGGGACGCAGCGACGTCGTGCCCGCGAAGCGCCGCTCGATCACCGCGCTCTCGCCGTCCCGCTCGTCGATCACCGCGACGGCGACGGGTATCGCCGCGCCGTCGACCAGGACCCAAAGCGTCGCCTCGCGCCCGGCCTCGCCGGCGCCGCGGCCCACGAGCGCGGCGCTCGGCACCCAGTACCGACCGCCGTTGGCGTTGCCGAAGCGACGGTCGACCTCGAGCGAGACCGTCCACGCGTCCCGCCGGTCGCCGAGCGACTGCAGGCCGCGCATGACGATCTCGGGGACGCTGTGCATCTGCATCGACTCGACCGCCACGTGGACGATCGTCGAGCCGTCGGGCTCGCGCTCGATCCGCTCGACGCGCCCGTCGAAGCCGGGCTGCGCCGGGTCGGAGCCGCCGACGCGCAGGCGCAGCGGGTCGCCGACGGACAGCCCGTCGTCGCGACCCGGATCGACGCGCACGGGCACCGGGTTCGGCAGCGGCCGGAAGTCGAATGCGGCGAAGCGCTTCGCTCCGGCGGCGCCGTCGTCCTCGACGGCCGACCGCCGCGCGATTTCGCCCGGAAGGAGCGGCGCGCCGTCGGGCGACACGGACACGAAGCGCTCGACGACGCCGGGACCGTCGACCGGCACCTCGACGCGTCCGCGCAGGCCCGAGCCCGCGGGCGGACGCCCGACGTCCATCCATCCGGCGCCGTGACGGCGCATGTACTGCAGGTTCACCGACCACCGAGTCACGCCTTCGACGAAGCGCGCCTGCGCGGCCCACGAGGCCGCGTGCTCGAGCCCGTACGCGCCGAGCGGCAGCGCCGTGTCGAACGGGAGCCGGATCGCGGGCCCGGGCGCGAGGCGCGCCGGCACCGTGACGGCGAGGCTGGGTCCGCCGGGGATGCGTCGCGGCCGCAGCGTGGGGAGCGTGCAGGCGTCGCTCGCGCAGGGCTTGAGGTCGATTTCGGTGGCAACCGGCTCGAGCGCGTTCACCAGCGCTGCACGCCCCGGCAGCCACGCGATCGCCGCGTCGACACCCTGCAGGAGCGCGCGTCCGCCCATCGCGACGACGACGAGGAGCACGAGACGGTGCAGCATGCTGCGCGACACCCCGAACACAGGCTCGTCCGACGTCAGCACGTCGCGCAGCCATTCGAAGGGCGAGAGGGGAGGACGGGTCGCGTTCAAAGCCCGCCGATTCTGGGACGCACCCGATCGCGCGGCCCGCACCGCCGGGACGGGCGGTCCGCCCGGCCCGCCGAGCGTGGCCGTTCCGGCCGACGGGCGAGCCGGGCCCGCCTCCGGCCGGAACGGCTAGACTCCCGTCGAACCGGCCCCGCACGAACGCGGCCGTCCGCAGCCAACCCCGCGAGGAGATCCCATGGCGTTCAGCGTTCCCATCGAACTCGGCTACGAGTTCTCGGTCAAGGCGCCCTTCAAGGACGTGTTCGCCGTGCTGTCCGACGTGCCGAAGTCGGTGAGCCACTTCCCGAAGGTCGACAAGCTCGTCGACGAGGGCAAGGGCGTCTACCGCTGGGAGATGAGGAAGGTCGGCATCGCGTCGATCCAGCTGCAGACGATCTACGCGTCGAAGTACGTGTCCGACGCGAAGAAGGGCTCGGTCGTGTGGACGCCGGTCGCCGGCGTGGGCAACGCGCAGGTCGGCGGCAGCTGGAAGATCGCGGACAAGAAGAGCCAGACCGACCTCGAGCTGAAGATCGAGGGCGTCGTCGAGGTGCCGCTGCCCGGCCTGATGAAGGGCGTCGCGACGCCGCTGGTGCGGGGCGAGTTCGAGGGGCTCGTCGACAAGTACGTCGACAACCTGATCAAGGCGTTCGGCGGAGAAGCCTGAGCCGGGGTTTCGTCGAGCACTGCTCGGCGCCGGCTCTGGGGGCCCCGGCATGCTTGCCGGGGCCGGGGCCGGGGCCGCGGGCCGCAGGCCTAGCCGCGCATCGCCGCGAGCACGCGGCGCGCCGAGCGCCCGGCCGCCGCCGCCGGGTCGCGGCGGATCGCGCGCTCGGCGTCGGCGATCGTCGCGTACAGGCCGTCGAGGGCCTTGCGCGTCACGTGCCGGTCGAGCGTCGCGTCCTCCTGGCGCACCAGGCGCATGCGCACCGCGTCGGCCGCGAGCCGGTCGTAGCGCTGCACGAGCTTCAGGCGCTCGGTCTCGCGGCGCACGATCGGCTGGAAGCGCGCGGCCAGGCCGTCGGCGGTGCGCTCCCGGAACCAGCGGGTCGCGGCGTCGTCGCCGCCCTCGAGGATCGCCCGTGCATCGTCGAACGTCAGCGCCCGCGCCGCGTCGACCAGCAGGCCGCCGGCCTCGGGCACGGCGGCTTCGGCGGCGCGGTTCATCGCGACGACCAGCTCGTCGACCTGCGCGCCCGCGCCGGCCGCGCGCAGCAGCCGCTCCGCGCGGCGCAGGCCGTCGGGCGGCGGGATGCGGACCTTCGGGTTGCCGAGGAAGCCGTCGGCGCGGCCGAGCGCGTCGACGGCGCTCGAAGCGCCCTGCGAGAGCAGCTCCTTCAGCGCCGCGGCGGTCTCGGCCTCGCCGAGCCCGGCGCGGGTCGTCGCGGCGGCGCGATCGGGCAGCACGGCGGCGAGGAAGGAGAGCGTGGCGGTACGGCGGTCCATGCGGGCTCCGGGTCGGGCGGGCGGGCGCCGCCCCCCCGGGAGCGGCACGCCCCGATGCTCGCGCCGCAGGGCCGCGTCCGCAGCCCCAGGGCGACCGGCGGCGGCACGACGGGCGGCAACGGCGGTGCGACGCACCGCAGCGTGCGCGGCGCGCATCGCGCCTCTGGACTCGGCCGTCGGCCACGCGGGCCGGCGCCACGCGCCGCCGGCACCGACCGCGGCAGGGGCGAGCAGCTCGCGCCGGTGCTCGGACAGCCCTCCGTCATCGCGAACCGCGCGGGCGCGCAGGGCATCGTCGGGCAGCAGGCGCTCGAGCAGTGGGCGCCCGACGGCCACACGATCGCCTACGGCAACACCTCCGACCTGATCATCAACCCGTTCGCGTACCGGAAGCTGCCGTACGACCCGATGAACGACTTGGACGCGGTCAAGCGGCGCCGCGGGAACCCGTCCGTCGCCCGGCGCCCTTCGCGATCAGCGACACGCCGGGCAGGCGCTCGAAGTGCCGGTCGCAGGTCAAGAGCGCGGCGCCCTCCACGCGCGCGGTCGCGTAGACGATCGCATCGGCGGTCGCCAGCCCGTGCTCGCGGTGGAGTTCGACCGCCCCCAGCGCGATCCGGGTATCGAGCGGCACCACCCGGCACTGCATCGAGAACGCGATCACCCGGTCGGCCTCGTCTTCACCGAGCTCGCGGTCCAGCCACTTCGCCAGCTCGAGCTGCACGATCGTCGGCACGATCCACTCGGCCTGCTCCGGGAGGCTGGCCCCGATCCGGGCCGCCAGCGGGCTGCCGATCAGCCACTCGATCCACGCCGAGGTGTCGACGACCCGCATGCCTCAGGCTCGGTCGTCGCGGTCGCGATAGCCCGTGCGCCGAGCGCGGGGCGCGATGCCCCGGAGGGATTCGATCGACGGCACAGGCATCAGCAGCACCCCGTCGCCCTTCGGCAGGAAGACGAACCGCTGCCCCGCCTCCCAGCGCTTCGACTCGCGCACGGCCTTCGGGATCGAGATCTGGTGCTTGCTCGACAGCGTCGCGGTATCGGCCACGTTCTTACCTCGCATCGATCGATGCTCAACCGGCAAGAGTGTAGCAGCCGGGGCGGGCCGCCTCACCCCGCGAAGACGGGCCCCAGCGGCCGCAGCCGCAGACCCTTCCTCAGCCGCTTCCACGGGAATTCCGCCGGATCGGCGAGCGCCGGGCCGGGCGAGCGCACCACCAGCACCTCGCGCGCGATCGGCTGGAAGTCGGCGCGGAAGTGCACCGAGCTCTTCAGCGCGACCAGCCGCTGGCGCACCGGCTCGACGCCGACGTGGCGGAACATCTCCTGGTCGGCGGCCTGGCACTTGCGCGAGGCGAGCACCACGCGCACGCCGCTCTTCTCCTCGCGCAGCAGCGCCATCGGCCCGAGGTTCATCCGGAAGCCGCGGAACATCGGGCCGGTGCAGGTGAAGCGGCCGTCGCCCAGCCGCTCGACCGCGAAGCGCGCGGCGAAGGGCAGGTGGCCCGGCACGCCCGAGACCGCGCCGAGCGCGAACTCGAGCGTCGCGCCCTGCCCCGCCTCGTGCGCGCGCGCCACGCTCGCCGCGTCGATCAGCAGCCCGAGCACCGCGTCGGGCGCGCGCTGGCGGACCATCGCGGCGAGCAGCCCGACCGTGTCGCCGTTGCCGCCCGCACCCGGGTTGTCCTGCGTGTCGGCCAGCACCACCGGTGCGCCCGGCGCGCCGACGCGCATCGCGCGCTGCACCGCCTCGTCGGGCTCGAGCAGCTCGAGCGCGAAGTCGGGCTCGGCCGCGGCGACCGCATCGCCGATCTCCGCGAGCGCCGCCCGGGCGGCCGCGTCGGTGTCGGCGTAGGCGACCACCGACATCCCGCACTCGTCGAAGTCGGCCATCGGGAAGCCGGGCGCGAAGTCGATCGACGCCGCGTGCCGGCGCTCGATCTCGTCGATCCGCGCATACAGGCCCCGGCACGGATCGATGAACGTGCACTGCGACGGGATGCCGGTCAGGTAATCGAACTGCCGGTGCGCCTTGGCCGGACGCCTGCCCTTCGAGAGCATCGCGTCGAGCAGCGCCGCCGCGCGCCCGCCGGTCTCGGCCATGTCGACGTGCGGATACGTCCGGTAGATCGCGAGCGCGTCGGACTGCGCGACCATCTGCCGCGTCACGTTCGCGTGCAGGTCCAGGCTCGCGACCACCGGCACGTTCGCGCCCACCGCCTCGCGCACGCGCCGCAGGATCTCGCCCTCGCCGTCGTCGTGGTGCTCGCAGACCATCGCGCCGTGCAGGTCGAGGTAGACGCCGTCGACGCGGCCGGCGGCGCGCAGCCGCTCGATCAGATCGCCGACGATCCGCTCGAACGCGTCGCGCGTCACGTGCGCCGACGGCGAGGCCGCGGCCCAGGTCAGCGGCACCATCGCGTGGCCCCGCGCGCGTAGCGTCTGGATCGCGCCCTGCACCGGGATGTTGGCGCCGGCCACCGCCTCGAACAGCGGCTCGCCGCGCTGGATCGACGGCCAGCCGCCGCCGGCCTCGAACGCCGCGTGGTCGGCCTTCGAGGGCGCGAAGGTGTTGGTCTCGTGCTGCATGCCGCCGATCGCGATTCTCCCCATGAACTCCTCGGGATCCGGGTGTGGACGGCCCGTCTTGTAGCACGGCGCGCGCGCGCCGGCGCCGGCGGTCCCCGGGGAACGGACCGCGAGGCCCGCGACCGACCGCGCCGTCGCCCCCGTCGCCCCCGTCGCCGCTGTCGCCGCTGTCGCAGGTGGCGCGGCCCCGCCGGCATCTCGCGACGTGTCGCCGTCGATCCGTCGCGGCGCCGTCGCGCCGCGCGGTCGGACGCGCCACGATCCGCGGCATCGAACACCACCCCTGGAACCTCGTCCATGCCCCCCCACGATCCCCGCCGCCCCGAGGATCCGCCGAGCGCTCCCCCCGTCGGGACGCGCGCGCGCCCGCGCTCCGGACCGACGATCCGGGCCACCGCTTGCTTCGCCGCCGCGCTGTCGATCGCCAGCGCCGCGGGCGACGCCCGCGCGCAGGTCGGCCTGTCGCAGTGGCAGCCGTCCTCCCTGGCCCAGCCGGTCACGCTGGTGTACCCGACCGACACCGTGTCGCGCCCGACGCGGTTCGGCCCGTTCACGCTCGACGTAGCGGTCGATGCCTCGCCCGCATCCGGACACCACCGGCTGGTGCTGATGTCGCACGGCTCGAGCGGCAGCCCGCTGCCGGACCATGCGCTGGCGGCCCGGCTGGCGCGGGCAGGCTTCGTGGTGGCGCAGCTCCTGCACGAGGGCGACAACCACCTGGACGCGCGCCTCGCCGGACCCGAATCGTTCCGCCTGCGCCCGACCGAGGCGGTCCGCGTGATCGACGCACTCGCCGCCGATCCGTCGTGGGCCGCGCGGCTGGACCTGGGCCGCGTCGGCGTGCACGGGATGTCCGCGGGCGGGGTCACCGCCCTGTCGCTGGCCGGCGCGCAGTGGCGCACGCTGGACCTGGTGCGCCACTGCCTTGCGCATCCGCAGGAGGACGAAGCCTTCTGCTTCCAGGGCGCGACGACCGCCGAACGGCGCGCCGATCGCCAGGCCCGCTTCAACCGGGCCCGGTTCTGGCCCGAGTTCATGCTGCCGGCCGAGATCAAGGCCTGGCACGGCGGACGCAGCCCGAGCGCCGACCGCCCCGACCCGCGCCCCGATCCGCGCATCGCTTCGGTCACCGCCGCGGTGCCGGTGGCGGCGATCTTCTCTGCCGACAGCCTGCAGCGCATCCACGTGCCGGTGGGGCTGGTGTCGGCCCGGCTGGACACGGTCGTGCTGCCGCGTTTCCACAGCGCCCGTGTGCTGGCGAACTGCTCGACCTGCGAGACGCTGGCCGACCTGCCGGCCGGGCATTTCGACGTGCTGTGGCCGTGGCCCGAGGACGTGGCTCGCGCAGTCGCGGCGCAGCAGGTGCGGGGCGGCGAGACGACGCCCGGCTTCGACGCGGCGCTACGCGACCACGCCCACGAACGGATCGTCGCGTTCCATCGACGTCACCTGGCGCCGTGACGCGGCACCTCGCGTCGCGGGCGCGTCGACGACGTGGACCGCGGCGGAATCCGATCCGCGGATGGAACCGGGCACGGGACGCGCCCAGCCCGCATGCTAGGCTGGTCGCTCCGCCGAACCGCCCGCCCCCGCAGGCCATGGACGCCGACGACATCGCCTACCTGAGCGCGACCGAGCTGGTCGCCGCCTACCGTGCGAAGACCCTGTCCCCGGTCGAGGTGACGCGCACCGTGCTCGAACGCATCGACCGGCTGAACCCGACGCTCAACGCCTTCGTGCTGGTCGACCCCGAGGCCGCGATGCGCGACGCGCGCGCGTCCGAGGCGCGCTGGCGGCGCGGCGAGCCCGCGGGCCCGATCGACGGCGTGCCGACCTCGGTCAAGGACCTGATCCTCGCGAAGGGCTGGCCCACGCTGCGCGGCTCGCGCACCGTCGATCCGAAGGGCCCGTGGGACGAGGACGCGCCGAGCACCGCGCGGCTGCGCGAGGCCGGCGCGGTGCTGCTCGGCAAGACCGCGACGCCCGAGTTCGGCTGGCGCGGCAGCACCGACAGCCCGCTGTCGGGCATCACCCGCAACCCGTGGGACACGACCAGGACGCCCGGCGGCTCGTCGGGCGGCGCGACCTCGGCGATCGCGGCCGGGCTGGGCGCTCTCGCCACCGGCACCGACGGCGGCGGCTCGATCCGCATCCCCGCGGCGTTCACCGGCACCGTCGGCCTGAAGGCGCACTTCGGCCGGGTGCCCGCGTGGCCGCTGTCGCCGATGGGCACCGTCGCGCACGTCGGCGGCCAGACGCGTACCGTGCGCGACACCGCGCTGATGCTCGACGTGCTGTCGCGGCCCGATGCGCGCGACTGGATGGCGCTGCCGCCGCCGGCCGCGGGCTGGGCGCAGGCGCTCGATGCCGACGGCGGCGCCGACCTGCGCGGCCTGCGGATCGCGTACAGCCCCCGGCTCGGCTACGTGCCGCACGTCGATGCCGAGATCGAGGCCGCGGTCGCGAGGGCGGCCGAGGTGTTCGCGAGCCTCGGCGCGCGCGTCGAGCGCGTCGACCCGGGCATCGACGACCCGGCCGGGATCTTCGCGGTCCACTGGTTCTCGTCGGCGCGCAACCTGCTGCACCGGCTGCCGGCCGAGAAGCTCGCGCTGCTCGATGCGGGCCTGCGCGACTCGATCGAGTTCGCCGCGCGCTACACGATCGACGACTTCCTCGACGCGCAGAAGGCACGCGGCGAGCTCGCGGTGCGCCTGCAGCGCTTCCACCGCGACTGGGACCTGCTGCTGACGCCGGGCACCGCCGTGCAGCCGTTCGACGTCGGCCTCGTGATGCCGCCGCTGCCCCCGGGCGTGACGCCGATCAACGGCGCCGACTGGACCTGGTGGACGCCGTTCTCGTTCCCGTTCAACCTGACCCAGCAGCCGGCGCTGGTGATGGGCTGCGGCTTTTCGGCGGGCGGCCTGCCGCTGTCGCTGCAGCTGGTCGCGCCGAACCATCGCGAGGACCTGTGCCTGCGGGCGGCGCGTGCCTACGAGCAGGTGACGCCCTGGGGGGCGATGCGGCCGAGGCTCGCCTGATGGACGCGCTGCACGGCCTGAAGGTCCTGGAGCTCGGCCAGCTGATCGCCGGCCCGTTCGCCGGCAAGACGCTCGCCGACTTCGGCGCCGACGTGATCAAGGTCGAGCCGGCCGACGGCGGCGACCCGCTGCGCAGCTGGCGGATGCTGCGCGACGGCACCTCGGTCTGGTGGGAGGTGCAGTCGCGCAACAAGCGCTCGGTCACGCTCGATCTGCGCACGCCCGCTGGGCAGGACGCGGTGCGCGCGCTCGCCGCCGACGCCGACGTGCTGATCGAGAACTTCAAGCCCGGCACGATGGAAGGCTGGGGCCTGGGCTGGGACGCGCTGCACGCGCTCAACCCGAAGCTGATCATGCTGCGCATCAGCGGCTTCGGGCAGTCCGGGCCGTACGCGGGCAAGCCCGGCTTCGGCGTGCTCGGCGAGGCGATGGGGGGCCTGCGGCACCTGACCGGCGAGCCCGGGCGCGTGCCGGTGCGCGTCGGCGTGTCGATCGGCGACACGCTCGCCGCCCTGCACGGCGTGATCGGCGTGCTGACCGCGCTGCGCCACCGCGAGGTCAACGGCGGGCTCGGGCAGGTGATCGACGTCGCGCTCTACGAGAGCGTGTTCAACGTGATGGAGAGCCTGCTGCCCGAGTACGACGCGTTCGGCGCGGTGCGTGGCGCGGCCGGCAGCGCGCTGCCGGGCATCGCGCCCTCGAACGCCTACCGCTGCGCGGGCGACGCCTGGGTGCTGGTCGCGGGCAACGGCGACAGCATCTTCCGGCGGCTGATGACCGCGATCGGCCGCGCCGACCTCGCCGCCGACCCGGGCCTCTCGCGCAACGACGGCCGCGCGGCGCGCGCCGCCGAGATCGACGCGGCGATCGGCGCGTGGACCGCGACGCGCCCGATCGACGAAGTGATCGCGACGCTCGAGGCCGCGAACGTGCCGGTCGGCCGGATCTACACGATCGCCGACATCGCGCGCGACCCGCAGTACCTCGCCCGCGACATGATCGTGCAGACGCACGACACGGACGGACGGCCGCTCAAGGTGCCGGGCATCGTGCCCAAGCTCGCGGACACGCCGGGGCGGATGCGCACGCCGGCGCCGAAGCTCGGGCAGCACACCGGCGAGGTGCTGGGCGCGACGGGCTGGCCGGCGCGCGAGACCTGACGCGTCAGCGCACGTCGAGGCCGCGCTCGCGCAGCGCCGCGACGATCCTGCGGCGCTCGCCGGTGGCATCGGCCGGTACCGCGCCGCGGGCCCCGCGCACCTCGTCGGCGACGGACATCCGCGCGTTCGCGATGCCCGGCACCTGCGGCACGAAGCGACGGCCCTCGGGTGTCGCGAGGAAGCGGCCGAGGTTGCCGCGCAGGTCGGGCACCGGTCCGACGCCGGCGGCGTTCGCGCCGTGGCAGCCCGAGCAGTGCGGCAGGAACCGGGTGGCCCAGTGCGCATCGGACGATGCGCAGGGCGCCGTCGCCGCGGCGGACGCGCCCGACGCGGGGGCGCGCGACCCCGACGACCGGCGGGGTCGTGCAGTGGCACATCTGCGTGCCGGTGCTGGCCATGCACCCGTTGATGTCGTGGGTGCGGTCGAACGGCAGCACCGTGAACCGCAGCGCGCCGCCGACGGCGGTCTTGCCGATCCTCGCGAGTGCGCCGTGGCGCGACGAGCGCAGCGCGATGGAGCGCGCGGAGCGCTCGAAAAGGCGGTCGAGCCACTTCATGTCGCCCACTCGGCGCTTCGCCGGCGGCGGGCGGCGCCCACCGAAACCCCGGTTCCGCCCTCCGACGCGGGAGGGCGCCGCGCGGCGTACGCCTGCACCGAGCTCACGCCCAGGTCGTCGGCGAGCAGGAGGCGATCGGGCCGTTCGCGGCTGTTGGCCGGGCCCTTGCTCGCGACGCGCCCGTCGGCGGCGATCAGCACCGCGTGCGGCAGCTTGCCGACGCGCAAGGCCATGCCGAGCGGATGCGACAGCACGCACTCGAGTCCCTGCAGTTCTTCGCGCTCGACGAAGCGCCGATGCTCGGCGGGGTCGTCGCCGTCGCTCGCGAACACGATCCGCAGTCGCGCGTCCTCGGCGCGCGCGAGCGAGCGGATCGCGGGCAGCGGCTTCTTGCAGACCGGGCCGGTGGGCGACAGCCGGAACACCGGCGTCTGCCGCGCACCGGGCGCGCCGATCCGCACGGCCCGCCCGGCGAGCCCGGCGAGCCCCTCGAGCCCGGCGAGCTCGAAGGCCGGAGCCGGCTCGCCGACCCGCGGCCCGCTGTCCATCACCAGCGCGCCCATCGGCGCGATCCGCCCGTGCGGCAGGCCGATCCGCCGCGCGTGCTCGTCGATGTCGACGGAATACAGCGTTGCCGACTCGGCGGAGGCGGACGGGGTCATCGGCGGGACCGGGGAACGGCGGCGCGCGCCGGGGCTGGATGCGCCGCCGGGATATACCCCGGTCGTCGTCGGGGTCGTGACGCACGATCGCGTGCGCGCGGAACCGCTGCGGCGCGACGCATGCACCGCGATGCGCCCCGGCCTGCCGAAATCGGACGTTCCCGGCGGCACCGGGCGTCCGTGCGGGCTGGCCCGAGTCTTGCGCAATGCATCGCGCTTGATCCAAGATCCTGCCTCCGGACGCCCCCGGCGGCGCCCGTTCCAATCATAGAGGAGCCCCACCGTGTCTATTTCGGCCATGCTCAAGCGAGGCGCGCTCGGCGCGATGGTCGCCGGCGCGATGCTCGCGTCGGCGTCCGCGCAGGCGCAGAGCGTCCTTCGCTTCGTGCCGCACTCCGACCTGAAGATCGTCGATCCGATCTGGACGACCGCGTACATCACGCGCAACCACGGCTACATGATCTACGACACGCTCTTCGCGATGGACGCGAAGGGCCAGATCCAGCCGCAGATGGTCGACAAGTGGACGGTCTCCCCGGACAACCTGACCTGGACCTTCGTGCTGCGCGACGGACTGGTCTTCCACGACGACAGACCGGTCACCTCCGAGGACGTCGTCGCCTCGCTGCGGCGCTGGTCCGCCCGCGACTCGCTCGGCCAGAAGCTCTTCACGTTCGTGAAGGACCTGACGGCGGTCGACGCGAAGACCTTCCGCATGACGCTGAACGCGCCCACCGGCCTCGTGCTGCTCGCGCTCGGCAAGCCGTCGTCGAACGTGCCGTTCATCATGCCCAAGCGCGTCGCCGACACGCCCCCGGGCGAGCAGATCAAGGAGTACATCGGCTCGGGCCCGTTCGTCTTCCAGACGGCGGAGTGGAAGCCGGGCGACCGCGCGGTCTACACCAAGTTCGCGAAGTACCGCCCGCGCAGCGAGCCGCCGAGCGGCATGGCCGGCGGCAAGGTGGTGAAGGTCGATCGCGTCGAGTGGCGGATCATGCCGGACGGCCAGACCGCGGTGAACGCGCTGCGCGCCGGCGAGGTCGACATGGTCGAGGACACCGCGAGCGACCTGCTGCCGGTGGTCTCGAAGGACCCGAACGTCAAGATGTTCGACCAGAACCCGCTGGGCAACCAGTACGTGTTCCGGTTCAACACCACCGTCAAGCCGTTCGACAACCCGAAGGTGCGCCAGGCGCTGTTCTACGCCTTCAACCAGGAAGACTTCCTGAAGGGCGTGCACGGCGACCCGAAGTACTACAAGGTCTGCAAGGCGCTGTTCATCTGCGGCACGCCGTTCGCGACCGAGGTCGGCATGGGCGACAAGCTCGAGTCGAACTTCAAGAAGTCGCGCGAGCTGCTCCAGGAGGCGGGCTACGACGGCACGCCGATCGTGCTGATGCACTCGACCGACCTGCAGGTGCTCACGAACCTCGCACCGGTGGCCAAGTCGCTGATGGAGCGCGGTGGCTTCAAGGTCGACATGCAGTCGATGGACTGGCAGTCGGTGGTGGCGCGCCGCGTCAAGCGCGACCCGCCGAACGCCGGTGGCTGGCACGCGTTCCTGACCTCGTGGGTCGCCGCCGACGTGCTGAATCCGGTGGGCACCGGCTTCCTGAACTCGAGCTGCGACAAGGCGATGTTCGGCTGGCCGTGCGACGAGCGGATGGAGAAGCTGCGCGACGACTTCGCCCGCGAGACCGACCCGGCCAAGCAGAAGGCGATCGCGGAGCAGGTCCAGCTGCGCTACCTCGAGTCGCCGACGCACGTGCACCTCGGCCAGTGGTACAAGCCGATCGCGATGCGCAAGAACATCGAGGGCATGATCGTGGCGCCGGTCGTCGCGCTCTGGAACATCGAGAAGAAGTGACGATCGCCGACCTTCGCCCGCCGCGGGCGGAGGTCGGGACGTCGGCCGGGGTCCGGCGCCCCGGCCACCCGTCCTCACGAACCTGAACCGGAGCCCGCCATGTGGGGCTACATCGGACGCCGGCTCCTCGCGACGATCCCCGTCATCGCGGTCGTCGCGGTCCTCGTCTTCCTGATGCTGCGGCTCACCCCCGGCGACCCGGCCGCGGTGATCGCCGGCCCGTCGGCGACCGAGGCGGACATCGTCGAGATCCGCGACAAGCTCGGCCTCGACAAGCCGCTGCCGACGCAGTTCGCGCGCTGGGTCGGCGGCATGTTCGCCGGCGACTTCGGCGAGTCGTTCTTCTACAAGAAACAGGTCTCCGACCTGATCGCCGACCGGATCGAGCCGACGCTGTCGCTCGCCGCGCTCACGATCGTGCTCGCGACCCTGATCGCGGTCCCGCTCGGCACGCTCGCCGCGTGGAAGCAGGGCTCCTGGATCGACCGCCTGGTGATGGGCTTCTCG
>JADCHE010000109.1 GCA_020248665.1 Burkholderiales bacterium | reverse complement strand
CTCGCTGATCGACGCGGGCAAGGTCCGCTCGCTCGCGATCATGGCCGACAGGCGCGCCACGCTGTACCCGAACGTGCCGACGCTCAAGGAGGCGACCGGCTCCGGCTGGGGCACCGGCGCGTGGCGCGGCGTGGCCGCGCCGAAGGGGCTGCCCGCCGACATCCGCACGCGGCTCGAGACAGCGCTGAAGAAGGTCTACGACAGCAAGGAGTACCAGGAGTTCATGGCCTCGCGCGGCTTCGGCGTCATCTGGGGCACCGGCGAGGAGTTCGGCAGGTTCATGGCGAAGGGTGACGCCGACATGAAGGCGGTGATGACCGCCGTCGGCATCGTCAAGTAGGGCTGCTCGTGCGCGTCGTCGACCGCGCGGTCGGCGCCGTGATCGCACTGCTCGCGGTCGCGGTGTTCTGGTCCTCGCGCAGCTTCCCGAACGTCCCCGGCCAGAAGCTCGGTGCGTCGACGCTGCCGGGGATCGTCGCGGTCGGGCTCTTCGTCTGCGGGTTGCTGCTGGTGCTGCGGAGCACGCGCGCCGCGCGCTATGCCGCCGAGCCGGCGGCGCCGGCGGCCGCCGAGCGGATCGCACCGGCGTTCGGCATCCTCGCGTCGATCGTGCTCTACGTCGCCGCGTCCGATGCGCTCGGGTACCTGATCGTCGCGCCGCTGTCGCTGCTCGTGGCGCTGCGGACCTTGCGGGTCGGCTGGGGCCGCGCGATCGGATGGTCGGTCGTCGCGGCGATCGCGGTGCACCTCGCCTTCTACAAGCTGCTCAAGGTCCCCCTGCCCTGGGGCCTCGTGCCCGTCCTCTACTAGCGCGGCGCACCGCCCGCGCCCCCTCATGGACCCCATCGTCGCCGCATTCGGGCTGGTGTTCCAGCCCTACGTCCTGCTGGTGATCCTGCTGTCGGCGCTCTTCGGGCTGTTCGTCGGCGCGATCCCGGGGCTCACCGCGACGATGGCGACCGCGCTGCTGGTGCCGGTCACCTTCTTCATGCCGCCGATCCCCGCGGTCGCGGCGATCGTCACCGCGACCGCGATGGCGATCTTCTCGGGCGACATCCCGAGCGCGCTGCTGCGGATGCCCGGCACGCCGGCCTCGGCGGCCTACACCGACGAGGCGTACCTGCTGACACGCCAGGGCAAGGCCGAGATCGCGCTCGGCTCGGGCCTGGTGTTCTCGGTGCTCGGCGGCATCTTCGGCACGCTCGTGCTGGTCGTCGCCGCGCCGGCGCTCGCCGAGATCGCGCTGAAGTTCAGCTCCTTCGAGTACTTCTGGCTGGTGATGCTCGGTTTCACCTGCGCGATCTTCATCGCCGGGACCGACCCGCTGAAGGGCTGCATGTCGCTGCTGCTCGGGCTGCTGGTGTCGATCGTGGGCCTGGAGAACCCGGCCGCGTTTCCGCGCTACACGTTCGGCAACGCCGACCTGACCGGCGGGATCCCGCTGATCCCGCTGATGATCGGGATGTTCGCGATCTCCGAGGTGCTGCGCTACGCGACTCAGGTCGAGCGCCCGGTGCTCGGTACCGACAAGCCGTTCGGCAACGTGTTCGCCGGCATGTGGGGCCTGGTGAAGAAGTACCCGGTCCAGCTGCTGCGCGGCTCGGCGCTCGGCACCGCGATCGGCGCGCTGCCGGGCGCTGGCGCCGACATCGCCGCGTGGATGTCCTACGGCATGTCGAAGAAGTTCTCGAAGGAGCCGGAGAAGTTCGGCACCGGCCACGTCGAGGGTATCGTCGAGTCGGGCGCGGCGAACAACTCGGCGCTCGGCGGCGCGTGGATCCCCGCGCTGGTCTTCGGCATCCCGGGCGACTCGATCACCGCGATCGCGATCGGCGTGCTGTACCTGAAGAACATGAACCCGGGCCCGACGCTGTTCGTCGACAACCCGCAGAACATCTACGCGGTGTTCATCGTGTTCCTGCTCGCTCAGTTGCTGATGCTGCCGCTCGGCTGGTTGGCGATCAAGGTCGCCAAGCAGCTCCTCCGCATCCCGGGCGAGATCCTGATGCCAATCATCCTGCTGTTCTGCATCGTAGGCAGCTTCGCGATCAACAACACGCTCTTTGGCGTGATCGTGATGGTCATCGCCGGCGTCGTGGCGTTCTTCATGGAGCGCTGGGGCTTCCCGGTCGCGCCGACGATCCTCGGCGTCGTGCTCGGCACGATGCTCGAGGAGCACTTCTTCAGCTCGCTCGTCAAGGCGGACGGCCGCCTGACCGCGTTCTTCGAGCGTCCCATCGCGGGCGTGCTCGGCGCGTGCACCGTCCTCATCTGGGCGTGGTGGCTCGCCAAGTCGCTCAAGGGAACGAGGACCGTCCATGGATGATCTGAAGGGCAAGGTCGCGCTCGTCACCGGCGCCTCCACCGGCATCGGCGCGGCGGTCGCGCGGGAATTCGGCCGCCTCGGCATGAAGGTCGCGGTCCACTACTTCGCGAGCGGCGATGCCGCCGAGCAGGTGGCCGCCGACGTGCGCGCCGCCGGCGGCGAGGCGTTCACCGCGCGCGCCGACGCGCATTCGTCGGACGCGATGCGCGGCCTCGTCGCCGAGACCGCGAAGCGCTTCGGACGCCTCGACATCCTGGTCAACAACGCCGGCGCGCTGGTCAGGCGCGTGCCGATCGACCAGTTCACCGACGAGATCTTCGACGACGTCGTCGACGTCAACGTGCGCTCGGCGCTCGCCGCGACCTCGGCGGCGGTGCCGATCATGCGGGCGCAGGGCGGCGGCAACGTGATCTTCGTGACCTCGATCGCCGCGCGCCACGGCGGCGGCCCGGGCGCCTCGATCTACGCGGGCTCGAAGGCCTTCGTCAGCAGCGCGACGCGCGGCCTCGCCAAGGAGCTCGCGAAGGACCGCATCCGCGTCAACGCGGTCTCTCCGGGCGTCATCACGACGCCGTTCCACGAGAAGTTCTCGACGCCCGAGCAGCTCGAGTCGATGCGGCTCACGATCCCGATGGCGCGACTCGGCACCGCCGACGAATGCGTCGGTGCGTTCGTGTACTTCGCCTCCGAGCGGCTGTCGGGCTACGTGACCGGCCAGATCCTCGAGGTCAACGGCGGGCAGTACATGCCCTGATCGACGCGGCCGGCGCCGGCCGGCCGACACGAACGGGCCCCGCTCCGCTTCTCGGCGCGGAGTCGGAGCCCGGAACCGTCAGTCGTCCCGGCCGGTCACTTCACCGGCGCGGCCTTGTGGGTCTCGGCGCCGCCCTTCATCGCCTCCTGGCCGGCGTGCTCGCCGCCCATCTCGACGTGACCGCCGCGGTTCATCACGAAGATGACCAGCGCCGCGAGCACGACGAAGCCGACGATCAGCTTGCCCATCGAGGACCTGGACGCCGCCGTACCGGCCGCAACGTCGGCGGCGGACTGCAACGGACGCGGCGAGCCCTCGCCGTCGTAGATGTCGCGGTCCTTGGTCTCGCGCACGAACAGCATGCCGATCGCGAAGGTCACCAGTGCGATCACGATCGGATACCACAGGCCCGAGTAGATGTCGCCCTGGGCAGCCACGATCGCGAACGCGGTCGCCGGCAGGAAGCCGCCGAACCAGCCGTTGCCGATGTGATACGGCAACGACATCGACGTGTAGCGGATCCTGGTCGGGAACATCTCGACGAGCATCGCGGCGATCGGGCCGTAGACCATCGTCACGTAGACCACCATGATGAACAGCACCAGGATGATCATCGGCTTGTTCATCTGCGCCGGGTCGGCCTTCGTCGGATAGCCGGCCGCCTTGATCGCCGCGTCGAGTTCCTTCCTGAAGCGCGCGGACTCCTCCTTCGCGTTCGGCGCCTTCGCGTCGAACGACGCGATCACCGTGTCGCCGATCGTGATCTGCGCGACGGTGCCCGAGGGCGCCGCGACGTTCGTGTAGTTCAGGCCGCCCGCGGCGAGCGCCGCCTTGGCGACGTCGCACGAGTTGGTGAACTTCGCGGTGCCGGTCGGGTTGAACTGGAACGAGCAGTTCGCCGGATCGGCGCTCACCCTGATCGGCGACTTCTGCTGCGCGGTCTCGAGCGCCGGGTTCGCGTAGTGCGTGAGCGCCTTGAACAGCGGGAAGTACGTGAGCGCGGCGATCAGGAGGCCGGCCATGATGATCGGCTTGCGGCCGATCTTGTCCGACAGCCAGCCGAACAGCACGAAGAACGGGGTGCCGAGGATCAGCGAGGTGGCGACCAGGATGTTGGCCGTCGCGCCGTCGACCTTCGCCATCCGCTCGAGGAAGAACAGCGTGTAGAACTGGCCGGTGTACCAGACCACCGCCTGGCCCGCGGTCAGGCCCACCAGCGCCAGGATCACGATCTTCAGGTTCTTCCACTGGCCGAACGACTCGGACAGCGGCGCCTTCGAGGTCTTGCCCTCGGCCTTCATCTTCGCGAAGGCGGGCGACTCGTGGAGCTGCATCCGGATCCACACCGAGATCGCGAGCAGCACGATCGACACGAGGTACGGGATGCGCCAGCCCCAGTCGGCGAACGCCGCCTCGCCGACGTAGGTGCGCGTGCCCAGGATCACCAGCAGCGCGATCATCAGGCCGACCGTCGCGGTCGTCTGGATCCACGAGGTGTAGAAGCCGCGACGGCCATCTGGCGCGTGCTCGGCGACGTAGGTCGCCGCGCCGCCGTACTCGCCGCCAAGCGCGAGGCCCTGCAGCAGCCTCAGCACGATCAGGATGATCGGCGCCCAGATGCCGATCGACGCGTACGTCGGCAGGATGCCGGTGATGAAGGTCGCCACGCCCATCAGCAGGATGGTGACCAGGAAGGTGTACTTGCGCCCGACCAGGTCGCCGAGCCGGCCGAACACGATCGCGCCGAAGGGCCGTACCGCGAAGCCCGCGGCGAACGCGAGCAGCACGAAGATCAGCCGCGTCTGCTCGTCGAGGCCCGAGAAGAAGTTCTTGGCGATGATGGTGGCCATCGCGCCGAACAGGTAGAAGTCGTACCACTCGAAGATGGTGCCGAGCGAAGAAGCGAAGACGACCTTCTTCTCCTCCGCGGTCATCGGTGCGTGCGCGGCCGCGCCACGTACCGCCGGTGCTGAACTCGCCATGTCGTTGTCTCCCTGGGGAAGCCTGCGAACGCGGGCGCACCCGCGACCGCTGGGCGGATCGTCGGCCGGGCGACTTACGGACACCTGACTGACGCGAACCTTACGGCGCCGCGTCGACCGTCTCGGCGGCCGCGGCGGGCTCGGCGACGGCCGCGTCGGCGCGCCCCGGCACCCGCACCACGGTCACCGTGCAGGGCGTAGTGGCCACGACCTGCGACGACACGCTGCCGAGGTAGCGGCGCAGACTCGAGCTCGCACGCGCGCCCATCAGCACGTGATCCACCTGGTTCCTCGTCGCGTACTCGACGATCGCGGCGGCCGCATCGGGCGCCTCGAGCACGTGGTGCGTGACGCGATCGGCGGGCAGCCCGAGCGCGCGACCAGTGCGCGAGGTTCGCGAGACCCTGCACGTGCAGGTTGCGGCCCGACGCATCGACGATGGCGTCGTTCGCGATCCGCGCGACCTCGAGCACCGACACGCACGCGAGCCGCGCCGAGGGCTCGGCCCGGATCACGCGCCGCGTCGTCTCGCGCAGCGCCTCGGCGAGCGGGTCGATGCCGTCCGACAGGTCCACCGCGACCATCACGATCGGCGCGGCAGCGAGGTGGCGCTGCACCGGCGCGGCCCCCTCGGCCTCGTGACCGATCGCCCGGAACCAGCGTGTCCAGCGCGCGCGCAGCCCGTCGCGGCCGCGCCTGTCGGCGCGCGGCCCGAGCGGCACCTGCTCGGGGTGGCGCAGCAGCAGCGCGATCTGCGCGGCGGTCTGCCAGCGGCGCGCGGGGTCGACCTCGATGCAGCCGAGGATCACCTCCTGCAGCCACGGTGGCAGGTCGGGAACGTGCGCGCGCGGCGGCAGCGGGTCGCGCCACAGTCGCTTGCGCAGCCCCCGTACCGTGTGCGGGAAGCCGAACGGGCGCTCGCCGGTCGCGAGGTGGTAGAGCATCACGCCGAGCGCGAACAGGTCGCCGCGCGGATCGTCCCGCACGCCGCGGACCTGCTCGGGCGCGATGTACGGGCCCGTGCCCATCGGCAGCCGGAACTCCTCGGCGAGCAGGTCCGGCAGCCGGTCGTGGCGCGACAGGCCGTCGTCGATCAGCCCCGCCTCGCCGCCCGGTCGCCACAGCACCTGGCTGGGCTTCAGGTCGAGGTGCGAGACGTGCTGGCGGTGCAGCTCGTGCAGCGCGTCGAAGCCCGCGGCCGCGACGAAGCGCGGCACGTGCGGCCCGGACAGCCGTGGCAGGATCATCTGCTCGACCTCGAAACCGACGATCGCGGCCGGTGTCGTCGCCGTCGCGCACGCGCGGCAGCTTCATCACCATCGGCGTCGGGTCGCCGGCGCGCTCGACCCGCCACAGGCTCGCCATGCTGCCCGCGTGCATCCGCTCGCGCAGCGTGAAGCCGCCGATCTCCATGCCCGGCTCGAGGACCCGTCCCACCGGCGCGCTCCCGCTCCCGCTACGGGCCGAGCTCCGCGCGGCCCGGCGAAGAGCGTCTTGACGCAGATCAGGTGCCCGTGCGGGCGCCGCGGCTCAGCAGCCGGTCTCGAGCCGCGCGGCGAAGCGCTCGGGCAGCCCGGCGGCGCGGATGCGGGCGGCCGCGCCGGCATGGTCGTAGGCCACGCGCCGCCAGGTGAGCGTGCGGGCGGCCGAGTCGAACAGCGCCCAGCATGCGGCCGGGTCGCCGTCGCGCGGCTGCCCGGCGGAGCCCACGACGGCGAGCCACTGGCGGTGGCCGGGCACCGGGATCGGCGTGTCGGCGACCGGGCGGAACTCGCCGAGCTTCACGGTGCCCGACAGGGTCCAGAGCATCGGATCGTGGACGTGCCCGCAGAAGGTGATCGAGGCGCGCGTCGCGGCGAGGCTGCGGCCCACCTCGACGCGGCCGGCGAGGTAGTCCCAGCGGCCGGGCGCGTAGGCGTTCGCGTGCACGCAGAGCACGTCGCCCTCCTCGTGCTCGAGGGGCAGCCCGCGCAGGAACGCGAGCGAGGGCTCGTCGAGCTGCGCGCGCGTCCAGTCGGCGACGCGCTGCGCCTCCTCGTGCCGCCCCTCGCGCGCCGGGTCGGCCACCGATGCATCGTGGTTGCCGCGCACCGTGACCGCGCCGCGCGCCACCTCCTCTCGCACCCGGTCCACCACCCAGCCCGGATCGGCACCGTAGCCGACCAGGTCGCCGAGGAACGCGAGCCGATCTGCGCCCAGCCGGCGCACGTCGACCAGGCAGGCGACGAGCGACTCGCGGTTCGCGTGGACGTCGGCGAGCAGCGCGACGCGCATCGCGGCGACTCAGTGCTTGGTGCCGAAGATCCGGTCGCCGGCGTCGCCCAGGCCCGGCACGATGTACGCGTGCTCGTTCAGGTGCGAGTCGAGCGCGGCGACGTAGACCGGCACGGCCGGGTGGCGCGCGTGGAAGGCGGCCACCCCCTCGGGCGCGGCGACCAGCGCGAGGAAGCGCACGTGATCGGCCGGCACGCCGCGCTCGAGCAGCACCTGGACTGCGTGCGCGCCCGAGTGACCGGTGGCGAGCATCGGGTCGCAGACGATGAACACGCGCCCCTCGGTCTCGGGCAGCCGCACGTAGTACTCGACCGGGCGGTTGTCCTCGCCGCGGTACAGGCCGATGTGCCCCTGCCGCGCCGACGGCATCAGCTCCATCAGCCCCTCGGCCATGCCGAGGCCCGCCCGCAGCACCGGCACCACCGCGACCTTCTTGCCGTCGATCACCGGCGCGTCCATCGGCGCGAGGGGCGTCTCGATCCGCTGCGTCGTCAGCGGCAGGTCGCGGGTGATCTCGTAGCCCATCAGCAGCGTCAGCTCGCGCAGCAGTTGCCGGAAGGTTCGCGTGGAGGTGGTACGGTCGCGCATGTGCGACAGCTTGTGCTGGATCAGCGGGTGGTCCAGCACGAACAGGTTCGGGAAGCGGGGGTCGGTGCGCATCGGCGGCTCGCGCGCGGCGTCGGGCGGATCGGGTCAGTGTAGCGCGGCGAGGGCTCAGCGGCCCTTGAAGTCCGCGTCGCGCCGCTCCCGGAACGCGGTGGTGCCTTCCTCGAGGTCCTCGGTCAGCCCGACGTCGTGGAAGCTCGACGATTCGAGCCGCAGCGCCTCGGGCTGCGTGAGCCCGTGCGAGCGCCGGATCACCTCCTTCGCGAAGCGGTGCGACAGCGGCGAGCGCTTCGCGAGCATCTGCGCGTAGTCCACCGACTTCCCGAGCAGCTCGGCCTGCGGCCAGATCCGGTTGACCAGGCCGATGCGGTACGCGTGCTCGGCGTCGACGCGCTCGCCCGAGAGCACGATTTCCATCGCGTGGCCCATGCCCACGATCTGCGGCAGCCGGATCAGCCCGCCGTCGCACGCGTGGAAGCCCCACTTCGCGTCCTGCAGCGCGAACTCGGCGTTCGGCGAGCAGAAGCGCAGGTCACAGGCGAGCGCGAGCTCGAAGCCGCCGGAGATCGCGAAGCCGTTGACCGCGGCCACGATCGGCTTGTCGATGTCGAGGTTGCGGGTGATGCCGCCGAAGCCGGGACCGTTGGTGAAGCGGCGGCGGAACTCGGGCGCGGGGCGCCGCGCGAAGGCCATCGTGTAGGTCTTCAGGTCGGCGCCGGCGCAGAACGCGCGCTCGCCCGCGCCGGTGACGACGGCGACATGCGCCTCGTCGTCGGCATCGAACTCGCGCCACGCCTCGACCAGGCGGTCGTTCGCCTCGAAGTCGAGCGAGTTCATCTTCGCGGCCCGGTCGATCGTGATCAGCCGGACGCGGCCGTGGCGCTCGTAGCGGATGTCGGTCATGCGGAGTCTCTCCCGGCGGACGGGGCCGCCATCTCGAACGTCGGATAGGGGGCGTCGCCGGGCACCGCGCGGACCGCGGCGCCGGCGACCGGCACCGTGCCTCTCGCGAGCCGGCCGGTGACCCGGAGGCCGGCGTCGAGATCGACGACCGCGATGTCGTACGGCGCCTCGTCGCGAAAGCGCGTGGGCGCGCGGCGGATCGTCGTCCAGGTCGACAGGCGGCCCGTTCCGGGCACGCTCGCCGGCTCGAGCCGCGTCGACAGGCAGCCCGCGCAGACCGCGCGCCCCGGGGAGTCGATCCGCCCGCAGTCGGCGCAGCGGACCATCGCGATCGGCCGGGCGCTCATGACGCCCCCCAAGGCCTTCGGCCCGGCCCCCCGAGGGGGCGCGAGCGCCTCCGATGCGATCGTGTGGCGCTCATGCATCGCTCCGCCGCAGCAGGCTGACCGTGCAGGCCACGCCGGTGCCGCCCAGGTTGTGCGTCATGCCGACCGTCGCGCCCGCGACCTGGTTCGGATGCGTGCCGCGCAGCTGGTGCACCACCTCGTAGAGCTGACCGATACCGGTCGCCCCGACCGGGTGGCCCTTGGCGAGCAGCCCGCCGCTCGGGTTGATCGCGACGTCGCCGCCGACCGCGGTGCGGCCCTCGGCCGCCCAGCCGCCGCCGTGGCCGCGCGGCACCAGCCCGAGGTCCTCGCTGTCGATGACCTCGGCGATCGAGAAGCAGTCGTGCAGCTCGCACACGTCGACGTCCGCGGGCGACACCCCAGCCGTCTCGTAGGCGCGGCGCGCGGCCGAGACCGTCGCGTCGAACGAGCACAGGTCCGGGTGGCCGGCGATGCGCGCCGAGCCGCGGGTCTGGATGGCGGCGAGCACGTCGATCGGCAGCCGCGGCAGCCCCGTCGACAGGCCCTTCGCGACGACCACCACGGCAGCCGCGCCGTCGCTGGTCGGGCAGCAGTCGTAGAGCTGCAGCGGGTCGCAGATCGAGGCGGACCCGGCGATCTGTTCGTCGGTGAGCTCGGCGCCCATCTGCGCGAGCGGGTTGCGCAGTCCGTTGCCCTTGTTCTTGCGCACGACCGCCGACACCTGCTCGCGCGTGGTGCCGTGGCGCTGCGCGTGCTGGCGCCATGCGAGCCCGAAGAGGCCGGGGAAGGTCAGCCCGCTCGGCCCGTCGTTCTCGTTGTCCATCGCGCAGTTGAGCGCGGCGGTCGTCGCCGAGGTCGGCGCGTGCGTCATCGTCTCGACGCCGACGACGAGCGCCGCGTCGCACAGGCCGCTCGCGACCGCGAGCCACGCGTGGCGGAACGCGATGCCTCCGGACGCGCAGGCCCCCTCGACCTTGGTACAGGGCACGTTCGGCAACCCGAGCTGGTCGGCGACCAGCCCGGCCAGCACCTCCTTGCCGTTCAGCGGGCCGCTGATGAAGTTGCCCAGGTAGACCGCGCCGATCCGCTCGCGCTCGATGCCGGCGTCGGCGAGCGCGGCCGCCGCGGCGCGCACCGCGACCTGCTCGATCGGCACGCCGGCGAGCCGGCCGAACGGCGTGGAGCCCACGCCCGCGATGACGACCTCACGCATCCTCGTTCTCCTCGCGCAGCAGCCTGCGCAGCTCGGTCTTCAGCACCTTGCCGTAGTTGTTCTTGGGCAGCGCGTCGACCCGGCGGTACGCCTTGGGCCGCTTGAAACGCGCGAGGTGATCGAGCACCAGCGTCTCGAGGTCGCGCTCGTCGACCGCCTGCCCGGGCCGCAGCACGACGAACGCCACCACCTCCTCGCCCCAGTCGGCGTGCGCCCGGCCGACCACAGAGCACTCGAGCAGCGCGGGGTGGCGCAGCAGGACCTCCTCGATCTCGCGCGGATAGATGTTCGTGCCGCCCGAGATGATCATGTCCTTCGAGCGGTCGCGCAGCGTCAGGTAGCCGCGCTCGTCGAGCACGCCGACGTCCCCGGTCCACAGCCAGCCGTCGCGCAGCGCGTTGGCGCTCGCCTGCGGGTTGCCCCAGTAGCCGGCCATCGTGCAGTCGCTGCGGGTCGTCACCTCGCCGACTTCGCCGACGGGGAGCGGTGCGCCGTCCTCGCCGACGACGCGGACCTCGACCCCGGTGCGCGGGATGCCGCAGGACGCGAGCCGCGCGAGGTGGGCCGGACCACCGTCTCCCTCGTGGTCGGACTTCGACAGGCCGCAGATCGTCATCGGGCTCTCGCCCTGGCCGTAGAGCTGCCACAGCCGCGGACCGAAGGCGTCGAGCGCGCGCCGCAGGTCGCTGACGTACATCGGCCCGCCGCCGTAGTAGAGGGTCCGCAGCCCGGGGACGCCAGCGCCGGCGCCGGCGGCGTTCACCAAGCGCGTGACCATCGTCGGCGCGGCGAACATGGTCACGTTCGCGTAGCGCTCGAACGCGGCGAGCACCTCGTCCGGCTCGAAGCCGGGCAGCACGACCTGGTGGCCGCCCGCGAACAGGTGCGGCAGCCCGTAGAGCCCGGAGGCGTGCGACAGCGGCGCGGCGTGCAGCTTCACGTCGCCGGGGGCGACGTGCTCGATGTCGGCGAAGTACGCCTGGCTCATGAACATCAGGTTGCGGTGCGACAGCATCGCGCCCTTCGGCCGGCCGGTCGTGCCGCTGGTGTAGAACACCCAGGCGAGATCGGTCGCAGCCACGTCGACGCAGCCGATCGGCGCCGCGCCGAGCAGGCGGGCCCACTCGGCGCTGCCGGCGACGATCAGCGGCGGGCGCGGCGCGCCGTCCTCGCGCAGCGCGTGGTCGATCGACTCGATGAGCGCATCGGAGGTGAACACCGCGGCTGCGCCGCTGTCGCGCACGATGTGCGCGATCTCGCGCCCGTGCAGCTTCGCGTTGGTCGGCACCGCGGCGAGCCCACCGATCCAGCAGCCGAAGAGGCCGAGCAGGAACTCCGGGCGGTTCTCCATGCACAGCACGACGCGGTCGCCCGCGGCGAGGCCGTGGGCACCGCGCAGGCCACCCGCGATCCGCGCCGCGACGTCGACGAAGGCACCGTACGACAGCGTCTCCTCGCGCCAGGTGAGCGCGGCGCGGTCCGGGGCGCTGCGGGCCCGGTTGATCAGCGTGGCGGCGATGTTCATCGGTCTGCTTCCGTGTCGGGTGCGGCGCGCGGGCTCGGCCCGGCGACGCGCGCTCGTGCGCGAGGGTGCCGCCGATCGTAGACCGGCCGTCCCGGAACGCAACGCGCGCCGTTCCGTTCCGGTGGTCCCCGACCGCCGCGGTCGACGCGTCAGCGCCGGTGCAGGAAGTCCACGCGCGCGGGCCGGCCGTCGAGCCGCAGCGCGGCCGTCGCCGGCGGCTGCTCCGACACCACGCGGCCGCGCCGCAGCACCGCGAGACGCGCCGGCCGCAGCCGGATCGCCTCGATCGGGTCGCGCGCCTGCAGCAGCACCAGGTCGGCGAAGCAGCCCGGCGCGAGGCCGTAGCCCTCGAGCCCGAGGATCCGCGCCGGCGTCCCGGTCACCGCGTCGTAGCACGCGCGCATCGCCGCGCGGCCGGTCATCTGCGCGACGTGCAGCGCCATCGACGCGACCTCGAGCATGTCGCCCGAGCCCATCGGGTACCACGGGTCCATCACGCAGTCGTGCCCGAACGCCACCGGCACGCCCGCTGCCATCAGTTCGGGGACGCGCGTCATGCCGCGGCGCTTCGGGTAGGTGTCGTGGCGGCCCTGCAGCGTGATGTTGATGAGCGGGTTCGCGATCGCCGACAGCCCGGCCTCGGCGATCAGCGGGATCAGCTTGGACACGTAGTAGTTGTCCATCGAGTGCATCGAGGTCAGGTGCGAGCCGGTCACGCGGCCCTGCAGCCCGAGCCGGCGCGCGTGGAGCGCGAGCGTCTCGACGTGGCGCGACAGCGGATCGTCCGACTCGTCGCAGTGCATGTCGACGCGCAGCCCGCGGGACGCCGCGAGCTCGCACAGGAGCCGCACCGATTCGAGGCCGTCCGCCATCGTGCGCTCGAAGTGCGGGATGCCGCCGACGACGTCCACGCCCTTGTCCAACGCCTTCTCCAGCAGCTGCAGCGCGGACAGCGTGCACGAGGGATCGTCGCGGCGCGGGTCGTAGCGCAGCACGCCGTCCTGCGGGAACGCGACCAGCTGCAGGTCGAGGTACGGTGCGACCCGGCGCTTCACCTCCAGCAGCGCGTCCACTGCGAGCAACCTCGGATCCGAGGTGTCGACGTGGCTGCGCACCGCGAGCAGCCCGCGCGCGACCGCGATGTCACAGTAGGCGAGCGCGCGTTCGACGAGTGCCTCCTGCCTCAGGTGGGGCTTCAGTTCGCCCCACAGCGCGATGCCCTCGAGCAGCGTGCCCGACTGGTTGAAGCGCGGCAGCCCCAGCGACAGCGTCGCGTCCATGTGGAAGTGCGCGTCGACGAAGGGCGGCGACAGCAGCAGGCCGCCGGCGTCGATCTCGCGACCGGCCGCGGCGGCCGCGAGCGTCGCATGCGGCTCGACCGCGGCGATGCGGTCGCCGCGGACGGCGACGTCGATGTCGGTGCGCCCGTCGGGCAGCGTGGCATGGCGGACGATCAGGTCGAACATCTCATCGCTCTCCCTTGCGGTACGGCTTCATCAGGGCCTGCGGGTACGCGGCGCGCCGTGCGACCAGCACCAGCGCGAGGATCGACAGCACGTACGGCACCATCAGCCACAGCTGGTACGGCACCTCGCTCCCCGCACCCTGCTGCAGCCGCAGCTGCAGCGCATCGAAGCCGGCGAACAGCAGCGCGCCGAGCAGCGCCTTGCCGGGCCGCCACGAGGCGAACACCACCAGCGCGACGCAGATCCAGCCGCGCCCGTTGATCATGTTGAAGAAGAACGCGTTGAACGCGGCGAGCGTCAGGAACGCGCCCGCCACGCCCATCAGCGCCGAGCCGGCGGCGATCGCGGCAATGCGGGTCGTGGCGACCCGGATGCCGGCGCTCTCGGCCGCGGCCGGGTTCTCGCCGACCATCCGTAGCGCGAGGCCCGCGGGCGTGCGGTAAAGCAGCCAGGCGACCGCAGGCACCAGCGCGAACGCGAAGAGTGCCAGCGGCGTCTGCGCGGCGAGCACCGGCCCGATCACCGGGATTGCGTCGAACGGCGCGCCGATGCCGGTGAACGGCTCGATCGTCGGCGGGCTGGTGACCTTCGGGAAGCCGACGCGGTAAGCGTAGTACGACACGCTGGTCGCGAAGAGCGTGATGCCGAGCCCCGAGACGTGCTGCGACAGCGCGAGCGAGACGGTCAGCACGCCGTGCAGCAGGCCGAATGCGGCGCCGACCACCGCCGCGGCGAGTACCCCGCCCCAGAGCCCCGCCCCCTGGTAGACGGCGAACCAGCCGGCGAACGCGCCCGCGACCATGATCCCCTCGATACCGAGGTTCAGCACGCCCGCACGCTCGCACAGCAGCACGCCGAGCGTGCCGAGCACCAGCGGCGTGGCGATACGCAGCACCGCGATCCAGAAGTTCGCCTGCACCAGCGTGTCGAGAACGTCGGCGAGCATCAGCGCCTCCGCAGCCGGTACTGCGCGAGCATCGTCGCGACCAGCATCGCGATCAGCGACACCGAGACGATCACGTCGGCGATGTAGCTCGGCACCGCGACCTCGCGGCTCATGCTGTCGGCGCCGACCAGCATGCCGGCGACGAACACCGCGGCTGCGACCACCGCGAGCGGGTGCAGCGCGGCGAGCATCGCGATCACGATGCCGGCGTAGCCGTAGCCGGGCGACATGTCGAGCGTCACGTAGCCGGTGCGGCCGGCGACCTCGGAGACGCCTGCGAGACCGGCGAGCGCGCCCGACAGCAGCGCCGCGCGCAGCACCACCGCGTCGACCGGCATGCCCACGAAGCGCGCCGCGTCCGGGCTCGCGCCGACCGCGCGCCACTCGAAGCCCCAGGTCGTGAAGCGCTGCACCGCCCAGAGCAGCATCGCGAGGCCGACCGCCCACAGCAGCCCCGAGTGCACGCGCGCCTTCTCGAGCAGCCGAGTGAACTCGAGCTCCGGGTTCAGCCCGACCGACTGCGGCCAGCCCATCGCGCCCGGGTCCTTCATCGGGCCGTCGAGCATCCACGAGACGAACAGCAGCACGATGAAGTTCATCAGCAGCGTCGTGACCACCTCGTCGACGCCGAAGCGGTTGCGCAGCAGCGCGGGGCCGGCGACCAGCGCGGCACCCGCCGCCATGCCGGCCGCGACCATGCCGGCGAACAGCAGCGGCAGCGGCGCGTCGAAGCCCGCGCCGCCATGCAGCCCGCCGATCGCGACCGCGGCAAGCGCGCCGAGGTACAGCTGCCCCTCGGCGCCGATGTTCCAGAAGCGCGCGCGGAACGCGACCGCGGCGGCGAGTCCGGTCAGCATCAGCGGTGTCGCGCGGGTCAGCGTCTCGGTCAGCGCGAAGCGCCCGCCGAACGCGCCCTCGAACAGCAGCGCGTAGGTGCGGCCGACCGGCGCGCCGGCCCAGGCGACCAGCAGCGCGCACGCGATGAGCGTGACCGCGATCGCCGCGAGCGGCGCGAGCAGCATCGCGATCCGCGACGGGACCTCACGCCGCTCGAGCCGCATCGCCCTCCCCGTGCGCGCCCGCGCCCATCATCGCGAGGCCGAGCGTCTCGGTGCTCCAGTCAGCGACCGGGCGAGCCTCCGACAGCCGGCCGTGCGAGATCACCGCGATCCGGTCGGCGAGCGCGAGGATCTCGTCGAGCTCCTCCGAGATCAGCACGATCGCCGCGCCCGCGCGCGCGGCGTCGAGCAGCTTGCCGTGGATCCAGGCGACCGCGCCGACGTCGAGCCCCCAGGTCGGCTGGTCGGCGACGATCAGCCGCGGCGAGCGGGACAGCACGCGCCCCAGGATCAGCTTCTGCATGTTGCCGCCCGACAGCTGGCGGGTCGGCTGGTCTAGGCCGCGGCAGCGCACGTCAAAGTCGGCGACGATGCGCTGCGCTGCCTCTCGTATCGCGACGCGGTCGACACGCCAGCGGCCGCGCGCGTACGGCGGCTCGCGGTAGTGCTCGGCCACCGCGTTCTCGGCGACGCTTGACTCGGCGATCGCACCGAGGTGGTGGCGGTCCTCGGGGATGCGGCCGACGCGCGCGGCGACGAACGCGGCGGGCGTCGCCGCGATCGGTGCGCCGTCGATGCGCAGCGTGCCCGCGCTCGGTGCGCGCAGCCCGCACAGCAGCTCGGCGAACGGCTGCTGGCCGTTGCCCGCGACGCCGGCGATCGCGACGATCTCGCTGGCGCGCAGCTCGAGCGACACGCGCTCCAGCAGGCGGCGGCCGCCTTCCAGGAGCTCGACGTCGCGCAGCGACAGCACCGCAGCGGCGCCGCTCGCACCGTCGCCGGACGCACGCGTGCCGCCGACCGCGGCCGGTACGCCGGCGCTCGCCGCGTGCTCTCGCCCGGCCCGCGTCGTGCGCTCGACCGCGCGCCCGACCATCAGCTGCGCGAGCCGCGTCGCGTCGGTGCCCGCGGCCGGCAGCGTCGCCTCGAGCCGCCCCTGCCGCAGCACCGCGATGCGGTGGCTGACCGCGAGCACCTCGCCGAGCTTGTGCGAGATGAACACGATCGACAGCCCGGCCGCGACGAATGCGCGCAGCGTCTCGAACAGCCGCTCGCTCTCCTGCGGCGTCAGCACCGCGGTCGGTTCGTCGAGGATCAGGATCCGCGCGTCGCGATACAGCGCCTTCAGGATCTCGACGCGCTGCTTCTCGCCGATCGACAGGTCGCCGACCCGTGCGTCGGGGTCGACCGCGAGGCCGAAGCGGCGCGCGAGGTCGACGAGCTTGGCGCGTGCCGCGGCGCGGCGCGACACCGGCCGCCACCACGGCTCGACGCCGATCATCACGTTGTCGAGCACCGAGAGGTTGTCGGCCAGCGTGAAGTGCTGGTGGACCATGCCGATGCCGGCGGCGAGCGCCGCCGCCGGGTCGCCCGGCGACAGCGGCGCGCCGAACGCCTCGACCATGCCCGAGTCTGCGACGTAGTGCCCGAACAGGATCGACACCAGCGTGCTCTTGCCGGCGCCGTTCTCGCCGAGCAGCGCGAGCACCTCGCCGCGCGCCAGCTCCAGCGAGATGCCGTCGTTGGCGAGCAGCGACCCGAAGCGCTTGGTGATGCCGGTCAGGCGAAGGACCGGCGTGTCGGTCACTTCGCGGTCGGCTTCGGCTGGTTGTCGTCGACCTTGACGGTGAACTTGCCGTCGAGGATCGCGCGCTCGCGTTCGCGGACCCGCTTCACCAGGTCGGCCGGGATCTTCGACTCGAAGGTGCCGAGCGGCGAGAGCTCGGAGCCCTTGTACTTCATCATCGAGTACTGGCCGTAGTCCTCGGCCTTGAACTTGCCGGACTTGACCGCCTCGAGCGCGCGCTCGATCGTCGGCTCCATGTTCCACAGCGCCGAGACGACCACGGTGTCCGGGTAGCTCTTCTGCGTGTCGATCACGTTGCCGATCGCGAGCTTGCCGCGCTCCTTGGCCGCGTCCGACACGCCGAAGCGCTCCGCATACATCACGTCGGCGCCCTTGTCGATCATCGCGAAGGCCGCCTCCTTCGCCTTCGGCGGGTCGAACCACGAGTTGATGAAGATGACCATGAACTCGACCTTCGGGTTCGTCTCCTTCGCGCCGGCCATGAACGCGTTCATCAGCCGGTTGACCTCGGGGATCGGGAAGCCACCGACCATGCCGATCCGGTTCGACTTGGTCATGCCGCCGGCGATCATGCCGGTCAGGTAGGCGGGCTCCTGGATGTAGTTGTCGAACACCGAGAAGTTCGGCGCCTGCGGCTTGCCCGACGATCCCATCAGGAACGAGATCTTCGGATAGTCCTTCGCGACCTTGCGCGCCGCGGCCTCGACCGCGAACGATTCGCCGACGATGAACTGCGCGCCCTTCTCGGCGAACTGCCGCATCACGCGCTCGTAGTCGGCGTTGGCCACGCTCTCGCTGAACTCGTATTCGATCGCGCCGCGGTCCTTGGCGGCGTTCAGCGCCTTGTGGATGCGGCTCACCCACTGCTGCTCGACCGGCACGGTGTAGACGGCGGCCACCTTGATCTTCGACTGGGCGAAGGCCTGCATCGGCACGCCGGCGGCGGCGAGCACGGAAGCGGAGACGGCTGCGGACAGGACGGCGCGGCGCGGATGGGCGTTCATGGATGACCTCTGGCTGGGCGGAAGTACCGATTATAGAGAGCGCCGCGCGGCTGCGGGCGCCCATGGCGGCCGCAGCGGGGACGACGACCGTCAGTCCGTGTGCCGGGCGTCATCGCGCACCGCTGCGGGCGGCGGACGCACCAGATCGAGCGGCCGCGACAGCGCGCGACGCACCACCCTGCCCCACGGCAGCCCGACGCCGGTCGCATCGAGCCGGCGGGCGCGCAGCGCGAGCATCATCGACAGCGTGAAGCTGACCGCGAGGTTGGTCAGCGCGATCGCGACGACGCCGACGGCCGCGATCGCGACGGCCTGCCAGGCGAGGTTGCCCCACAGGGTCACGGTCGCCACGCCGAGGTTCGCCGACGCGAACGCGACGTGCCGGATGTCGAGCGGCCGGCCCGACAGCGTGCCGAGCAGCGACACCCCCCGAGCATGCAGCCGAAGAGGCAGTTGCCGGCGAGCGCACCGAAGTTGTGCTCGCCGTAGGCGCCGACCGTTTCGGCGCGCTCCGCGCCGACCAGCCGGACCAGCAGCGGCATCCGCGCGACCCGGCGCGGCAGACGGTGGAACACCGCGAGGTTGTCGCAGTAGCTCGAGATCACGCCCGACAGGAACAGGCACACCCCGGCGATCGCCGCGTCGAACACGGTGAGGCCGAGCGGGTCGAGCTGCGCCTGCAGCGCCGCGGCCTTCTCGGCCGACGCCGGCCCGACGCCGATCGCCTGCATCGACAGCCAGGTGAGCAGCGCCGCGAGCGGCAGCGCGACGGCGACGTTGCCGAGCACCGCGACGAACTGGCTGCGTACCACCTGCACCAGCAGGTCGGAGACGCGCGGCACCCACGACTTCGGGTCGCGGCCCGCCTGCGCGGCGTCGAGCTCGGCGGCGATCCGCGCGGCGGTCATTGCCGGCTGCTTGGTCGCGACCGTGCCGTGCACCAGGTGGATCAGCCCGAAGCCGAGCACGTGGTTCAGCGACACCAGCACGCCCTCGACCAGCGGCGGCGCGTGCATCGTCGCGATCAGGATCTTGGCGATCGCCATGAACGCGATCACGAAGCCGCCGAGCGCGGCCAAGCACAGCATCTGCCACCACTGCGCGCGGTCGGTCGCGATGTAGTGCTCGCCGGCGCGGCCCGCGGGTGAAGTCGATCAGGTCGAGCAGCATCTCGAGCCGGTCGATGATCTCCTGCAGCCCCTGCAGCTTGAAGGTCAGCGACACGGTGACCCCGGTCCGCCCGGTGTTGCGCCGGATCCGGCGGACCACCTCGCGACACTGGTCGAGTAGCACGCGCAACGGCCGGTCATCGTCGGCGGGCTTCGTCGCGCCGTCGTTCAGCGCGCGCACCCAGCCGTCGACGTAGTCGCGCACCTCGCCCTGCTGCTCGAGGAACGGCGAGGCCGAGCGCTGCGCGTCCGGCGACACGCGCGCGATGTCGGGGTCGACGCCGATCGCGGCGATGCGCGCCGACAGGATCTTCATTGCCTCGAACAGCTCGCCGGCCATCCGCATCCGCGCGGGACCGGGCAGCGCATCCAGCCTCAGCAGCCCGGCGAGCCACGCGTCGAAGCGAGCAGCCGCGCCGGCGGTCCACGCCCGGTCGCCGGCGCGCAGGCGGCGGACCAGGACGACCACCGGGGTCGGGTCGGCGAGGGGCGCGGGCTCGGACATCGGGTCGGGCGGACGGCGGGCCGCCAGATTGACCCGGAAGCGCTGCGTCCAGCCCGATCCACCGGGGCCGCGTCAGGACAGCTCGACGAGCGCCTCGGTCCGGGTCGGCGGGCCCGAACGCGAGCGCCGCACGCACCCGCCCGAACGGCGCACGCGCGACCTCGGGTGCGGTGCGCGCCAGCACGACGACGAACTCGTCGCCGCCGAACCGGTAGAGACGGTCCACCGGCCGGAACTGCGCGCGCATCATCTGCTCGAGGGTCAGCGGCACGCCGTCGCCGTATAGGTGGGCGTACTCGTCGTTGATCCGCTTGAACCGGTCGACATCGACGACCGCGAACGGGCTGGCGTCGGTCGAGGGGCGCGCGGAGTCGAGGTTGGCGTCAGGGTTGTCGACCCGAACCGCACGCCGCACGAGCACCCGTCAAGCGAGCGCGGCGCAGCGACCACCGGTCGACCCGATGGACCGCCGAGGCGGCATGGCGGGCCGCGGACGGGCCATGTGACGGGCTTCGGACGGACCCGGCGGCCCGGGAAGGACCGCTCAGGCGACCGGAACGGGCACAGGCGCGTCGACCGCGACCGGGGCCTGCCCGACGGCCACCGCCGCGAGCCGGCGCCTCACCACCTCGGCGGCCGGCCGCGACCCCAGAGCCTGCCCCAGCAGCAGCACCACCGGCCGCGCGTCGACCGGGAGGCCGGCAGCGGCGAGCGCCGTGAGCGTGGTGCGCTCGGTCGCCGCGCCGGGCCACGACGCCGCGCGGACCGCGACCACGGGCGTACCGCCCGGGAAGCCCCGCGCGAGCAGCGTCCGCGCGCACTGCCCGGCGATGCGGCCGGCCATGTACAGCACCACCGTGCCCGAGGGCGACAGGTCCTCGGCCCAGTCGCCGTCGTCGCGACCGTCCCCGTGCCCCGATTCGCCGCGCCCGACCCGCGGCGTGACGATGTCGACGCGGCGCGCGATCCCGCGCCGGGTCAGCGAATGCCCGGCCTGCGCGGCGGCCGCGCTCGCCGCGGTGATGCCCGGCACGATCTCCCAACGCACGCCGGCCGCGTCGAGCGCGTCGATCTCCTCGTCGAGTCGGCCGAAGACCGTCGGATCCCCACCCTTCAGCCGCACGACGACCGCATGCCGGCGCGCAGCGTCGACGAGCGCACGGTCGATCCACGCCTGCTCGGCCGACGCGCCGTCGCAGCGCTTGCCGACCGGGATCAGCTCGGCGCCGGGCGCCCAGTCGAGCACCTCGTCGGTCATCAGCGCGTCGTGCAGGACGACGTCGGCTCGCCCGAGCACTCGGATCGCGCGGACCGTCAGCAGGTCGGCCGCGCCGGGCCCCGCGCCGACGAAGAACACCCGGCCGAGGCCGGACGCCTCGCCGCGCGAGCCGTACGTCGTCACGCGCTCACCGCCGCGCCGCGGCGCCGGAACAGCGGCAGGGGCTCGTCGGCGCCCGACTGGTAGCGCACGCTGAAGTCGTCGAAGGCGGCGAGCGCCGCCTGCGGGTCCTGGTCCTCGCGCAGTGCGAAGCTGTCGAAGCCACAGCGTGCGAGCAGGAACAGCTGGTCGCGCAGCACGTCGCCGACCGCGCGCAGCTCGCCACGCCAGCCGTGCCGCTCGCGCAGCAGCCTTGCCGTCGAGTAGCCGCGGCCGTCGGCGAAGCTCGGGAAGCGCACCGCGACCAGCGCGAAGCGGGCGAGGTCCGCTGCGATCGCCGCCGGGTCGTCCGCCGGCGACAGCAGGATCCCGATGCGGCCGGGCCGCGCGCCCCAGACCGCAGCGCGCTCGCGCCACTCGTCGAGTGGCAGCAGCAGGTCGGCGTACGGGGCCACCGCGCCCGCGTCGCCCTCGAAGACGTGCCAGGTGTCAGGCCGCAGCCCGTTCCGGTCGATCAGCGTTGCCATAGACGGCCACCTTGAAGGGTTCGAGGCCGACGCGGCGCACCGCGTCGATGAAGCGCTCGTCGGCCGACTCGCGCAGCTCGACGTAGGCGCGCACCAGGCACTCCACGACGTCGGGGATCTCGGCACGGGAGAACGAGCGGCCGATGATCCTGCCGATCGCGGCGCGCGGGCCCTGCACGCCGCCGAGCGAGACCTGGTACCACTCCTCCCCGGCCTTGTCGACGCCGAGGATGCCGATGTGGCCGACGTGGTGGTGGCCGCAGGAGTTGATGCAGCCCGAGATGTTCAATTCGATCTCGCCGATGTCGAACAGGTCGTCGAGGTCGTCGAAGCGCGCCTGGATCGCCTGCGCGACCGGGATCGACACCGCGTTGGCGAGCGAGCAGAAGTCGCCGCCCGGGCACGCGATGATGTCGGTCAGCAGCCCGACGTTCGGCGCGGCGAGCCTCGCGGCCTTGAGCATCGCGTGCAGCTCGGGCAGCGCCGCGCGCTCGACGTCCGGCAGCACCAGGTTCTGGTGGTGGCTGACGCGGATCTCGCCGAAGCCGAAGCGCTCGGCCGCGTCGGCGACGACGCGCATCTGGTCCGAAGTCGCGTCGCCCGGGGCGACGCCATGCGTCTTCAGCGAGACGGTCACCGCGCGATAGCCCGGCACCTTGTGCAACGTCACGCTGCGCGCGGCCCAGGCGGCGAAGCCCGGCGCGTCGGACAGCGCCGCGTCCGGCAGCGCGACGTCGTCGTCGAGCCTGCTGTAGGGCGGCGGCGCGAAGGCCGCGCGCAGGTCGTCGAGCACCGCGTCGGTCAGCGTCGACGGACCGCCGCGCAGCGCCGCCCATTCGGCCTCGACCTGTCCGGCGAAGGTCTCGGCGCCCAGCTCGCGCACCAGGATCTTGATCCGCGCCTTGTACTTGTTGTCGCGGCGGCCGAAGCGGTTGTAGACCCGCAGGATCGCGTCGAGGTAGTTGATCAGCTCGCGCTCGGGCAGGAACGGCCGGATCAGCGGCGCGACGACCGGCGTGCGCCCGAGGCCGCCGCCCGCCCAGACCTCGAAGCCGAGCTGGCCGGCGTCGTCCCGCACGATCCGCAGCCCGATGTCGTGCACCTGCACCGCCGCGCGGTCCGCGGTCGCGGCGGTCACCGCGATCTTGAACTTGCGCGGCAGGAACGCGAATTCGGGGTGGATCGTCGACCACTGACGGATCAGCTCGCAGTACGGCCGCGGGTCGACCAGCTCGTCGCGGGCGACGCCGGCGAAGTGGTCGGTGGTCGTGTTGCGCACGCAATTGCCGCTGGTCTGGATCGCGTGCATCTGGACCGCGGCCAGTTCGGCGAGGATGTCCGGCACCGCCTCGAGCGCAGGCCAGTTCAGCTGAAGGTTCTGCCGCGTGCTGAAGTGGCCGTAGCCGCGGTCGTAGCGGTCGGCGATGTCGGCCAGCGCACGAAGCTGCACCGACGACAGCGTCCCGTACGGAATCGCGATCCGCAGCATCGGCGCGTGTTTCTGCACGTACAGCCCGTTCTGCAGGCGCAGCGGCCGGAACGCATCCTCCGACAGCTGGCCGGCGAGGAAGCGGCGGGTCTGGTCGCGGAACTGGGCGACCCGCTCGTCGACCAGGGCCTGGTCGAAGGCGTCGTAGCGGTACATGGGGGATCCGGGCCTCGATCGGACCCGTGATCCTAGGCAGGCGCCGGCCGTCGGCAAACGACCGGCTCGCCGTTAGCTCATGCCGGCGCGGCTTGAGCGGCGGCGGCGCGGCCCGCACCGGCCGGGGCGCGCCGGCCTGCCGTCAGTAGGTCTCGAGGTGCAGCCGCCCCTCTCGCTTCATCGCGGCGCCGACCGCGTCCCACAGGAGCCCCGCCTGCACCGCAACGTCGCGCAGCGCCAGCACCACGCCCTCCTCCATCGCCTTCAGCCCGCAGACATAGAAGCAGGCGTTCGGGTCGACGAGCAGCGCGGCGACGTCGGCCGCGCGGTCGCGGATCGCGTCCTGCACGTAACGCTTGGAGGCGCCCGGCGTGCGCGAGAACGCGAACTCGATGTCGATGAAGTCGCGCGGCAGGTTCTGCAGCGGCCCGAAGTACGGCAGTTCCTCCTTGGTGCGCGCACCGAAGAACAGCATCAACTTGCCGCCCTCGAACTTGCCGCTCGCGCGGAGCCGGCGCCGCCACTCGGTCATCGCCCGCATCGGCGCGCTGCCGGTGCCGGTGCAGATCATCACGATGCTCGAGCGCGGGTGGTTCGGCATCAGGAAGCTCGCGCCGAACGGCCCGACCACCTGCACGGTGTCGCCGACCTTCAGGTCGCACATGTAGTTGCTCGCGACGCCGCGCACCGGGTTGCCCCGGTGGTCTTCGAGCACGCGCTTGATCGTCAGCGACAGGTTGTTGTAGCCCGGCCGCTCGCCGTTCCTCGGGCTCGCGATCGAGTACTGGCGCGGATGGTGCGGCCGGCCGTTCGGGTCGACCCCGGGCGGCACGATGCCGATCGACTGGCCCTCGAGCACCGGAAACGGCATCGCACCGAAGTCGAGCACCACGTGGTGGGTGTCGTACTCGCGGCCGACCTCGGTGACGCGTACGTTGCCGGTGACCGTCGCGGTCACGGTCTTCTCGGCGCCCTTCGGCCCGTAGAGGTTCGTGTAGGCATGCGCGGCCGACCACGGCGGCAGCGTCGCGCCCCACTGCGAGGCGACGAACGCGGTCTCGCCGGTTTCGGCGGCCGGCAGCGAGGGCGAGACCGGCTCGACGGTCGGCGTCGCACCGGCCGCGACGCCGGCCTCGGCCAGCTCGTCGGCCGAGAGCTCGGCGGGCAGCTCGTCCCATCCCAGCTGCGCCTCGACGCTGTACGCCTTCACGCGCGGCATCGTGCGCCAGTTGTCGATCGACCCGGTCGGGCACGGCGGCACGCAGGCCATGCACAGGTTGCACTTGTCGGCGTCGACGACGTAGTTGCGCGAGTCGTGCGTGATCGCGCCCACCGGGCAGGTCGCCTCGCAGGTGTTGCAGCGGATGCAGATCTCGGGGTCGATCAGGTGCTGCTTGATGACGGCGCCGTCGGCCAGGTCCATCGTCGGTCTCCGGAAACGGAGCGGGCCCTCGCGGACCCGCCTTCACTCACGCGAAGCGAACGTACTCGAAATCCACCGGCTGGCGGTTGATGCCCATGACCGGCGGGGCGATCCAGTTCGCGAACTTGCCCGGCTCGACGACGCGGCCCATCAGGCTCGCGACGAACGCGCGGTCGGTGTCGGTCGGCAGCCACTGGCCGACGTTCGCCTGCCACTCGGCCTCGCTCACCACCTGGCCCGAGGGCGCGACCTTCACGCCCTTCAGCGCGCCGATGTTGCGGTGGAACGCCTTGTGCGGGGTCTTGAGGCGGAACGGGATGCCGGCCTTCTCGATGACCTTGTTCCAGCGCTCGACACCGGCGACCGAGTCCTTGATGTAGTCGTCGCGCAGCACCTCGTTCAGCGCGTTGAGCATCGGCACCTCGCGCTCGAGCAGCTGGCCGTTCTGCACGCCGAGCACGCGGTAGCTCTGCCCGCGCAGCTGATGGTCGTCCTGGCGCTTGCCCTCCTCGTAGCGGCCCTTCAGGCCGGTCGAGTAGAAGGTCGCTGCGTTCGACGACTCGTCGGCGCCGAACAGGTCGATCGTCACGCTGAAGTGGAAGTTCAGGTAGCGCTGGATCGTCGGCAGGTCGATCACGCCGGCGGCGCGCAGCTTCGCGGGATCGTCGGTCTTCAGCTCGTTCATCGCCTGGCAGGTGCGCTGGATCACGCGCGAGACGCCCGACTCGCCGACGAACATGTGGTGGGCTTCCTCGGTCAGCATGAACTTCGTGGTGCGGGCGAGCGGGTCGAAGCTCGACTCGGCGAGCGCGCACAGCTGGAACTTGCCGTCGCGGTCGGTGAAGTAGGTGAACATGAAGAACGACAGCCAGTCGGGCGTCTGCTCGTTGAACGCCTCGAGGATCCGCGGGTTGTCCTGGTTGCCGCTGCGGCGCTCGAGCAGCGCCTCGCCTTCCTCGCGGCCGTCGCGGCCGAAGTACTTGTGCAGCAGGTAGACCATCGCCCACAGGTGGCGGCCTTCCTCGACGTTGACCTGGAACAGGTTGCGCAGGTCGTACTGGCTCGGCGCGGTGAGGCCGAGGTGGCGCTGCTGCTCGACCGACGCGGGCTCGGTGTCGCCCTGCGTCACGATGATCCGGCGCAGGTTCGCACGGTACTCGCCGGGCACGTCCTGCCAGGCGCCCTCGCCCTTGTGGTCGCCGAAGTGGATCTTGCGGTCCTTATCGGCCGGATTCAGGAAGATGCCCCAGCGGTAGTCGGGCATCTTCACGTGGCCGAACTGCGCCCAGCCCTGCGGGTCGACGCTGACCGCGGTGCGCAGATAGACATCGAAGTCCTGGCTGCCGTCCGGCCCCATGTCCTTCCACCACTCGAGGTAGTTCGGCTGCCACTGCTCGAGCGCGCGCTGCAGCGTGCGGTCCTCGGCGAGGTTGACGTTGTTGGGGATCTTCTCGCTGTAGTCGATGGCGGCCATGTCGGGACTCCGTCGGGGTGTCGGTTGGTTGCGGTGAGACGCTGAGAATCGGGTCGGGGTTGCGGCGCGCGGGTCAGACGCGGTTCCAGTCGAAGGCGGCCTTGTCGCCCTTGCCGTAGACTTTCAGTGCGCCCTTGTCGCCGACGGCGTTCGGGCGCTGGAAGATCCAGTTCTGCCAGGCGGTGAGCCGGCCGAAGACGCGGGTGAACATGTTCTCGGGACCGTTGAAGCGCAGGTTCGCCTCCATGCCGGTCAGCGCATCGGGCGACATCGACACCCGCTCCTCGATCGCGATCCGGACCTCGTCGGCCCAGTCGATGTCGTCGGGCGCGCGGGTGACCAGGCCGAGCGCGAGCGCCGCCCCGCCGTCGAGCGGCTCGCCCGACTTCGCGCGGACCGCGTCGAGCGCCGGCGCCTCGTCGTAGAAGCGGCGCCCGAGCCGGCTCTGGCCGGTGACCATCGGGAAGAGCCCGAAGTTGGCCGAGTCGACCGCGATGCGCGGCGCCTTCGCCGGCTCGTCGGGCAGCACCAGCATGTAGCTGCGGTCGCAGGCGAGCGCGAGCTCCAGGAAGCTGCCGGCGAACGCCGAGCCCGGCTCGAGCAGCGCGAACAGGCTGCGCGAGGACACGTCGAGCCGCGAGAAGGTCCGGCGCAGCAGGCCGATCGTCTCGCGCACCAGCCAGTGGTCGCGATTCGCGAGCAGCACCTCGTCCATCGCGAGCACCGCGGCCGGGTCGCCCTCGGTCCTGACCAGCCAGACGCCGATGTCGAGCTCGTTGGTGCGCATCGACAGGATCGCGTCCTCGAGCTCGCGGGCCATCCCGAGCGGGTACCAGGCGGCGCCGGCCGCCTCGATCGCGGCGACGTCCTTCGGCTGCGCGCCCGACGGCGCCTTCACCGTGAAGGTCGCGGTGCGCTTCGCGCGGTCGATCGCGACGCTCACGTAGCGGTAGCGCAGCGCGTCGGCCTCGATGGTGCGCTCGAGCGGCACCAGCTCGACGCCCTTGCCGTCGGCGGGCCGATCGCTCTGCGCGGCCAGCGCCAGCGCGCGCTCGCGGACCTTCTGCTGGAACACCGCGGGCTTGGCGATGTCGTCGACGAGGCGCCAGTCCTTGGCCTTCTGGCCGCGCACGCCCTCCGTGGTCGTGCAGAAGATGTCGGCGAGGTCATGGCGCACGCGGCGCTTGTCGGTGACGCGGGTCAGGCCGCCGGTGCCGGGCAGCACGCCGAGCAGCGGCACCTCGGGCAGGCTCACCGCGCTCGAGCGGTCGTCGACCAGCAGGATCTCGTCGCAGGCGAGCGCGAGCTCGTAGCCGCCGCCGGCACACGCGCCGTTGACCGCGGCGAGGAACTTCAGGCCGCTGTGCGCCGACGAGTCCTCGAGCCCGTTGCGGGTCTCGTTGGTGAACTTGCAGAAGTTGACCTTCCAGGCGTGGCTGGAGGTACCGAGCATGAAGATGTTCGCGCCCGAGCAGAACACCTTGTCCTTCAGCGAGGTGACGACCACCGTGCGGACCTCGGGGTGCTCGAAGCGGATCCGGTTGATCGCGTCGTTGAGCTCGATGTCGACGCCGAGGTCGTAGCTGTTGAGCTTGAGCTTGTAGCCGGGGCGCAGGCCGGCGTCCTCGTCGAAGTCCGCGGCGAGCGTCGCGACCGGGCCGTCGAACGACAGCCTCCAGTGCCGGTACTGGGTCGGGTGGGTCTGGTAGTCGACGCGGTCGGGACGGCTCATCGGGGTCTCCTGCACGGTGGGGAGACGCACGCTGCTGCATACGTCTCGGATCGGGTATAAGGCATTATGCTGCATGTCTTGTCGAGTGTAAAGCATCATATTGCAGATACTCGCCAAGTCCAGTCGCCCTATGTGCACTCCACTTCGTGTCAGGCCGGCAGGTGGAGCGTCTCGCGCACCAGCGCCCGCAGCGCCGCGAAGGTCGCCTCGAGCGGACGCGCGCTGGTGTCGAGCCGCAGTTCGGCCTTGGAGTAGAACGGCGCGCGCCCGGCGAGGATGCCCTTCAGGTCCTCCATCGCCTCGCGGCTCGCGGCCATCGGGCGCATGTCGCCCTGCGCGATCACGCGCTTCATGTGGTCCTCGGGGTCGGCCTGCAGCCATACCGTCGTGCAGTGCGCGAGCAGCAGGTTGAAGGTCGCCGCATCGGCGACCAGGCCGCCCGGCGTCGCGATCACCGCCTCGGGATAGATCTGGATCGACTCCTCGAGCGCGCGCCGCTCGTAGCGGCGGTAGGCGTTCTGGCCGTACAGCGCCTGGATCTCGGACGCGCTGCAGCCGGCGAACTTCTCGATCTCGCGCGAGAGCTCGACGAACGGGAAGCCGAGGTCGTCGGCGAGCCGCTGCCCGAGCGTGGACTTGCCCGCGCCGCGCAGCCCGATCAGCGCGACGCGGTGGCTGCGCGCCTCGTTCTCGCCGCCGGTGCCGAGCATCTCGCCGATCGCGACGCGCACCCGGCGCAGCGTCGCGTCGTCGCGCTGTTCGAGCATCTCGCGGATCATCAGCCATTCGGGCGACGAGGTGGTCACGTCGCCGAGCAGCTCGGCGAGCGAGCACTGCAGCGACTGCGCGACCTGCAGGAGCACCAGGATCGACGCATTGCCGACGCCGTACTCGAGGTTCGCCAGGTGGCGCTCGGACACGTCGGCCGCCTGCGCGGTCGCCTTGCGGGTCATGCCGCGGCGCGAGCGCAGCGCCCTCACCCGCTCGCCGAGCGCCACCAGGAACGGGTTCTTGGCCTCGGCGTCGGCGTCCGCGCCGTCGGGCAATGCCGCGCCGTCGGCGCGATCCCGCGGAGGCGCCTCAACGACAGGCATTATAATGCTTGACATGACGGCGTGTTGACCCTACAGTGCACGGACGCACAATACTGCATGCCCGTCGGACGGGCAAGCGCTGGCTGCGGCAACGCCGGCGGCCGCCCCCGAGGAGTAGACGCCCCATGACCCCCCCCCCGACCGTCGCCGCGCCGCCCGAGCGCTTCAACTTCGCGCAGCACCTGCTCGACGCGAACGCGCATCGGCCGGGCAAGGCCGCCTTCGTCGACGACACCGGCACCGTCACGTACGGTGCGCTCGCCGAGCGGGTCCGCCGCGCGTCGGCGGCACTGCGCGCCCTCGGCCTGCGGCGCGAGGAGCGCGTGCTGCTCGCGATGCACGACTGCACCGACTGGCCGGTCGCCTTCCTTGGCGCGATGCACGCAGGGCTCGTGCCGGTCGCGGTCAACACGCTGCTGACCGCCGACGACTACGCCTACATGCTCGAGCACTCGCGCGCCCAGGCACTGCTGGTCTCGGGCGTGCTGTTGCCGACGCTGGTCGCGGCGATGACCCGCTCGGACCACGAGGTGAAGCGCACCGTCGTCTCGCGGCCGGTCGCGCCGCTGCATCCGGCCGAAGCCGAGTTCGAGGCCTTCCTCGCCGGCGCCGAGCCCGCGTCGCGCCCCGCCCCGACCGCGGCCGACGACCCGGCGTTCTGGCTCTATTCGTCGGGCTCGACCGGTCGTCCGAAGGGCACGGTGCATTCGCACGCGAATCCCTACTGGACCTGCGAACTCTACGGCAAGGCGGTGCTCGGCCTGACCGAGGCCGACGTCTGCTTCTCGGCCGCGAAGCTCTTCTTCGCCTACGGCCTCGGCAACGCGCTGACCTTCCCGATGTCGGTCGGCGCGACGACGCTGCTGATGGCCGAGCGGCCGACGCCCGACGCCACCTTCCGCCGCTGGCGCGGCGAGGTCGGCGGCGCGACGCCCACGGTGTTCTACGGCGCGCCCACCGGGTTCGCCGGGATGCTCGCGTCGCCGGTGCTGCCGAAGCGCGCCGAGGTCGCGCTGCGGCTGGTGTCGTCGGCCGGCGAGGCGCTGCCGGCGGAGCTCGGCGAGCGCTTCCAGGCCCACTTCGGCGTGCCGATCGTCGACGGCATCGGCTCGACCGAGCTGCTGCACATCTTCCTGTCCAATCGGCCCGACGAGGTCCGCTACGGCACCACCGGCTGGCCGGTGCCCGGCTACACGATCGAGCTGCGCGGCGACGATGGCCGGCCGGTCGCCGACGGCGAGCCGGGCGACCTGTACATCCAGGGCCCGTCGGCCGCGATGATGTACTGGGGCAACCGCGCGAAGACCCGCGAGACCTTCCAGGGCGGCTGGACCAAGAGCGGCGACAAGTACGTGCGCAACGCCGACGGCAGCTTCACCTACTCCGGCCGAAGCGACGACATGCTGAAGGTCAGCGGCATCTACGTCTCGCCGTTCGAGGTCGAGGCCACGCTGATCCAGCACCCGGCGGTGCTCGAGGCCGCGGTCGTCGGCGTGCCCGACGCGGAAGGGCTCACCAAGACCAAGGCCTACGTGGTGCTCAAGCCCGGCGCGTCGGCGAGCGAGGACGAGCTCAAGGTCTTCGTCAAGGACCGGCTTGCGCCGTACAAGTACCCGCGAATCATCGAGTTCATCGGCGAGCTCCCGAAGACCGCGACCGGCAAGATCCAGCGCTTCAGGCTGCGCGAGCAGCCGGCGGCGTGAGCGAGGGAGCCACGTACCCCGCCACCGGCCTCGTCGACGTCGACTGGGCCGGGCGGCGCGTGCGCATCGAGCACGCTCGCGTAGGCGTCGACGATCCGCGCGCGCCGACGATGGTCTTCCTGCACGAGGGGCTGGGCTCGGTCTCGATGTGGAAGGACTTCCCGAGACGGCTCTGCGAGGCCGTCGGCCTGCGCGGGCTGGTGTTCTCGCGCCCCGGCTACGGACGCTCCACGCCGCGCGCGCCCGGCGAGCGCTGGGCGCCCGACTTCATGCACCGGCAGGCGCTCGATCTGCTGCCGGCGCTGCTCGCGGCGCTCGGCGTCGACGCCGCGACCGAGCCGCCCTGTCTCTTCGGCCACAGCGACGGCGGCTCGATCGCGCTGATCCACGCGGCGCGCTTCCCGGCGCGCGTCGCAGGCCTCGTCGTCGTCGCGCCGCACATCCTGGTCGAGGACGTGTCGGTCGCGAGCATCGAGCGCGTGCGCGACGAGTACGCGCAGGGCGACCTGAAGCGCGGCCTCGCCCGCCACCACGACGACCCCGATTCAGCCTTCGGCGGCTGGAGCGGCGCCTGGCTCGACCCGGCGTTCCGCGCGTGGTCGATCGAGTCCGAGCTCGCATCGATCCGCTGCCCGGTGCTCGCGATCCAGGGCACCGACGACGAGTACGGCACGCTCGAGCAGGTCCGAGGCATCGCGCGGCGCGTGCCGGGCACCGAACTGCTCGAGTTGCCCGGATGCGGACACACCCCCCATCGCGACCGGCCCGAAGTGCTGATCGAGGCGGTCGAGCGATTCGTCCGATCGCGCACGTGGGCCGGTGCGCGGTGATGACCGGGCGCGCCATGCGCGCCCCGCGATGCGGATCGGTGACGGATCGCCGGCGGATCAGCGCCGCGGCTCGAGCCACTGGTCGCGGACCGCCGCGAAGCACAGCGGCGGCACCGCGCCCTGGTGGTAGCTGCCGAGCTCGGTGATCCGCGCGCCCGGCGGCGGCAGCAGCGCGGCCCAGCCGGGCACCTGCTCGACTTCGACGACCGGCACCTGCACGCCGCGCGACGCGAAGTCCTCGGCGGCGCGCCGCGCGTTCGCGAACGGCACCACCGGGTCGCGCGCACCGCCGCACAGCATCAGCGGCGCGCGCGGCGTCCAGCCGGTCACCGAGTTGGCCTGCAGCGTCGTGCGGAACCGGTCGCCCGCCGTCAGCAGGTCGACGGCCGCGGTGCCGAGCACGTCGCCGAGCCGCAGCACCACCGAGCGCGCCGTCGAGGAGTCGCCGAAGTCGATCGCGAGCAGCGGCGCGAGCGCCGCGACCTCGGGGAACGAGCCGGGGAGGTCGTACGGGCCGCTCATCGCGCCGGTCGCGACGACCTCGGGCACGCCCGCCGGCCGGTCGCGTTCGATCGCGCGCTGCGCGGCGAGCGCCGCGTGCCCGCCCTGCGAGTAGCCCGCGAGGAACACCCGGCCCGACTCGGCCACGCCGAGCCGCGCGAGCAGTGCGCGCCCGGCGAGCAGCGCGTCGATCGTCGTGCGCGCCTCGGAGTCGGCGTGCAGGTACGGGTGGTACGGGTATCTCGACTTCGCGTAGCCGAGGTAGTCGGAGGCGACGACCACCCAGCCGCGGGCGGCGAAGAAGCCGGCGACGGCCTGCGTCTCGCGCTCGGTCGTGTCGGTCATCGTGCGTGCGCGGTCGAGGTCGGTGCCGCGCGAGTACGACAGCACCGGGTATGGGCCCGCGCAGCCGGCGCCGGACGGCACCAGCACCGCACCGGACGCGTCGGTGGGCTCGCCCCTCGGTCCCGTCGTGGGATGGACGATCTCGTGGACGGTGACGTCGCAGCGCGCCGGGCCGGCGAGCACCGCCCAGCCGCGCTGCGCGTTCGTCACGTCGATCGTCGCCTTCGGCAGCGTCGCGATCGGCGTGGTCGACGCGAGCCACGCTGGGTTCGCGGCGGACGGCGCCGCCGGAGCCGCTGGCGCGACCGGGGCCGCCGGGACCGCCGGGGCGGTCTGCGCGTCGCCGGCAACGGCGGTCGGCCCGCTCGGTGCGCCCGGAACGGGCGGTGCCGGCGGCGGGGCGGGCGCGACGGGAGACACGGCCGCGACCGGCGCGGCGGGCGCGTCCGGTGTCTCGTCGCTGCCGCCGCAGGCGACGAGCGCGAGCGGCACCGCGACGGCGGCACAGGCCCCGAGGCTGCGGGCGAACGACCGGGACCGGTCGGGGGGAGGCGTCGGGAGCGTGCTCATCGCCGCAGTGTGCGGGCGGCCGGGCCGGTCGGGCCGCGATACCCCTGGGCGCGGCGGCCGGACCGGCGTCGGAGCGCGTCGGGGCGCGCCCGCGGCGGATGCCGCGCGCACGCCCGGACGCGTCAGCGCAGGGTCGCGAACAGCGCGTCGCGCACGACCTTCATGCAGGGCGTGATCACGCCGCCGTGGTACGTCGCCGGCGTCAGCGCCGCGAGCACGGGCGCGAGCTCGGGCACCGTCTCGACGTCGACCGCGGTGACGGTCGCGCTGCGCGAGCGCAGGTCGGCAGCCGTGGCCGTGGTGTTCACCGTGTAGAGCACCACCGGGTCCTTCGAGCCGCCGCACAGCAGCACCGGCGACCTCGGCGTCCAGCCGAGCAGCGAGTTGGCCGACAGCGCGCGGCGCAAGCCGCTGTTCACATCGCCGATGTCGGCGACCGCGCGCGGCGTGATCAGGTCGCCGAGGTTCAGCGGAAGCCTGCCGGTCGCTATCAGCTGGTCGAAGGTCAACGCGCCCGGCAACAGCGACTCGATGCCGGTCACGTACGGCGCCCGGAAGTAGTCGGCCGGCGTCGCGTAGAGGTTGCCGTAGATCTTCTGGTAGCCGGTGATCACGTACGGCGTGAACACGCTCGAGCCGCCGGTGCCGGCGGGCAGGAACGAGGTGCCGGCCACGAACGAGCCCACGAGGTCGTAGGGACCGGACATCGGCCCCGAACCGGTGACCGTCAGGCCGAGCGAGGCATCGGCCTCGATCGCGCGGTGCGTCGCCAGCGCGGCGTGGCCGCCCTGCGAGTAGCCGGTCAGGAACAGCCTGCCCGACAGCGGGACACCCTGCCGTTCGAGCACGATGCGCGCGGCGCGGATCGCGTCGACGGTCGTCGATGCCTGCGACTCGGCGTGCAGATACGGGTGGTACGGGAAGTTCGAGTCGGAGAAGCCGAGGTAGTCGGTGGCGACGACGACATAGCCCTGCGCCGCGAAGAACGCGGTCAGCAGCGCGGTCTCGCCCGAGGTCGGGTTCGAGAGGGTGCGGGCCTTCTCGACGCTCGTGCCCGGGTCGTAGGCGACGATCGGGAACGGGCCCGGGCAGGTCGCGCTGACCGTCGGGACGAGCACCGCGGCGACCGCGGTGTAGCCGGCGGTGCCGCCGGGGCCGTTCGTCGTGTGCGTGACCTTGCGGACCGTGACGTCGCAGCGGGCGGCGCCCGTCAGCGCCTGGATCGGCAGGGCCGGCGACGACGTGTTCGCGTCGATCTGGGCCTTGGTCAGCGTCGCGACCGCGGTGTCGGCCGTGACCGCGCCGCGCAGCCCGGTGTCGCTGCCGCTGCCGCAGGCGGCGAGCAGGACGGCGACGGCCATGACGGTAGCGGCCCGGAGGGCCCGGGCCCGGGCCCGGTAGGGAATGGGGTACATCGTGTCTCCTCGGCGAACGGATCCCGGGCGCGCCGTCGAGGGCGCCGCCCCTGCCTTCGGGTGAAGGCCAACTCGATGATAATCAAGTGCATGCCCGTCGCGCACCCTTTCCGCGCGCCGGCCCCCGCCGCTCGCGGCGGAACCGGGCTCAGCCGCCCCGGTGCGCCGCGCGGGCCAGGCGGTCGCGCGCCGCGTCGCGGTCTGCGCCGGCCGGCGGCGCCTCGACGAGGATCCGGTCGGCGCGCAACGCGTCGAGGCGGCGCAGCGAGTCGTAGAGCGCGGCCTCGTACGCGGCGGCGTCATCCGGCGCCTCGATCCACGCGGCCACCGGGCGCGCGGGCCGGGCCACCGACCACACCGCGACGCGCGCGCCGGCGAGCGCGTCGATCCGCGCTTCGAGCGCGTCGCGTGCCACCAGGTCGACCGGAGTGTGCGGCTGGTAGTGCGCGGCGAGCGTACCCGAGGCGCGCGGCGCGTCGGCGTCGCGGTCGCCGACCGGCTCGCCGAGCGCCGCCTCGAGCGCATCGCGGCCGATGCGCCCGGGCCGCAGCAGCACCGGACGGCCACGGCTCAGGTCGACGATCGTCGACTCGACGCCGACCTCGGACGGGCCGCCGTCCAGCACGAGCGGCACGTCCTCGCCGAGATCCTCCACGACGTGCGCGGCGCGCGTCGGGCTGACGCGCCCGAAGCGGTTCGCCGACGGCGCTGCGACGCCGAGCCCGCCGAGCGCGACGAAGCGCGCGAGCAGTGCGTGCGCGATCGGATGCGACGGGCAGCGCAGCCCGACGCTGCCCTGACCGCCGCACGCCCACGCGGGCGCGTCGTCTAGGCGCGGCAGGATCAGCGTGAGCGGCCCGGGCCAGAATGCGGCGACCAGCCGCTCGGCCCGCGCGTCGAACCGGGCCCAGCGTCGGCCGGTCGCCGCGTCCGGCACGTGCACGATCAGCGGATGGCCGGCGGGTCGGCCCTTGACCGCGTAGATGCGGGCGACCGCGTCTCGCTGCGCCGCGTCGGCGCCCAGCCCGTAGACCGTCTCGGTCGGCAGGGCGACGAGCCCGCCGGCGAGCAGCGCCCGCGCGGCGCGGTCGATCGCCGCGTCGGTCGGCGGCTCGATCACGTCGCGATGCCCAGGTCCCGCTCGATCGTCGCGGCCACCGACGCGCACTCGGCCGCGGTCTCGCCCAGAACCGTCACGTGGCCCATCTTGCGGCCCCGACGCGCCTCGGTCTTGCCGTACAGGTGCAGCTTCGCCTGCGGGTGGCGCAGCACGCGCGTCCAGTCGGGCTCGGACGGCGCGTCGCGGTCGCCGTACCAGACGTCGCCCAGCAGGTTCAGCATCACCGCCGGCGAGTGCTGCCGCGTCGCGCCGAGCGGCAGCCCGGCCATCACCCTCGCCTGCTGCTCGAACTGGCTGGTGACGCAGGCGTCGATCGTGTAGTGCCCGGAGTTGTGGGGCCGCGGCGCCATCTCGTTGACGACGAGACGGCCGTCCTCGAGCACGAAGAACTCGACGCACAGCACGCCGACGTAGTCGAGCGCGGCGACGATCGCAAGCGTCGCCTCGGTCGCACGCGCGGCGAGCGCCTCGTCGACGCGCGCGGGCACGGTGGACACCGCGAGGATGCCGCCGCGGTGCTCGTTCTCGGCGAGCGGCCACGCGGACGCCACGCCGTCGAAGCCGCGCGCGACGACGACCGACACCTCCTTCGCGAGCGCGAGCCGCTTCTCCAGCACGCAGGGCACGCCGCCGAACGCGCGGAACGCCTCGAGCGCCGAGGCCGCGTCGGCGACGCGTGCCTGGCCCTTGCCGTCGTAGCCGAGCCGCGCCGCCTTCAGGATCGCCGGGAACAGCGCCGGGTCGGCTGCGCGCAGGTCGGCCTCGTCGCGGACCACCGCGTACGGCGCGACCTCGATGCCGGCGCGCCGCACGAACGCCTTCTCGTCGACGCGGTCCTGCGCGATCGCGACCGACGCGCCGGCAGGCGCGACCGCGATGTCGCGCGCGAGCCGCTCGAGCGCGCGCGCCGGCACGTTCTCGAACTCGGTGGTCGCCGCGCGGCAGGTCCGCGCGAGCTCGTCGAGCGCGGCGTCATCGAGGTAGCCGGCCTTCAGGTGACGTTCGGCGATGCTACCCGCGGGGCTGTCGGCGCCCGGGTCGAGCACGCAGACGCGATAGCCGAGGCTCTGCGCGGCCATGCAGAACATCCGTCCGAGCTGGCCGCCGCCGAGCAGGCCGAGCCACCTGCCCGGGGGCAGCGCAGGCGACACGCGGCGCACGTTCAGGCCCCCGGCAGCGTCATCGCGCGCGCCGCCGCGGTCTGGCGGGCGCGGTACGCGGAGAGCGTCGCGGCGAGCGCCGCGTCGGTCGTCGCGAGCGCGGCGATCGCGTGCAGCGCGGCGTTCGCGGCGCCGGCCTCGCCGATTGCGAAGGTCGCGACCGGCACGCCGCGCGGCATCTGCACGATCGAGGCGAGCGAGTCCTCGCCGCGCAGGTACTTCGACGGCACCGGCACCCCGTAGACCGGCACGATGGTCTTGGCGGCGAGCATGCCAGGCAGGTGCGCAGCACCGCCCGCGCCGGCGACGATCGCGCGCAGCCCGCGGCCGACCGCGCCCTCGGCATAGGCGAACATGTCATCGGGCATCCGGTGCGCCGAGACCACCTTCGCCTCGTACGGCACGCCGAACTCTCGCAGCACCGCACAGGCGTGCTGCATCACGTCCCAGTCACTGCTGCTGCCCATCACCACCCCGACGATCGGGGACGCGTCGGTCATCGCTCACTCCGTCTAAACCTCGAGTTTAGCCGCTCGCCCCGGGCGATCCCTGTCAGGACCGACGACGGCCGGCGACATATGCACTGATCGGTCACATTTTGACCTATCGGTTCAACCCCAGGAGATCGCTCATGCACCCGTTCCGTACGCTCAAGTTCGCCGCCGCCGCCGCCGCGCTCGTCGCCGGCCAGGCCGCCCACGCCGCCCAGGACATCGTCGACACCGCCGTCGCGGCCGGCCAGTTCACCACCCTCGTCACCGCGGTCAAGGCCGCGGGCCTCGTCGACACGCTGAAGGGTCCCGGCCCGTTCACGGTGTTCGCGCCGACCGACGCGGCGTTCGCCAAGCTGCCCCCGGGCACCGTCGACGGCCTGCTGAAGGACCCCGCGAAGCTGCGCTCGGTGCTGACCTACCACGTGGTCGCCGGCCGGGTGATGGCGAAGGACGTGCGCACCGGCGACGTGAAGACCGTGCAGGGCCAGAACGTGGCGCTGAAGGCCGAAGGCGGAGGCGTGCGGATCAACGACGCCACGGTCGTGAAGGCCGATGTCGTCGCGACCAACGGCGTGATCCACGCGATCGACACGGTGATCCTGCCGAAGTGACGCGCCGCGCGTCCCGGAGCGCCGCGAGACGCGTCGCCCCGGGACGACGCGCGCGTGCGCGCACCGCTCAGCCGAGCGTGCGCCCGGTCAGCCGCTCGAGCGCCTCGCGGTACTTCGCCGCGGTGCGCTCGACGACCTCGGGCGGCAGCGGCGGCGCGGGCGGGCGCTTGCCCCAGCCGGTGAGCGTCTCGAGGTAGTCGCGCACGTACTGCTTGTCGAAGCTCGGCGGCGACTCGCCGACCCGGTACGAATCGGCCGGCCAGAAGCGCGACGAGTCGGCGGTCAGCACCTCGTCCATCAGTTGCAGCGTGCCCGCGTCGTCGAGGCCGAACTCGAACTTGGTGTCGGCGATGATGATGCCGCGCGTGGCCGCATATTCGGACGCCCGGCGGTAGAGCTCGAGCGACACCGTGCGGATCCGCTCGGCGAGCGGCGCGCCGACGGTCGCGACCATCGCGTCGAAGGTGATGTTCTCGTCGTGCTCGCCCATCTCGGCCTTGGCCGCCGGCGTGAAGATCGGCTCGGGCAGCTTCTCGGCCATCCGCAGCCCCTTCGGCAGCGCGATGCCGCAGACCGCGCCGGTGGCCCGGTAGTCCTTCCAGCCGGAACCGATCAGGTAGCCGCGCACCACCGCCTCGACGAGGATCGGCTTCAGGCGCTTGACGACCATCGAGCGGCCCGCGACCTGCGCGACCTCGTCGGGCGCCACCACCGACTCGGGCGCGATGCCCGTCAGGTGGTTCGGCACGACGTCGGCGAGCCGATCGAACCAGAACAGCGCCATCTGGTTCAGCACGCGGCCCTTGTCGGGGATCGGCTCGTTCATGACCACGTCGAACGCGGACAGCCGGTCGCTGGTGACGATCAGCAGCCGGTCGTCGCCGACCGCGTAGTTGTCGCGGACCTTGCCGCGCGACAGCAGCTTCAGGGAATGCAGGTCGCTCTGGTACAGCGCTCGTGCCATGGGATGCGGGCCGTCGGTGCCGGTCGGCGGGTAACCCCGTATTGTATCGGCCATGGACACCTACCCCCTGCCCGCCGGCGACCTCGCCTCGTCCGGCCTGCGCGCCGACCGCCTCGAGCGCCTCTTCGCCCTGATCGACGGCCACGTCGCCGAAGGCCGCTACCCGGGCTGCCAGATCGCGATCGCCCGCCACGGCCGGCTGCTGCTCGAGCGCACCGTCGGCCACGCCCGCACCGTGCCCGGGCCGGTGAAGGCCGGCGCGGATACGCTGTGGCTGCTGTACTCGAACACCAAGGTGATCGTCGCGACCGCGCTGTGGCGGCTCTGCGAGGACGGCGTGTTCGGCTTCGACGACCGCGTGTCCGACCACCTCCCCGACTTCGCGCGGCACGGCAAGCGCGACGTGACGATCCTGCAGGTGATCACGCACCAGGGCGGCTTCCCGAATGCCACGATGACGCGCGAGGGCTGGACGGACCGCGCCGCGCGCCGCGCCGCCGTCTGCGACTTCACGCTCGAGTGGACGCCCGGCTCGCGCATCGAGTACCACGGGCTGTCGGCGCACTGGGTGCTGGCCGCGCTGATCGAGCACTGGACCGGCGCCGACTTCCGCGACCACGTCCGCGCCTCGGTGATCGAGCCGCTCGGCCTCGGGCGCGACCTGTACATGGGGCTGCCGCCCGAGCAGGACGCGCGCGTGTCCGACATGCACGAGCCGACCGAGGACGGCGGACAGCGCCTGCGCGCCGACGCGAACAATGCGACCTGGCGGCGCGGCTGCGCGCCCGGCGGCGGCGCCTACGGCACCGCGCGCGGCATGGTCGCGCTCTACCAGATGATGCTCGCCGGCGGCACGCTGAACGGCACGCGACTGCTGTCGCCGCGCACCCTCGCCTACGCGCTGCGCAACCACACCGGCGACCGCGTCGACCAGTACATGGGCATGCCGATGCACCGCGGCCTCGGGCCGCACCTGCGCGGCACGACGACCAACGTGCGCGGCCTCGGCTCGCTCGCGTCGCCGAACGCCTACGGCCACGGCG